>CAZTOV010000091.1:0-7125 GCA_964615175.1 uncultured Burkholderiales bacterium
GCCGGGGCCGTGCTGCTCGCCGCCACCCGGATGCGCGCGGAGGGGATCTCGTTCTGGAAGGTCATGGACGCGGTCGCTCCCGGCCTCGCGTTCGGCATCATCATCGGCCGAATCGGCGATCTCGTCATCGCCGACCACCTGGGCAAGGCCACCGAGTTCTTCCTCGGCTACGAGTGCCCGCCCGCCACGGTCGCGACCGGCTCGATCTGCATCGCCGGGCCCGGGAACGCGGTGCACCAGCCTGCCCTCTACGACCTGTTCTCGGCCGCGTTGCTCCTGCCTGTCCTGCTCTGGCTCCGGCGCAAGCCGCGATGGGACGGCTTCCTGATCATCGTGTTCGCGGCCTGGTACGGCTACGGGCGGTTCGTCCAGGACTTCTTCCGCATCGACGTCACCCACGGCACCGGCCTCACCGGGAGCCAGTGGTCGGCCGTCTTCACCGCCACCATCGCCCTCGTCTGGCTGCTCTGGAAGCGGCGGACGCCGTGGGCCAGCGGTCGAGGGGCGTTGCGCTCAGAGGCCGATGCCACCACCCACCGTTATGACACCCCGGAGTACATCGCCGAGTTCCGCGAGTGGGCCGACGCCGTGGAAGCGGAGCGCGTGCGGGCGGAAGCCGACCGCCCCTCGGGATAGAGGCCGCTCGTCCCTTCGCTACGATGCGAAGCATCGGCCCGCCGGTCACACGAGCCGGGGCAACGTGACGAGAGGGGAAGACGCAGCATGGACGTGCGCATCGGGGTCATCGACACCCCGAAGGAGCTGAAGCTCGAGATGGAGGGTACGGCCGAGGAGGTCGAGAAGGCCCTTCAGGAGCAGCTGTCATCGAACGGTTCGTTCATTTGGCTCACCGACATCCGCGGCCAGCGGGTCGGTGTCCCCGTCGACAAGCTCGCCTATGTCGAGATCGAGAGTGAAGAGGCCAACAAGCAGGTCGGCTTCGGCTGATCGCGTGCGGTCACCGAACTCGTGAACCCCGACCTGCTCTCGCGGCGGCTGCTGTTCGTCACCGGTAAGGGCGGGGTGGGCAAGAGCACGATCGCGGCCGGTCTGGCCCTCCTCGCCGCCGAACAGGGCAAGCGGGTGTTGGTGGTCGAGGTCGACGCCAAGGGCAACCTCACCGACTTCTTCGAGCACGACAGCGTCGGCTTCGACCCCGAAGAGGTCCACGCCGGGGTCCACGTGCTCACCATGGACACCGAGGCGTCCCTCCGCGAGTACCTCAAGCTCCACCTGCGGGTTCCGATGCTGGGCCGGATCGGCCCGGTTGCCCGCGCCTTCGACTTCGTTGCCACCGCGGCCCCAGGCGTCCGCGAGATCCTCACCGTGGGGAAGATCTGCCACGAAGTACGTCAGTCGATCGACGGCGAGGCGCCGTGGGACCTCGTAGTGGTCGATGCCGCCGCCACCGGGCACATCGTGGCTCAGCTCGGAGCGGCCGACACGATCCGCGATCTGGTGTCGGTCGGGGTGGTGCGCAACCAGACCCAGTGGATGACCGACCTGCTCTCCGACCCTGAGATCACCGCGCTCAACGTCGTGGCCACCCCGGAAGAGATGCCGGTCAACGAGAGCATCGAGCTGGTGGGCCGGGTGCGCGATCAGCTCTCGGTCCCGCTCGGTTCTGTGATCCTCAATCGGGTCCTCCCCGAGCTGTTCACCCACGACGACGAGGAGATCTTCGAGGCGCTCCGCGACGGGGAGCCTGCGGCCGTGCTCGCCGACCAGGCCGGCCCCGGAGTCACCGCGGTGCTCGACGGGGCGCGCCTGGCGGTCACGTTGCGTCGCACGCGGTCGTCACACCTCTCGCGCCTGCGTGAATCCGTCGACCTCCCGCAGCTCTACCTCCCGTACCTCTTCATCCGCAGCCACGGTCTCCGTGTCACCCGCATGGTGGCCGACGCCCTCGGCGAGGAGCTGGGCCTGTGACCGCCGCCCGGACCCAGGACACCCCTCGCGCCACGCTCGACCGCCTGTTGGCGTCGCGCGAGATCCTCGTCTTCGCGGGTTCCGGCGGTGTCGGCAAGACGTCGGTGGCCGCGGCCACGGCGGCTGCGGCCGCGAGCCGGCTCGGTGGCAAGGTGTTGGTGCTCACGGTCGATCCCGCCCGCCGCCTCGCAGACGCGCTGGGGCTCGAGAACGTCGGCAACGTCGAGCGACAGGTCTCGGCCGCCGAGTTCCGTGACGCGGGAATCGAGCCGCGGGGCGAGCTGTGGGTGGCGATGCTCGATACGAAGCAGGCGTGGGACTCCCTCGTCCTCGAGCACACCCCCGACGAGGCGACCGCCTACAAGATCCTCGAGAACCCGCTCTACCACAACATCACCAGCCGCTTCGTGCAGAGCCACGACTACATCGCCATGGAGCGCCTCTACGAGCTGCACCTCACGGGTGAGTACGACCTCATCGTGATCGACACCCCGCCGACCCGCAACGCCATCGACTTCCTCGAAGCTCCGACGCGGATGGCCGACTTCTTCGGCGGGCGGTTGCTCCGCTGGTTGACCGCCCCCTACCGGGCGGGCCAGGGATTGGGCGCCCGCATGGTCGAGAGGGCGTCGAAGCCCTTCTACCAGGTGGCCGACCGGATCCTCGGAGGTCAGTTCCTCGAGGACATCGGCGAGTTCTTCTTCAACTTCCAGACCATGTACGACGGCTTCGTCGAGCGCGCCCGGGCGGTCGAAAAGCTCCTCCACGACCGCCGCACGACGTTCGCGGTCGTCACCACCCTCGAGGCGGCGCCGCTCCACGAAGCGGAACGTTTCTGTACCGAGCTGGAGAACCGCGACTTCGATCTCGGGGCCGTCGTCCTCAACAAGACGCTGCCCGACTTCTTCCTCGACGGGGACGCCAACCGGGCGGCGTCCCAGCTGGCCGACGACCCCGGTCCCGCCGCGGCCGCGCTGGCTGAGACCGACGTCGACGAGCTGGGCGATGTGGATCACGTCGCTCGGGTCCTCGCCACCGTGGCCAACTCGTTCCGGAACTTCGAGGTGGTGGCCACCCGAGAACGTGAACTCGGCGAGGGGCTGCCGATGGATGCCGAGGTCGTGGCCCGCATTCCCTACTTCGAGGTCGACATCTACGACCTCGAAGGCCTCGCCGAGATGGGCTCACACCTGTTCGACACCGGGGAGGCCTGACCGCGATGGATGCTGAGCAGGTCACCCCACGGATGGAGCTCGGACGGCCGCTGCTGGGGCAGGGGCCCCAGCATGCGGAGGAGCCGACGAGATGTCGGCGGGTCAGGTAATGGGCGCCGACGAGTTGGGTCGGCTCCTCCACGAGCTGATCGATTGGGATCTCGAGGAGCATCCGGTGCAGGCCACCGCCATGGGGGTGCCCGGACACGATGACCGCTTGGGCGGCTTCTCGGCCGGCGACGTCGCCGGGCGGCGCCGGCAGGAAGAGGACTTCCTCGACCGCTTCGAGGCCATCGACCGTCCCGCTCTCGACTTCGAGGACGAGATCGATCTCGACCTCGCGCTGTCGGAGCTTCGGGGGCGGGCGATCCTCCACGACCGGGAGGAGTGGCGGCGCAGCCCCGACGGGTATGTCGGCACCTGCCTCTACGGGGTGTTCCAGCTCTTCCTCCACCGGTTGCGCCCCGAGGCGGAGTTGGTCCCCGACGCCGAGCAGCGGCTGGCCGACGTACCCGACGTCCTCGACCGGGCCCGCGAGAACCTCGATGCCGATCTTGCCAACCCCTTGCTCGTCCAGCGCGCCCAGGGCATGGCGCAAGCGGGTGTCCTCTACTGCCGCGACTACTTACCCGCAGAGGTCGACGATCCGGGACTGACCGAGCGGCTGGCCGGCGCCGGCGACCGGGCCGCCACCGCCCTCGACGAGTTCACGGCCTTCCTCGGCGAGTTGGCCGAACGGTCGAAGGGGTCTTTCGCGCTCGGTGAGGCGACGTACTCGGATCTGCTCCGGCGCCGCGAGGGCCTCGACGACGACCTGGGCTCACTGCGCGAGCGGGGGCGGGCTGCCTACGACGAGCTGGCTGCCGACATGACCCGTCGGGCGCGGGATCTCGCCTCGACCGACGATTTCCGCACCGTGATCAGCGAAGCCAACGAGGACCACCCGGCTACACCCGACGGGATGCGTTCCGAGTACGAGGAATGGACGCGCCGGGCACGGAACTTCCTCGCCGAGCACGACCTGGTGACCTTCCCCGAAGGGGAGGAGTGCCGGGTGGTGCCGTCGCCACCGTTCCAGCGCCCCATCCTCGCCGTGGCGTCGTACATGCGTCCGCCGGCGTTCACCGACACGCGCGTCGGTCACTTCTTCGTGCCCTACCCGCCCGAGGGCACTTCGTCGGAAGACGTCGCGCGTCGGTTGTTCATGAACTCCCGTGCGCTGATCCCCTCGATCGCGGTCCACGAGGCCTACCCGGGCCATCACTGGCACCTGGCGGTGGCCGCCGGGAACCCGCGGGCGGTGCGCAAGATGTACGGCACCTCGTACTTCGCCGAGGGTTGGGGCCTCTACACCGAGCAGATGATGCGCGAGCAGGGGTTCTTCGACGACCCCCGGGCCGAGCTGCTCCAGCTCGACATGCGCTTGTTCCGAGCCGCCCGCATCGTGGTCGACACCAGCCTCCACGCAGGCGACATGACCGTGGGGGAGGCCACCGAGTTCATGCGGGACAAGGCCGGGCTCTCCGAGCCGGTGGCGCAGGCCGAGGTCGCCCGCTACTGCGCCTGGCCCACCCAGGCGGCCTCGTACCTCACCGGGTCGCTCGAGATCGAGCGCATCCGCTCTGATTATCTGAACGCCGATCGTGGCGACCTCAAGTCGTTCCACGACACCATCGCGGCCTCCGGCGTCCTGCCGCTCGCCCTTGCCGAACGCGTGGTCATGAAGGATTGAGTGCGACACTGGGACCCATGGCTGCGGACCTGCTCCTGGTCCATTACCACGAGATCGGTCTCAAGGGGCGCAACCGCCCCACGTTCGAACGCGCGCTCAAGAGCAACCTGAAGCGCGCTCTCGGCGACCAGGCATCGTCGGTTCGCCTCGTACCCGGGCGGGTCGAGGTCCGCGACCCCGGACCCGAGGCTCTCGAGCGTGTCGAGCGGGTCTTCGGCGTGGCCAACGTCTCGCCGGCGTGGTTCGCCGACGCCGATCTCGACGCCATCGTGGAGCGCGGTGTGGAGGTGGCCGGGTCCGCCGATGCCGAAGCGCCGTTCGAGACCTTCGCCGTACGTGCTCGCCGGGCGCGGACCACGATGGAGGCGACCAGCCAGCACGTCAACGAAGTCCTCGGTGACGCCATCCGCACCCGTCTCGACAAGCGCGTCGACCTCGGGAGTCCCGACGTCACGGTCCGGGTCGAGGTGCTCGAGAACCGGGCCTACGTGTCGGCCACCAAGCGGCCCGGACCGGGCGGCCTTCCCATCGGTACCGCCGGGACGGTCGTCTCGCTCCTCTCGGCCGGTATCGACTCGCCGGTGGCGACCTGGCAGCTGATGAAGCGGGGTGCCGACCCCGTCGCCGTTCACTTCCACGCCCAGCCGTTCACCGACCGCAGCTCCGAGCAGAAGACCACCAAGATCATCGAAGCCCTCGGCCGGTGGGGCTATCGCCGCAACTGGTGGTCGGTGCCGATGGGTGATCAGCAACGCGAGATCACCCTCAACGCCGAGTCGTCGCTCCGGGTGCTCCTGTACCGGCGGCTGATGTTGCGCATCGCCGAGACCGTCGCCGAGCGGGAAGGAGCGCTCGCCATCGTCACCGGAGAGAGCCTCGGGCAGGTCGCGTCGCAGACCCTCGAGAACCTCGGGGCCGTCGGAGCCGTGGTGGGTGTGCCGTTGCTGCGGCCGCTCATCGGTACCGACAAGCAGGAGATCATCGAGCAGGCGCGCACGATCGGCACCTACACGATCTCATCCGAGTCGCACCAGGACTGCTGCACGCTGTTCGAGCCCCGCGATCCCGCCACCCGGACTTCCGCGGCCGAACTCGACGCCGCCGAAGCCGCCTACGACGTCGACGCCATGGTGAAGGCGTGCCTCGACGCAGCCGAGGTCCGGCGGGTCGGCGACATCCGAGTGGGAGAATCAGGTCGGTGATCGACTACCACACCCACCTCGTGCCCCATGGCGTCAGGAAGCGTTTCGATGCCGACGACGTGCGGGAGTTCGCCCGGGCGGCCGCCCGGGCCGGTCTGCGGGAGGTGGCCATCACCGAGCACCTCTACCGCTTCCCCGACGTCCAAGACGCTCTCGGCGGCTTCTGGGAAGCCGATTCCGACCCGCGCCTCCAGGCGGAGATGGCCACGTACTTCGAACAGGAGCGTCTCCTCCAGCGGCTCGATGAGTACGTCGACGTCGTCCGCGAGGCGGCCGCGGATCCCGGCGAGGACGCGGCCACGATCCGGCTCGGGCTCGAAGTCGACCTCTTCTCGGGGCGTATGGACGAAGTCACGAGCCGCCTCCGCCGCCACCCTTGGGACGTGCTGCTCGGATCGGTGCACTGGATCGGTGCCTGGCAGCTCGACTACCTCGAGAATCCGGTCGTGCAGGAGGAGTGGCGCCGTCGCGATCCCGACAAGATCTGGCTCGCGTACACCGAAGCGGTCGAGGAGATCGCCGCCAGCGGGGCGTGCGACGTGTTGGCGCACGTCGACCTGGCGAAGCTCGGCGGTGTCCGGCCGATCGCGGTCGCAGAGGAGTGTGCGGACCGCCTGGTGAAGGCGGCGCGCGGTCACGACCTGGCCGTCGAGCTGAACACGGCCGGATGGCTCAAGCCGGTCGCCGAGCTGTACCCGTCACCCGACCTCTTGCAACGCTTTCGAGACGCGTCGGTGCCGATCACCTTCGCCTCGGACGCGCACGAGGCCCGACGGGTCGGTCACCGGATCGGCGAGGCCGCCGCCATTGCCCACGCCGTCGGCTACCGCACGGTGGTGTTCTACGAAGGACGGTCCCGCCGCGAGGTACCGTTCACCGGCGACAACGGAGCCGACGAGATGTCGGCGGGTCAGTAGCATGCCGTTGCCGCTGCCGGAGCTGGCCCGCACCCACACCGACGTATCGCCCGAGGGCATCGGCCACCTGAAGCGGCTCATCGCGTCGTGGAACATCCTCTCCGACTTCTGCTTCGCCGACCTGCTCCTCT
>CAZTOV010000092.1:0-6873 GCA_964615175.1 uncultured Burkholderiales bacterium
GACGGCGGCCGTCCGCCCGAGGTCGCCGTGGCCGCGGCCGGCGGCGGCCCCCTCGCTGGCTGCTTCCTCCTCACGGCTTCCTAGACCCTGTGTGTGCATGGCGTCGCGCTCGAGCGCGACGCCATGCACACACAGGGTCGGGTCAGTCGAGGGCGAGGCGGGCGAGTTCTTCGAGGTGGCGGGTAGCGCCGCCGAAGGTCTGCTGGAGGGTGAGGAGGCGCTTGTAGAAGAGGTGGGCGTCGTGCTCCCAGGTGAAGCCGATGCCGCCGTGAACCTGGATCGTGTTGGCCCCCACACGGAAGAGCGCGTCGCTCGCCCACGCCTTGGCCATGGTGGCGGCCTCGTGGCGGGTGGCGGCGTCGGCCTCGTCGCAGGCCCAGAGCGCGTAGTACGCGCCGGCCCGGGCCAGTTCGAGGTCGTAGAGCATGTCGGCGCAGAGGTGCTGGACCGCCTGGAACGAGCCGATGGGGTGATCGAACTGGCGGCGCTCCTTCGCATACTCCACCGACATGTCGAGGGCGGCGGCTGCCGCGCCGACGCCGTCGATGGTGAGCCCGGTGACCAACCGGTCGCGGGTCTTCGCGAGTGCGGCCTCCGCGTCGGCGAGTTCGACGCGGCGAGCGGAGGCGCCGTCGAAGTAGATGTCGGCGATGCGTCGCGTCCCGTCCACGCCCTCGACCGGTTCGATCGATACGCCGGGTGCGCCGGTTTCGACGGCGACGACCACGGCCCCCGGCCCGTCGGCCGCATCGACGAGGACCACGTCGGCGGCCTCAGCGGCGAGCACCGCGTGCTTGACCCCCGAGACGGAGGAGCCGTCGAGGTGCAGCGGGTCGCCCTCGATCGCCGCCCCGCCCGTCACCTCGCCCGACGCGAGGCCCGGGAGCAGTTCGGCGTCGGCCAGGCTGACCGCTCCGACCGCGCTGGGGAGGAAGGGCCCCGGGTGGACGGCACGACCCATCTCCTCGAGGACCACGCCCATGTCGACCATCCCCATGCCGAGCCCGCCGTGCTCCACGGGGACGAGGATGCCGGTGAGGCCCAGGTCGACGAGACCCTTCCACACCTCGTCGGTGGTGCCGCGGGGGTCGTCGTAGTGATCGCGGACCCACGTCAGGGGAGCGCGTTCGGAGAGGAACCTCCGCACGGTGTCGCGCAGCATCTCCTGATCCTGCGAGAACTCGAAATCCACGGCACCTCCGAAGCTGACACTCGCGTCAGGTCGGGCGGAGAGTACCGCGCTACGGTCACCGCTCGTGAGGCTGAGCTACACGCCGGAGGACGAAGCGTTCCGCGACGAGCTGATCGGCTGGCTCGAGGAGCACCCGCCCCCACCGGCCGAGCGGCAGGAACAGCGCCAGTCGTCCGCGCACATGCCCGACTGGGCCCGTGAGTGGCAGCGGACGCTCTTCGACCACGGCTGGCTCGTTCCCGGCTGGCCGCCCGAACTGGGTGGGCGCGACGCCAACGACGTCCAGCAGATGATCTACTTCGAGGAGTTCTCCCGCCGCGACGTCCCCCGGTCGTTCAACCCCCAGGGTCTCTCGATCATCACCCCGTCGATCCTCGACTTCGGCACCGACGAGCAGAGGGAGCGCTTCGCTCTCCCCACCCTGAAGGGCGAGATCACGTGGTGTCTCGGGATGAGCGAGCCCAACGCGGGCTCCGACCTGGCGTCGCTCCAGACCCGAGCCGCGCTCGAGGGCGACGCGTTCGTGGTCAACGGCCAGAAGGTGTGGACCTCGGGCGCGCACCACGCCGACTACTGCTTCTGCTTCGTCCGCACCGATCCCGATGCCCCCAAGCACAAGGGCATCTCGGTGCTGATCGTCGACATGAAGTCCGACGGCATCGAGACCCGACCGCTTCCCGAGCTGACCGGTCCCGACTACGCCGACTTCAACGAGGTGTTCTTCACCGACGTCGAGGTCCCGAAGGAGAACCTCGTCGGAGAGCTGAACCAGGGCTGGCCCATCACCCGTGGGTCTCTCGTCCACGAGCGCAAGATGCTGTGGATCTCGTCGTCGAACGGCCTCCAGCGCGCCGTCGACGCCCTCATCGAGATGGGCCACGAGGAGCAGCCCGACGGCACCCAACTCTGGGACGACCCCCGTTTCCGTGATCAGGTCGCGGCCTACTTCGTCGACGCCCAGGCCGGCACGCTCATGGGCTACCGGGGCTTCGCCAAGGCCACCCGGGGCAAGGACGCGCCCGAGCACATGCTCCTGAAGATGTACGGCTCCGAGGTCGAGCAGCGTCTCTGCCTCACCGCCCACGAGTGGCTCGGCGCCTACGGGGCCGACCGGGCGGTCGAGGCGTTCCCGATCTGGCGCGAGGGGTCGTGGGTCGAGCAGTGGATGCGCAGCTTCGCCGGCACCATCGCCGGCGGCACCAGCGAGATCCAGCGCAACATCGTCGCCGAGCGGGTCATCGGTCTGCCGCGGGGCTGACCTCGCCTATCGTTCCGGAGATGCGCAAGACCGCGGCGGCCCTCGCCGCCATCCTCATCCTCGCCGGTCCTGCCTGCTCCTCATCGGACGAAGGCGCGTCGGCGCCCACCTTCGGCGATGTCATGACCATCAGCCTTGTCGAAGCGGGTGAGGACACCCGGCAGCTCCGGTACCGGCCCGAGGCCGGTGCGGTCGAACGGGTGACCATGGAGTTCGGGCTCGACCTCGACATGGAGGTCGACGGTCAGCCGCTCCCCGACTTCGACGTGCCCGCCTTCGGCATGACGATGACCCTGACCGTCGACGACGTCGCCGACGACGGGACGGTCACGGTCAGCTACGGATTCGAGGACTTCGGGGTGGTCGGTGACGCCGACCCGGCCGTGGCGGCCGCCCTGGAGGAGGCTGCCGCCGACATCCGCCGGATCGCCGGCACCATGCGGATGACCGACCGAGGCGTTGTCCTCGACTCCGATGTCGACATCCCTGCCGACGTGGACCCGGCGCTCCGGTCGAGCCTCGAGGAGATGGAGTCGCAGTTCGACACAGCCACCGTGCCGTTCCCCGAGGATCCGGTCGGTGTCGGGGCCGTGTGGGAGGGGACGGTTGCCGTCGCGACCAGCGGCGTTGAGACCCACGCCACCTACCGCTACGAGGTCGTCGAGATCGAGGGTGACCGGGTGACAGTTGACGTGAGCTACACGCAGGCGGTGCCGCCGCAGGACGCCGAGTTGGAGGGCATGCCGCCCGGGACCACCGCTCGGGTCATCGACGGGTCGTTCGAGGGGTCGGGCCGGATGACGGTGGAGCCGACGGTCCTCTTCTCCCTCGGTTCGGTCGCCGCCGACGGCCGGATGACGATGGAGATCAGCGACGGTGCCGAGACCGGCGAGCTGGCCATGGACATCGGCGTCTCGATCGACACCGCGCGGCTGGACTGAGGTGAGGGTGTCCCACGCCTCAACGCTCGACGAACTTCCCGAAGTGGAGACCGAAGTCGTCGTATCCGAGTGAGCGATAGAAGCGATGGGCCTCGTCCTTGCGTTGGTGGCCCGAGTCGAGATGGACGGCGACGCAACCAAGCCGTCGAGCCTCCGCTTCGATCCAGCCGAGGAGCGCGACCCCGTGGCCCTGGCGTCTGACCTCGGGAAGCGCGATGAGATCATCGACGTAGAGGAAGTGGCCCCAAGCGAGGCTGTGGTTGGTCCGGAAGCCGGCGACGGCTGCCGCGTCGTTGCGGGACGCCACGAAGGTGCCGACGAGCCGGTACCCCTCGGGACGCTGAACTGAGTCGACCTGACCAACGAAGTCCTCGATGGCGCCGATGTCCGGACGGAGCGTCTTCAATGCCGGGTAGGCGAGGTGCGTTTCACCGACGTCGATCTCCCGAACGTCGGGAGGGACCGCCACTACCAGCCCTTGAAGTCGGGGTCGCGCCGCTCGATGAAGCTCATCATCCCCTCGCGGGCGTCCTCGGTGGCGTTGTTCAGCTCCTGAAGCACGGCCTCGTCCTCGAACGCCTCGTGGCGGCTCGACTCGAGGGAGCGGTTGAGCAGACCCTTGATCAGTGCGACGGCCCGGGTGGGCAGGTTGGCGAACCGTTCGGTCCACTCGACGACCGCCTTGTCGAGATCGGGGCGCGGCACCACCCGGTTCACGATGCCGATGCGTTGCGCCTCGTCGGCGGCCACGTCGTCGCCGAAGAACATGATCTCCTTGGCCCGCTTCATGCCCACGCTGCGGGGGAGGAGGTAGGCGCCGCCGGCGTCGGGGATGATGCCCCGGCGGATGAACACCTCGATGAAGCGGGCGTCGTCGGCCATCACCGCGAGGTCGGCGGCGAGCACGAGCTGGGCGCCGCCCCCGGCGGCGGTGCCGTTGACCCGGGCGATCACCGGCTTCTCGCAGTCGAGGATGTTGGCCACCAGGCGCTGCCAGCCGCGGCGGATCATGCGGGCGACGTCGCCGACGGCGCGGTCGGGCGCGCCTTCGGGCTTGGGCGGCGGCTCGGGACGGGGCCCGCCCAGATTCGCGCCGGTGCAGAAGTGCCGGTCGCCTGCTCCGGTGAGGACGACGCAGCGCACGCCGAGGTCGGCCGACGCCTCGTCGAACAGATCGGCGATCCGGTCGCGCATCGGGGCGGTGAGCGAGTTGCCGATGTCGGGCCGGTTGATGGTGACGGTGGCGACGCCGTCGTCGACGGAATAGGTGACCTGCTCGTCGAGGGGCGCGTCGTTTGCAGAAGCCATGTTGTCTTCCCGCCGACATCTCGTCGGCTCCTCCGGCAGGTGGGGCCCCTGCCCCACCGCCGGCCGTCCGAGAGGACTCGGCTGATCGTTCGCTTGCGGGTGGCGGTAGCGTACCTGACACCCGCGTCAGGTCAGGAGGTGAGGCGTGCAGCTCGAGTGGACGGCCGACGACGAGGCGTTCCGCGCCGAATTCGTGGCGTTCCTCGACGAGCACTGCCCGCCGGAGGCGGTGGAGTACGGCCGTCGCCCCGACGCCGGCTCCAGCGCGGAGCTTCCCGACTGGGCCCGGCAGTGGCAGGCCACGCTCTTCGACCACGGCTGGATGGTGCCCGGGTATCCGCCCGAGTTCGGCGGTCGCGACGCCACGCCCGTCCAGACCCTGATCTACCTCGAAGAGTTGGCCAAGCGGAGTGTGCCCCGGTCGCTGCACTTCCCCGGCTACGCCATCGTCGCCCCCAGCCTCCTCGAGCACGGCAACGACGCGCAGCGCGCCCTGGCCCCCGCTGCGATTCGGGGAGACGACGTGTGGTGCATCGGCATGAGCGAGCCCGACGCCGGCTCCGACCTGGCGTCGCTCAAGACGCGTGCCGAGCAGCATGGAGACGTGTTCGTGGTGAACGGCCAGAAGGTCTGGACGTCCTACGCCATGGCCGCCGACCGGTGCATGTGTTACGTGCGGACCGATCCCGAGGCCCCCAAACACCAGGGCATCTCGGTACTGATCGTCGCCATGGACACGCCCGGGCTCGAGATCCGCCCGCTCCGCCACATCAGCGGTGCCGCCGAGTTCGCCGAGGTGTTCTTCAACGACGTCGAGGTGCCCGCCGAGAACCTGCTCGGCGAGCTGAACGACGGCTGGAGGATCACCACGGGCTCACTTGCCCACGAACGGGGAGGCTTGTGGGTCCCGGGCGTCGCCCGCTGTATGCAGACGGTCGACGAGCTGGTCGGGGTGGCCAAGCGTCGGGGCTTCGACGCCGACCCCGGCGTCCGCCGGCGTATCGCCGCCTCCTACGAACAGGCCGCGTCGCTGCGGGCGCTGGGCTACAAGGGCTTCGCCGGCTTCGCCGCGGGCGGGTCGTCGCCCGAGCACTCGTACATGAAGTACGCCTACTCCGAGCTGCTCAAGGACCTCTACGAGCTGGGCACCGAGCTGCTGGGCCCCTTCGGCGCCGTCGAAGACGACCCCCGCTCCGACGACGGGGTGTGGTGGCGCCGGTTCTCGGCCAGCTTCGCCGGCACCATCGCCGGCGGTGCCTCCGAGATCCAGAAGAACATCATCGCCACCCGGATTCTGGGCCTGCCGAGGGCCTGATGGACTTCACCCTCACCGACGACCAGCAACTCCTCCGGGACAGCGCCCGCACCTTCCTCGTCAAGGAGTGCACGAGCGAGTTGGTGCGCTCGCACATCGACGACCCGGCCGCGGCCGACCGGCTGTGGCCCCACCTCTCGGAGTGGACGCCCCTCGCTGACGGCCCGCTCGTCGACCTGTGCCTGTTCCTCGAGGAGGCCGGTGCCGTCCTGCTCCCGGGCCCTTTCTTCGTCACCACGGCCTTGTTCCGCCCGCTGCTCCGCGCCGCCGGCATCGACCCCGAGGGCCGGACGGGGACCGTCGCGCTCGCCGGCGCCGACGGGGTGTGGGATCCCGTGGCGATCGCCGACGACCGCACCCGCAGCTTCGTGCTCGAGGCCGACCGCGTCGACCGGATCGCCATCGTGACCCCGGGCCCCGGCCTCGTCGTGACCGAGCCCCTCCCCGTCCGCCTCGTCGAGTCGGCCGACTTCTCGCGTCGCGTCTTCGACCTGGAAGTGCCGCTCGGAGCGCGGGAGGCGACCGCGATCGACGCCGACGCACTGGCGGACGTTGTCGAGCGCGCGACCGTCGCGCTGGCGGCCGAGCTGGTGGGCACCGCCCGGCGGATCCTCGCGATGACCCTCGACTACGCCAAGGAGCGGGTGCAGTTCGACCGGCCCATCGGGTCGTTCCAGGCCGTCCAGCACAAGCTCGCCGACGTCGCCCTCGAGGTCGAACGGGCCACCGCCGCCGTGTACTACGCCGCCATGGCCCACGATGCCGGCGACCCTGATCGGGAGCGTGCCACTCACGTGGCCAAGGCCGCCGCCGGGCGCGCCGCGACCACGGCCGCCAAGGACGGCGTCCAGACCCACGG
>CAZTOV010000093.1:0-6797 GCA_964615175.1 uncultured Burkholderiales bacterium
GCTCGGCGGTCTCCTCGTCGGTGCAGACCGCCCCGCCCACGACGTCGGAGTGGCCGCCGATGTACTTGGTGGTCGAGTGCACCACGATGTCGGCACCAAGCGTCGTGGGTTGCATCAGCCACGGCGTGGCGAAGGTGTTGTCGGCCACCAGCCGGGCGCCGTGCTCGTGGGCCAGGTCGGCCAGCGCCGGCAGGTCCAGGATCTTCAGCAGCGGGTTGGACGGGCTCTCGGCCCACAGCAGCTTCGTCTCGGGCTGCAGGGCCTCGCGGACCGCGTCGTGGTCGCGCAGGTCGACGGTGGTGTGCCGGATCCCGAAGCGGTCGTGCAGCTGGGCCAGCTGGCGGTAGGTGCCGCCGTAGACGTCGTCGGCGATGACGACGTGGTCGCCGGGGTCGAGCAGCCGGAAGATCGCGTCCTCGGCCGCGAGCCCGGAACTGAACACCACGCACCGTTCGGTCCGCTCCACGGCCGCCAGGGCGATCTGCAACGCCGTGCGCGTGGGGTTGCCGGTCCGGGCGTACTCGTAGCCCAGGTGTTCGCCCACGCGTGGCTGGGCGAACGTCGAGGTCTGGAAGATCGGGATGTTGACCGAGCCGGTGACCGGCTCGGGGTCCTGCCCCGCGTGGATCGCGTCGGTCGCGAACTGGCGAGGAGCTCGCTCGCTGGCGCTCGGCATCGCTCCTCGACCTCTGTCGGCGGTCATGCGTGGTCCTCCTCGGCGAGGAACGCCAGCAGGTCCGCGCCCGACAGCACACCGACGGGGTGGTCCTCGTCGACCACGACCACGGCGCTGTTGCCGGCCGCCAGCAGCCGTGAGGCATCCCCGAGCGGGTCGCTCGCGCTGACCACCGGCAGGGGTTCCTGCAGGACGTCGCCGACGGGCTTGTGCAGCACGCTGGCGTCCTTCAGCGCGAGGTCGAGCAGGGCGTTCTCGCGGATCGAGCCGATCACGTCCGAGAGACGCGCGTTCTCGTGCACGCCCTCGGCGAAGACCGGCAGCTGGCTGACGCCGAACTCCTTGAGGATCGCGATCGCGTCGGCGACGGTCTCGCTGGGGTGGACGTGGACCAGGTCCGGCATCGCGTCGCCCTTGGACCGCAGGCCCTCGCCGACCGACCAGCGGCCCTTGCGCTCGAGGAAGCCGTGCTCGGCCATCCACGCGTCGTCGTACAGCTTGGAGAGGTAGCCGCGGCCCGAGTCGGGCAGCAGCACGACGATCAGCTCGCTGTCGGGCTGTTCGACGGCGTAGCGCAGCGCCCCGGCCAGGGCGAGGCCGCACGAGCCGCCCACCAGGATCCCCTCGTCCTTGACCACGCGCCGGGCCGCCGCGAACGACTCGGCGTCGCCGATGCGGTACCAGCGGTCGATGATGTCGGCCTCGAACGTCGGCGGGTAGAAGTCCTCGCCCACGCCCTCGACGAGGTAGGTGTGGACGTCGCCGGAGTAGATCGAGCCGACCGGGTCGGCCCCGATCATCTGGATGTCGGGGTTCTTGTCCTTGAGGTAGCGCCCCACACCGGTGGCGGTCCCGCCGGTGCCCACGCCGCAGACGAACGCGTCCAGTTCGCCACTGGTCTGGCGCCAGATCTCTGGCCCGGTGGACAGGATGTGGGTCTGCGGGTTCGACTGGTGGAAGTACTGGTTGGGCTTGACGTGGTTGGGGCGCGAGGCCAGTTCGTCGGAGACCGAGTAGTACGACTTGGGGTCCTCCGGCTCGACGGCGGTGGGGCAGACCACGACCTCGGTGCCGTAGGCACGCAGGAGCTGGATCTTGTCCTGGGCGACCTTGTCGGGGCAGACGAAGATGCAGCGGTAGCCCTTCAGCGCCGCGGCCATCGCGAGGCCGACGCCGGTGTTGCCCGAGGTGGGTTCGACGATCGTGCCGCCGGGCTTGAGCTCGCCGGAGGCCTCCAGCGCCTCGATCATCGCGATGCCGATGCGGTCCTTGACCGAGCCGCCCGGGTTCAGCATCTCCATCTTGGCGACGATTGTCGGGCCGACGTCGCGCGCGAACCGGTCCAGCCGCACCATCGGGGTGTCGCCGAGCAGTGCGAGGACGTCCGGCGCGATCTCACGCCCGCTGTCGTCCCGGATCTGCCGCGGACTGGTGGACAGGTCGTGGTCCAGCCCCGCCGTGCGCGTGTAGATCGAACGGTCCGTGACGTCGATGTCCATCGTGTGTGGGGCCCCGGTCGGTGACCGTCGAGTGAAGCACGCAGGGCCGCGTCGCGTAGAGGCGTCCGATCGGACGCCGAACGTGTCTGATCAGTCACCAAGGGTGATCACATGCACCTAGGAACACTTTGCGTGAGCACATGGCCACTCATTTGGGGCATGTGTCCCATGGCGATCTGGGTAGTCACGCCGTTTCAATTAATGGACGCCATCCCTGCAGGAAGTCACCACATGCGCAAGCTCACACGCTCCATCCTCGCCACGACGGCCGCCGTCGGCCTCCTCGCCATCCCCGGTATGGCCATGGGTGAGGACAACGACACCAGCTTCACCATTGATGCGGATTCCACCGCCCTCTCCATCGGCAACGGGGGCGGAGCCGCAACCCTTGATGACGGGGGGAATCTGACGGCGCTCAATGCCGGCACGGTCACAGGTTCGTTGCCTAATACGACAGTCACTGATCAGCGAGGCACGATCGGGGCTACCTGGGTTGTTTCGGTCGTCGCGACTGGTGACTGGCTCAACCAGACTGACAACACCCAAACGGTCCTCGCCAGTCAAGGCCGTGCCTACTTGGACGCGCTCTCCATCGAGGACCTGGAGGCGAACCTCACCACCTTCGATGGGATGGACATTACGGGCGCAGAACTTGTCGGTGACGTGAGTGATAACAACCTTGGTTCGGCCTACACGCTCGTCGAGGGCACGACGCTGCTCGGGGACGGGCAGGTCGTCTACACACCGATCGTGGAGGTGGAGGTACCCGCAGACACGCCGGCAGGCACCTACGTGGCGACCGTTCGGCAGACCGTCAGCTGAGGCACCCCACTCGAAGCGCCGAGCCAGGAGCTCGGCGCATCGCGTCTGTTCAACGACGGGGCAGGAGTGGTCGACGAATGGCATCCTCACGGGTCATGGGGTCATGGCTGCACTGCACTCGCTGGAGCGCTCGAATCCGGGTGCTCGCACTGCTCGTTGCCTGGCTGAGCGTGGCGGGGTGGCAGCAGTGGGCATGGGGAACTGTCGGCATCCCACAGGAGGGACTCCCGCAGGGGACGGGCATCCGCCTTCTCGATGTTGCAGCTGAGGACGCGAATGACCCCCGCGCGAACCAGTACATCGTGGGACACGCGATTCCGGGTGCGACCTTCGAGAGGCGCGTACGCGTCTCGAACGGAACTCCGGATCCAGTGGCGGTGAACATGCAGGGCGCCGCCGCCCGCATCGGTGATGATGGGTGGGTCATCCTAGGGGAGGGCGAGACGCCGGCTGATTCGTTCGCGTCCTGGGTTTCGTTCGACACCGCCGAGTTCGTGCTTGCCCCGAACTCCGTCTTCGACGTGACTGCCACGATCGAAGTGCCACCGGGGACGCCGCCTGGAGAGCGCTACGGAGCGATTGTCGCCCAGCCTCCGGGCATCGCATCGGGCCGTGTGAACCTCATCAGCGGTGTCGGGGTTCGGGTCTACCTCTCGGTTGGTGGCGACGAGCCCGTCACCGACTTCGAGATCGACACCTTGACGGCATCACGGACCGAGGAGGGTGCGCCGAGTGTCGACGTCGGGATCCTGAACACGGGAGGACGCGCCATCGACGTCGCCGGAGAGCTTGAACTGGAGGACGAGAGTGGCTCGGTGACAGCTGGGCCTTTCCCGACGGCTCTCCCAAGAACGCTCGCACCGAGGTCGCGCGGCCAGGTGACGGTGCCGTTGCCGAACTCACTGGCGTCGGGACCCTGGAAGGTCACGGCCACGATGCGGTCAGGACTCGTGGAGCGGGTGGCTGAGGCCACGATCGTGTTCCCGGACGAGCCGGGAACTGCAGCCGATCCCGCGGAGTCGGAGACGATCGGTGGCACGGACGCGGAGGGCAACGACATCTCCGAGGAGATCCGCAATCAGCGGCGGACGTTGCTGCCGCTTGCGGCGATCCTGATCCTGTTGGCGATCGCGGCGCTCTACATGATGCTGCTGTGGAAGCGCCGCGAGGAGGAAGAGGACGACGAGGACGAGACCGTCGTGGTAGGCGCCACGTCAGCGGTTGGTGAGGACGACGGCAGCTGACGACATCGGTTGGCACCCCCGGTAGGAATCGAACCTACGCTTCCGGCTCCGGAGGCCGGTGCTCTATCCACTGAGCTACGGGGGCAAGCGGCGCACGAGCGTAGCGTCACACACCCATACACCGGAACGGAGTGTCCGTGAGCGCACGTGTGCTGATCGTCGACGACGATGCGAGCATTCGCTCCCTGCTCGAGGTCACGTTCATGACCGAGGGCCTGGAGGTCCAGACCGCCCGCAACGGGCAGGAGGGCCTTGAGGCTGCGCTGATGGATCCGCCCGACTGCATCGTGCTGGACGTGATGATGCCGGTCATGGACGGGTGGGACACCGCCGCGCGGCTCAAGGAGGAGGAGAGCACCCGCGACGTGCCGATCATCTTCCTCACCGCCCGCACCCAGGACAGTGACCTGCGCCGGGGCCGCCAGCTGGGCGCGGCCGCCTATGTGACCAAGCCGTTCGACGTGTCGGACCTGGCGGACCTCGTCCACGAACTCGTCGACCCGGAAGGCACCGCTCGCGCTCGCGAGTGGTGAGGAGCAGGGTTCCGGGCTCGTACGCTGTGTCGCCGTTCGTCACTGCCTCTCCCCAGGACATCGCGTGGCCACGCCCGCCGAGCTCGATCCGGTCCTCGCCGACCTCGGGCAACGACTCCGTGCCGCGCTCGCCGCGGCGGACCTGCCCGAGGCTGACCCGGACTTCGAACGCCCCCGTGACCCCGACCACGGCGACTGGGCCTCGGCGCTCGCGCTGCGGCTGGCCAAGCCCGCGGGACGCAATCCCCGGGACATCGCCCAGGCCGTGGTCGATGCACTCGAGCTGTCGGACGCGGTCGCATCCGTCGAGATCGCCGGGCCCGGGTTCCTGAACTTCCGCTTCGGGCCGTCCTACTGGCACGACGTCGCGGTGGCGGTGCTCGAGGCGGGCGATGCCTGGGGTGCCTGGCAGGTCGCCGAGCCCGAGCGGATCAACGTCGAGTTCGTCTCGGCCAACCCGACCGGACCGCTGCACGCCGGTGCGGGCCGCTGGGCCGCGACCGGTGACGCGATCGCCGAACTGCTGGCCGCCCAGGGCCACGTGGTCGAGCGCGAGTACTACGTCAACGACGCCGGCGAGCAGGTCCGGATCTTCGGGGAGACCGTTGCGCTGGTCCACGCCGGCAAGGAACTCGGCGAGCAGCACTACAAGGGCGACTACGTCACCGAGCTGATCGACGAACTCGCCGCCGAGCACGGTGAGGAGGTCTTCACCGGCCCCGTCGGCGCCGCCGACACCGCCGCCCCGGAACTCGCCGGTGGCGACGCGGCGCACAACCAGCACGGTGACCTGGTCCTCGACGACGAGGCCGTGCCCGGTACCGACACGCCGTCGGTCGACTCGCAGACGGCCGCCCGCCTTGGTGCCCTGGCCGTGGAGGCCATGCGGGCACACATCGAGGCCACGCTGGAGGCGATGGGCGTCCACTACGACACGTGGTTCTCCGAGCGCCAGCGCCTGCACGAGACCGGCGCCATCGACGACACCATCGCCGACCTGCGCGAGCGTGGCGTGACGCGCCAGAACGAGGGCGCACTGTTCCTGCGCACCTCCGAGCACGGCGACGACAAGGACCGGGTGCTGGTCCGCTCCGACGGCCGGCCGACGTACTTCGCCGCCGACTGCGCCTACATGCGCGACAAGTGGAGCCGCAGCGACCGGCTGTGGTACCTGCTCGGCGCCGACCACCACGGCTACGTGGCGCGGCTGAAGGCGGCCGCGGACTGCCTCGGCATCCCGCCGGACGCCATCGAGATCCGCATCGGCCAGCTCGTGAACCTGCTGCGCTCCGGCGAGCCGGTCAAGATGTCCAAGCGCGCTGGCGAGTTCGTGTCGCTCGAGGAGGTCGTGGGAGAGGTCGGTGTCGACGTGGCGCGCTACCACTTCCTGCGCCAGTCGCTGGACTCGACGATGGACTTCGACCTCGACGAGGTCACCCAGCAGAGCAGCGAGAACCCCGTCTACTACGTCCAGTACGCCCACGCGCGGATCGCCTCGGTGATCGAGAAGGCCGACGCCGACGGCTTCGACCACGGCACCGTCGCCGACGACCTCGACTGCAGCGTCCTGACCACCCCCTCGGAGGTCGAGCTGCTGCGTGGGCTGGCCGCGTTCCCGGGCGTGGTCGCCGAGGCGGCCGAGCAGCGCGCGACTCAGCGGGTCACCCGGTTCATCGAGGAGTACGCCGGGGAGTTCCAGCGCTTCTACACCGAGTGCCGGATCCTGCCGCCTGCGTCCGAGGGCGGGGTCGACGCGCTGGAGGGCGACGCCGAGGCGACGACCCTGGCGCGCTCGCGCTACTGGCTGGCCGTGGCTGCCAAGCAGGTGCTGGGCAACGCGCTGGCGCTGCTGCGCGTCTCCGCCCCTAACCACATGTGATGCCGTGACCCCAGGCCCGTCCACCTGCCGGGTCTGCGTCACCGCGAGCGAGGAACGATCCCATGCACCGATCCCCCTGGCCGTCCACAGCCGCCCGGGCCGCCGACGGCGTGCTGACGATCGGCGGCGTGCGCGTCACCGACC
>CAZTOV010000094.1:0-6735 GCA_964615175.1 uncultured Burkholderiales bacterium
CCACCGGTTCGGGTGTGGATGGATCTGCGATCACGAGGTCAGGGTATCCTTACCTAAGGGGCGCGCGGCATGCCCGGCGCCTCGAACGACCGCACGACTCGACGCCCACCACGAGCAGGAGAAGGCGAGGCACACCGTGGCCGAACTCCACGATGCGACGGAGGAGTACCTCGAGACGATCCTCGAGATCGAGGAGGAGGGCATCACGCCGATCCGGGCCCGCCTCGTCGAGCGCCTCGACATCTCGGCGGCTGCGGTCTCGGAGACCGTCGCCCGCCTCGAGGAGAACGGGTTCGTCGAGCTTCAGGACGACCGCTCCATCGAGCTCACCACCAAGGGCCGCAAACTCGCCACGTCGATCGTGCGCCGGCACCGCCTCGCCGAGCGGCTGCTGACCGACGTGATCGGCCTGGAGTGGGAGAAGGTCCACCGGGAGGCCGACCGGTGGGAGCACGCCATCTCCGCTGACGTCGAGGACAAGCTCGTCGACCTGTTGGGCGATCCCGCGACCTGTCCCCACGGGAACCCGATCCCAGGCTCGAGCCACCGCGTCGACGACGCCGATTTCGTGCCCCTCACCGAAGCCGAGCCGGGGCCGGTCGCCGTGACGCGTATCACCGAGATGCTCGAGTTGAACGATGCCGCCCTCAAGATGCTCGCCGATGCCCGCCTGATTCCCGGGTGTGCCGCCACGGTGGTCGAGAACAGCGCCGACGGGGTCCGGTTGAAGACCTCGGTCAAGGAGCAGGTCGTGCCTCACGATGTGGCGACCGAAATGTTCGTCCGCTCGGGCTGACCGACAGCCGCCAGCTGGTCAGCCAGCATCGTCCGGAGATCGGTCGCGGGATGGAATCCGAGCCGGTCGCGCGCCCGGGCCGGATCGGCCCACGTCACTCGCGGCTCACCGGGGCGCACGGCCCCCCATTGCACGATCGTTCGCGATCCGGTGACGTCGCCCACGACATCGAGCAGCTCGTTCGCGCTCACCGGCCGGCCGCTTCCGAGGTTGAACACCTCGAAGGGGGCGCGCAGCGAGACGGTGCACGACTCGACGAAGGCGTCCGCCACGGCCTCGACGGGCGTGAAGTCGCGCCGGAAGGGCCACAGCCGGAGTGACCTCTCCCCGTCGAGGAGGCGGGCGATGAGCATGTCGGGGCGTTGCCCGGGCCCGAAGACCGTGAAGGGGCGCATCACCACGACCTCCGTCTGCGGTGCGGCCCGTGCAGCGAGTGCCTCGGCCCCCACCTTGCTCGAGGCGTAGGGAGACAGGGGTCGCGGCGGGTCGGTCTCCCGGGCCGGCCGCGTGCAGTCTCCGTAGATCGACGAGCTGGAGGCGAGGACGACGCGGCCGGCTCCTCCCCGCGCCGCCGCGGCGAGCACGTTGGCGGTACCGACGGTGTTGGACGTCACGTACGCCGTCGGTTCGCGAAGCGATGGCGCCACCCCTGCGCGACCCGCCAAGTGCACCACCACGTCGACGCCCGCGAACGGAATCGTCGGCAGCGGCTCTCGCACGTCGGCCCGTTCGACCGGGTCATCGGCCACGAGGTCGAGGCCCGCGACCTCGTGGCCCTCGCGGCGCAGGCCCGCGACCACGTGACGGCCGATGAATCCCGCTGACCCCGTGACGAGAATCTTCATCTCACACCCCCTCGGGGACCTTGACCGACGTCGTCGGATACACCTCGCCTCGCCGTTCGGTGGGCCTCGGCGCGTCGTCACGCCACGCCCACCACGCGGCCCCGACAGCGGCGGCGATCCATGTCCCGTGCAGGGCCCAGGTGGTCGCGCCCGGCGAGCGATAGTCGGGCAGCACCGTGCGCCATGCCCCGTAGAGGGGGTTGCCAGCGGCTTCGAAGTCGACGATGAGCGTCACCCCGCCGGTCACGACCTCGGCGAGCAGCCATCCGATCATCACCAACCCCGTACCACCGGCCAGGGCGAGAACGATCTGGCGCCCGATGTGCCGGTCGACCCACCACGCCACGGCGAGGACGACGGTCGGGAGCACGACC
This sequence comes from uncultured Burkholderiales bacterium, assembly GCA_964615175.1. Taxonomy (GTDB): domain Bacteria; phylum Actinomycetota; class Acidimicrobiia; order IMCC26256; family JACPCJ01; genus CAZTOV01. The sequence continues at coordinate 2,016 of CAZTOV010000094.1, forward strand.
ACCGTCTGGCGTCCCGGCCACCACCAGCCGTGCATCGTGAGAGCGACGAAGGTGGCTGTCAGCCATCCGGCGGCCAGCACGAGGATGAGGGGAATCCAACCTCGAGGCCGACGTCGGATCATCGCGGCGAGGGCGGGGACGGCGAGGAGGTATGCCGGTTGCCATGCCGCCAGGCCGAACCCTCGGTCGACGAGCAGACCGATGAGCCGCCCCGACCGGCCGGCGTAGTCGGGGTCATGGCCCACGACCGAGAGCTCGCCTCCGCTGACGAAGTGGTCGCCCGCGGCGTAGACGGTCCATCCGCCGTAGAGGACCTGGTGGGCCAGCAGGTACGTGCCGCCCGCGACGGCGAGTGCCGAGACGAAGAGACCGGCGAGCCACCGCTCGTCGCTCCGCAGGAGACGCGCCGCCATGACTCCGGCGAGCACGGCCGCCACGGCGACGTACTTCACGCTCAGCCACGGGAGCCCCACGACGGCGATGACGGCGACGATGCTCGTCCGCGCCGAGGGTGAGCCTGTGACGGCCCCGAGACCCGCGAGCACCAGGAGGGCAGCCGGCAGCTCCGGGTAGACCTGAGTTCCGTAGATCCCCAGCGGCGCTGAGATCCCGAAGAGGGTGGCGACACCCGCTGCCACCGGCTCACGCACAGCCAGGCGCCGCACCGCGAACCACGTCGTCGCCGCTGCCAGGACTCCTGCGAGGAGCGCCAGTGTGAACTTGGCTGCGAGCCAACCCCCGACGCGGACCGGCAGGGCGAGCAGCGCGGGAAGGAGAGGGTCGTGCGGGCTCACCCTTCGACCATCCTCGAGCAGTTCCGTCTGCACCTGGGGCGGCCCGCCGTCGTGGAACGGTCGCCACCGTTCTTCGGCCCGCTCGTCGGCGATGTCGAGGTCGAGGTCCTCCCCGAGACTGATGGCGGTCAAGAGGTACTGGGGCTCGTCGCCGGTGACGTGACCACTGTGGCTGGCCCGGGCGGCCGCCGTGGGAGCGACGGCGATCGCGACCAGCACTCCGACGCCGAGCATCCACCGGGCCAGGGGGTTCCCGCCGAGTTTGGTTAGGTACACTTAAGTAGGGTAAACCTTCCCTCACATGAAGGCGCAAGTTCCGCGATCCGCACCGCGTGAGGCCTCCGCCCGGCCGGGCCGCTCCTTCGGTCTCCGGTCACGTCGGGCGTGGGTGATCGCGGCCGTGGTGAGCGCGGTGGCGGTGGTTGTCGTCGCACGAGGAGTCGACGGGCGTGCCCTCGGCGACGCACTGACGTCGGCGGCCCGGTCTCCGTTGCGCACCGCGGCGGTCATCGCGGCCTTCGGTGCCGCGTTCGTGCTGCGTGCGGTCGCGTGGCGGCGGGTGCTGCCCGGGATCTCGTTCGGGCAGGCGCTGGCGGGGATCCACGTGACGTTGGGCGCCAACCACGTGTTGCCCTTCCGGATGGGCGAGCCGTTCCGGGTCCTGTCGGTGGTGCGGCGGGCCGGGGTCCCCTTCGACAGCGCGACGGCCTCCACCCTCACCCTGCGCGCAGCCGATCTCATCGCGCTGGTCATCGTCGGTTGGCTCGCCGCACCCTCGGTGGTGGGCCGGCTGGCCGGACCGTGGGCCCCGGTCCTCCTGAGCCTGCTGGCGGTGGCATGTGCCGTGGGCCTGGTGTGGATCCGCCGTCTCGCCATCCAACGGCGGGGCGAGATCCGCTTCCCCGATGCCGGTGCCCTCGGCCTCACCGTCGCCGCCTGGCTCCTGGAGTCAGCCGTCGTCTGGCAGAGCGCACAGTGGGCGGGCCTCGACCTCGGCCTCGAGGGCGCCCTCGCAGTGACCGCGGCCTCGGTCGTGGCTCAGATGGCCGCGGTGGCGCCCGGAGGCGTCGGTACGTACGAGGGGGGAGCGGTCGCCGCCTACGCCGCGCTCGGGCACGCGGTGGGGCCTGCGCTGGCTGCCGCGCTGACGGCTCACGCCCTGAAGACGATCTACGCGCTCATCGCGGGCTTCGTGTCTGCTGTGTATCCTGCTCCCTCGCTGGTGGGGCGGTTCCGGCTCGATCGACAGCGGGGCCGCCGCCACGACGGGCGCCCGGCGCCCGCCGGCCCGGTCGTGCTCTTCCTCCCGGCGCATGACGAGGAGGCCTCCGTCGGTGACGTGGTCGCCCGGGTGCCGAAGACCGTCGAGGGTCGCGAGGTGCAGGTGTTCGTCATCGACGACGGGTCCACCGATGCCACCGCGGCGGTTGCCCGGGCAGCGGGCGCGCAGGTCGTTTCGATGGGGACGAACCAGGGGCTCGGCGCCGCGGTGCGCCGGGGGTTCGAAGCGGCCGTTGCCCGCGACGCCGCCGCCGTCGTCTTCTGTGACGCCGACGGTGAATACGCACCCGAGGAGATCGGTCGGCTCGTGTCTCCCGTGCTGGCCGGCGATACCGACTACGTCGTCGGCTCGCGGTTCTCCGGCGACATACGCCGAATGCTGCCGCACCGCCGGCTGGGCAACCTGCTGCTGACGCGCCTGCTCGCGTTGGTGGCCCGGCATCCCATCACCGACGGGCAGAGCGGGTACCGGGCGCTCTCCCGGGATGCCGCGGCATCAGCCGAGATCGTGCACGACTTCAACTACGCACAGGTCCTGACGCTGGACCTGCTCGACAAGGGCTTCCGGTACGGCGAAGTGCCGGTTTCGTACGCCTTCCGATCGCACGGCCGGTCGTTCGTGCGTCTGAGCCCCTACCTGCGGCGGGTGGCGCCGGCCGTGTACCGCGAGTTGAACCCGCGCCCCGCCGGCGACCTCGCGACACAGATCTCGTAACTGCCATGTCAACCCGAGAAGAGAGAAAGGGACAATCCATGCGGAGAGCAGCAGTGACCCTCGCGGCAGCGGGAATCCTCGCCCTCGGCGGCGCGTGCGCCGACGACGACGGTGGCGAGGTCCGGGAGATCGAGTCCGATGACGGCGGATCCCCCTCCGGAACCGGCACCGGCACCGGCACAGGCACAGGCACGGGCACGGGTACGGAGGCCGAGACCGACACGACCGGTTCGGAGTCCGGCACGGGGACGGAGGCCGAGACCGACACGACCGGCTCGGAGTCGGGCACGGGGACGGAGGCCGAGACCGACACGACCGGCTCGGAGTCGGGCACGGGGACGGAGGCCGAGACCGACACGACCGGCTCGGAGTCCGGCACCGGTACCGAGGCCGAGTAGCCCCGTTCAGTCCTCGACGACGTGGGCGCGGAACCCGTCGCGGGCCCGCGCCCACGTCTCGTCGTCGAAACCGTCTTCGCGGAGGGCATCCGCGGCAGCCCAGCCCATCGCCAGCGCGTGGTGGGTGTTGTCGGGAGCGAAGAGGCCCTGGCGCCCGAAGGTGATGAGGCCCGGCCATCCCGCAGCCCAGCGCTCGAGGTCGGCGAGATCGTGCTCGAAGCCGGGCGCGTAGACGGGATACACACGCGGGAGGCGCCGAACCTCCACGGTGTGGGGAGTCACCTCAGGGAGTCCGGCCCGGGTCAGGCTGTCGGCGACGAGTTCACCCAGCGCTCGGTCTGACGCGTTCCAGAGGTCGTCGTCCTGCCAACACGGCACCTCCGCGCACACCACGGTCCGCTCGGTCGGGTCGTCGGCGCTCTCCCGGTAGTTCTTCGGCTCCGACAGTCGGGCGACGGGAAGTTCCCGGGCGGGGAAGTAATGGGCATCGAACGGCGTGTAGTGCGGCCGGTCGACCACGAGGTAGACGAGCAGCATCGCCCGGTGACGGAGTCGACCGGCGGCAGCCAGTGCATCGGGTGGGGGGCCGGGGTGGCTGATTCGGGCAAGGAGTGGGAGGGGGAGTGTCGACCACACCTGCCGAGCCTCGACGGCGGACTGCTCTCCCCGGATCACCGTGGCGTGCTCGGTGGTTTCGAGACCCACGACCTCGTGGTCGAGGCGCACGTCGGCTCCCGCAGCGACGACGGCGTCGGCAAGCGCCTCCGAGATCTGGCCGAACCCGCGCCGCGGGTAGAGGAAGGTGCGTCCCTCGGGACGGGCGCCTCGCACCAGGCGACGGACGACGTCGAGTGGTGAGCGGGCGCTGACGCGACGACGAGCCAGCTCACCCGAGAGCGCCTCCGGCGGCGTGTCCCACAGCTTCTCGACGTACGGACGGTAGAAGGCATCGGCCACGGTGGGCCCGAGCCCGGCGCGCACGACCTCGGCGAAGGTGTCCTCCCGCGGTCGTCGGAAGGGAGCGGTGAGCGCATCCCTGGCCGCCCGCAGGGCGAAGGATCGGGGCAGGTTTTCGAGCATGTCGCCCGTGCGGAGGGGGAAGGCGACCCACCGGTCGTGCAGGCGGATCCTCCCGTTTCGTTCACGAGTCTGGAGATCGTCGCCGAGCAGCCCGTCGAGCCGCTCGAGGATCCGTGGGTCGATCGACGGGTGGAGGCGGTGACTCCCGTGGTCGACCCGAACCCCCGCCACCTCGAAGCTGGCCGCCATCCCACCCACGTGGTCGGCGCGTTCGAGCAGCACGACCTCGCGACCCCGTTCCGCGGCCCCGACGGCCGCCGACAGCCCAGCGGGCCCTCCGCCCAGGACGGCGATGTCGACGCTTTCCATGGAGTGTCTCTGTAGCAGACGCACGCGCCCCGCCTGCACGCGACACTGGACACGTTCTGGAGGAGCCGACGAGATGCCGGCGGGGAGGCAACATGAGATTCGATCTGGTGACCCTGTTCGTCGAAGACCCCCACGCAGTCGCC
>CAZTOV010000095.1:0-6729 GCA_964615175.1 uncultured Burkholderiales bacterium
CGGCGTGCTGCTCGAGCGGATACCCGATGGCGGCGTACGTGGTCGAGTGGACGAGACGGACCTCGTCGTCGAAGGCGCGGATACTCGACAGCAGATCGAGGTCGGGCGAACACAGCCACAGGCGCCCGGTCGCTCCATCGCCGACGCTCCGGGCCACCTCCACCGACGGGATGCCCGCCTCCGGAACCTTCACGTCGAGGCTCAGTTCCGCGACCGCACCGACCCGCCCGTAGAGCGCGGCGAGCGTGGGGACGTCGAACTCGGTGAGTGCGGCGGCATCGGTCGCCTCGATCTTGCGGCGGCGCAGGCCCCGCCGCACGGCGTGATCGTGGCTCAGGACCGGCACACCGTCAGCGCTGAGACGCACGTCCGACTCGAGTCCGGTCGCCCCGAGCGAGCGCGCGAGCTCGAAGGCCTCGAGGGTGTTCTCGCGTCGGTGGGCGGCGCCACCACGGTGCGCAAAGGTGATCGGCCTCACGACGACGCATGGTCGCGCGCGGCCGTCACCTCCTGGGATTCATGCGCCCCTGCCCTCGTCGCTCCCGACGCGGGAGGCCGGCGGGGGAGTCGCACGACGAACCGGGTGCCCTGGCCGAGGCGCGAATCGCACGTGAGTCGCCCGCCCATCGCCTCGACGAGACGGCGGGCGAGATAGAGCCCGATGCCGGTTCCACCGGAGCGGCGCGTGGACGACGAGTCGCCCTGCACGAACGCCTCGAACATGTGCTCCACGTCACCGGAGAAGATGCCGTCGCCCTGGTCGGCAACGACGAGTTCGACGGCGTTGTCGGTTCCGGCGAGTTCGACGCCGACGGGACCGTCCGTGTGGCGGAGCGCGTTGTCGACGAGGTGGCGGATCACCTGGCCGAGACGGGCCGGGTCAGCCGCCAGCACGAAGTCGTCACCCACCGGCACGACATCGACGGAGCGGTCGGCATACGAGCTGGACAAGACTTCGGCGGTGTCGGTGGCGACGGCGAGCAGATCGGTCTTGGCGACGTTCAGCGACGGGCGGCCGGTGGCCTCGGTCGACATCAACAGCAGGTCCTCCACCAGGTGACCGAGGTGGGTCGACTGGCGGAGCGCCGACGCCAACAGGGTGGCGCGGTCCTCGGGCGCCATCTTCTCGCCCTGCGCGGCGACCGTCTGGAGAGAGCCCTGGACGACGGTGAGCGGCGTGCGCAGCTCGTGACCCATCACCGACACGAACTCTTCGGTCAGGCGAACCTTCTCGCGCTCGGCCGACGCGTCGACAAAGACGATGATCCGGCGATCGCCGTCGGGAAGCGAGCGACCCCGGACGGTGTACTGGCGGGGCGGCACCCCGAATTCAACGTCGATGTCGCCGTCTCCACTCCGGAGCAAACGCTCGAGCTCCGGGTGGGCGAAGCGGTCGGCAACGCTGCGCCCGCGGTCGAAGTCACCTGAGAGTCCGAACCGCTCCACCGCGGGAGGGTTTGCTCGGATCAGCCGGGCGTCGCCTTCGAGGAGGAGCACGGGAGCGGGAACGGCGTCGACGAGGGCGTCGAGGTGCTGGGCCCGTCGCCTGATCTTCTCGGCCGCGAAACCGCGATCGAGGGCGTGTCCCGCCACCGTGGCGGCAGCCACCAGTGGCGGAAGGACCTGGTCGAGTTCTTCGCGCCCACCGACCACACCGATGAGGCCATGCCAGCGATCGCGCCCCACGCGTGCGCCGCCGATGAACTCAGCGGCGTCATCGGTGGACAACACGGTGGCGTCCACGTCGTCGCCCCTGCGACACGCCTGGACCAGGGTTCGAAAGTCCTCCGACGCGACGAGCGTGGTCAGTCGTTCTCGCTCCAGGCCCTGGTAGCGGGCGACGCGGAGGCGTCCTTCCTCTTCGACACAGATGAATGCCGGGAGCCCCCCGAGCCCGGTGACCACCTCGAGGAGTTCGGCCGCCGCGGCTTCGATGTCGGAGACCTCCGCGAGGGACGAGAACCACTCCGCGGTGGTGTGGGCGGCGTCGGTCCCGGCGGAGCGGCGGAGCGCCAGGCTCACGACGTCGACGGCGGTGTCGAGCGCGGTGGGGTCGAGGGTGTCGGCTGGACCGGCGACGCCGAGCGCGGCGACGACCCGCGACCCGCCCCACACCGGCAGGGCAGCGGCGTTCACGCCCGCCACGGGATCGCTGCGGCGGCTCGGACTGCCGGCGAGCGCTTCGCGGGTGGCGGCTTCGAGGGGCGTACAACCGGTGCCGATGGCGGCGAACGTCACCGGCTCGCCGATGCGGGCACCGAGCAGGAGTGCGTGGGTGGCATGCGTGGCTCGGAGCGCGGCGGACAGCGACTCTCGGAGCACGCGGGGGCGCTCGGCACCCTCAGCGAGGAGCGCGATAGCACCGTCGAGGCCGGGAGTGGCCCGCCCACCAGGACCGTTCATGCCCGAAACATCGGCATTGGCGCACCGGGCCTGAACTCTGCCCCCAAGAGGGACGGCCCACCTCGCAGCACGCCAATACGTCAAGGCGGATGGCAGCAGGGTGAATCTCACCGCCACATCGACGCTCCGCGGTTGCCACGGCCACACAGAAAAGTCCGACTCAAGCCGATTCTGCGAGCGTCCGATGAAGCCTGTGAGGTTGAAAGGAGGCGACCGTGACGACCATCCGTGCCAGTTGCCCAACATGTGGTGACGTGCAGCTCGAGCCCGCGAACCTGCTGGTCCGCGTGTGTGCTGACGACAATCAAGGTTCATACTGCTTCACGTGCCCGGAGTGCAGCTTCGGAGTCGCCAAGGACGCCAGCCCCCGCATCGTGGAACTCCTCGTGTCGACCGGCGTGCGCATGGACGTGTGGCGCCTCCCGGCCGAGCTTCACGAGCGCAAGCAGGGGCCTCGCCTCACCCATGACGACCTTCTCGATCTGCACCTCCTCCTCCAGGAAGAGAAGTGGTTCGACGGCCTCTCGACCCTCGTCGAGAACCCGGCTGACGCCGACGCCCACCAGTAGAACCCGGGCCTTCCCGGTGACGGTGCCCGCGGTAGCGTTGCCCGGGTGAGCGTCCTCTGGTTGATCCCCTCGGCGGTCCTGGCCATCGCGGCCGTCGTGGTCGTGCGTGGCGCCGGCACCATCGCTCACGAAGTGCGCGAGCTCCACGGGGCGGCGGTCGAGGTCGGAGTCACCCTCGAGGCTGTGTCCGAGGCCGTTGCGCAGACCCGAGCGACCCTCGTCGCCGACGACGCACGTCGCGATCCACCCACCAGCACGCCCGAGGTGCACTGAACGCCGCGCGCCGCTACGGGGCCGGGCGGCGCCACCGGTACGATGAAGGCGAGGGATCGCCCCTCGTGAAAGGACATCGTGCCCAACGTCGGCCCTGCCGAGATCCTGGTCATCCTCGTGGTGGCCCTCCTGGTGTTCGGCCCTCAGAAGCTCCCCGATATCGCCCGCCAGGTGGGGAAGGCCACGCGCGAGCTGCGACGGATGCAGACATCGCTCAGCGACGAGGTCCGCGACGTCCTCGAGCCGGTGGAGGAGCGAGGCCGACCCCCGAAGATGTCGGCGTCAACCACTCCCGACGAACGCGCGCTCGAGTCCGCTGATGAGGGTGGCGACGAGGACCTGAGCCCGGTCGACGAGCTGACGTCCGGGATCGACGATTCCGCCGCCGACGGCGACGGGCGAGCCGATCCGCTCGACCCCAACGACCCGACGACCGGCGACGCCACGAGCTGATTCATGGCGACGCACGAAGGGGGGTCCGACGAGGGTGCCCGCATGACCGTCATCGAGCACCTCACCGAACTCCGACGCCGACTCATCGTCTCGATCGTCGCCGTCGTCCTCGGGGCCGTGGTGGTCTTCATCTTCTTCGAGAGCATCATCGAAGTGCTCGTCGGCCCCTACACCGACATCACCGGCAACGAGTCCCTGATCTTCACCGATCCTCTCGAGGCCTTCTCGACCCGCCTCCGCGTCGCCGGCTACGGCGGCCTCGTCCTCGCGTCCCCGGTCGTCCTCTGGGAGTTGTGGCGCTTCATCACGCCTGGGCTCTACACCAACGAGAAGCGATACGCGATTCCGTTCGTGGCGTCGTCGGTGATGCTGTTCATGCTGGGGGGCTTCGTCGCATGGCAGACGCTGCCCCGGGCGCTCGACTTCCTCCTGACCATCGGCGGCGAGGACCTCACGCCCCTACTGACCGCCGGTCGATACCTCTCGTTGATCTCGCTCATGATCGTGGCGTTCGGCATCGCGTTCGAGTTTCCGGTGCTCCTCACATTCCTGCTCATCGCGCGCGTGCTCAGCACCGCCCAGCTCCGGCGCTGGCGCCGGTGGGTGGTGATCGGTGTGGTCACGTTCGCCGCCGTCATCACTCCCAGCGGCGACCCTTATTCGCAGTTGCTCCTGGCCGGGCCGATGTACCTCTTCTACGAGATCGTGATCGTCATCGGGAGGCTGATGCGCCGATGAGGCGCGCGACCACGCCGTTCAGCCGACAGACCTTCGAAGCCGCGCTGGGATTCGAACCCGATCGCTTCCAGGTCGAAGCCCTCGACGCTCTCGACGCCGGTCACTCCGTGCTCGTGGCCGCACCGACCGGGGCCGGGAAGACGCTCGTGGCCGAGTACGCGGTCGCCGACGCTCTCGCCCGCGGCGGGAAGGCCTTTTACACGACGCCGATCAAGGCGCTCTCGAACCAGAAGTTCCGCGATCTGTCCCGCGCCCACGGCCCCGAACAGGTCGGGCTGCTCACCGGCGACAACTCCATCAACGGTGACGCCCGCATCGTGGTGATGACGACCGAGGTCCTGAGGAACATGATCTACTCGGCCTCACCGACTCTCGATGGCCTCGAGGTCGTGGTGCTCGACGAGGTCCACTACCTCCAGGACCCGTACCGCGGCGCCGTGTGGGAGGAGGTGATCATCCACCTCGACCCGTTCGTCCGCCTGGTGTGTCTCTCGGCCACCGTCTCCAACGCCGAGGAGTTCGGCGACTGGCTGTCGACCGTGCGCGGCAACACCGAGGTGGTGATCGAAGAGCAACGCCCCGTCGAGCTCGAGCAGCGCTACGTCGTCGAGCTGCGCGACGCCGATGAGCTGATGATCTTCCCGACCTTCGTCACCGAGAAGGGCCGGCGCATCCCCAACCCGATGCCCTCCGACTACGACCCGCGCGGACCGGCGCGTCGAGGCCGGCGCCCCCCGCCGAAGCGCCGCGGGATTCGGCCGGTCCCACCTGACCGCATCGAGGTCGTCGGCGAACTCGCCGATCGCGAGATGCTCCCCGCCATCTGGTTCATCTTCAGCCGGGCCGGCTGCGACGAAGCGGCCCGGCAGTGCCGCAACGGCGGTCTCAGACTCACCACTGCAGCCGAGGCCGAGGAGATCCGCTCCATCGTCGACCGCCACCTCCACGGTCTCTCGGCCTCCGATCTCGATGCCTTGGGCGTGCCGACGTGGCTCGAGCGCCTCGAAGCGGGACTGGCGTCGCACCACGCGGGCCTCGTGCCGCCGATGAAAGAGGCGGTCGAGGAAGCATTTACCGCCGGGCTCGCCAAGGTGGTGTTCGCCACCGAGACCCTGGCTCTGGGTATCAACATGCCCGCGCGGTCGGTCGTGATCGAGCGGCTCACCAAGTTCACCGGCGAGCGTCACGAGATGCTCACCCCCGGCCAGTTCACCCAGCTCACCGGGCGGGCAGGAAGGCGGGGGATCGACGAGGTGGGATACGGCGTCGTCCTGTGGAACCGCTGGACGACGTTCGACCAGGTGGCCTCCCTGGCGTCGAGGCGGACCTACGAGCTGACGTCGTCGTTCCGGCCCACGTACAACATGGCCGTCAACCTCGTCCGTCGTCACTCACGGAGCGAGGCGCACCACCTGCTGAACCTCTCGTTCGCCCAGTACCGGGTCGACCGCCAGGTCGTGAGCCTCGAGCGGCGAGCGGAGGAGAGCGCCCAACGGCTCGCCGAGGCACGCGATCGGGCCCGCTGCGAACGGGGCGATGTGGTGGAGTACCTGCGCCTCGTGGAGCAGCGCGAGCAACTCCGTCGCGAAGGCTCCGGATCGGAGGTCGAAGAGGCCCTCGCCCGGCTTCGTCCCGGCGACATCGTGAAGGCCGGCCGGAGGCACGGCACGGTCGTCGTGGTCCAACGCGGCAGTGGACGGGGTGGCTCACCTCGGGTGACCGCTCTCGACACCGGCGGCCGGTCCGTTCGCCTGGGCGCGTCGAGCTTCCGCCGGCCACCCGCGGCGGTCGGTCACGTCGAACTACCCGAGCCCCACCGGCCCAAGAACCCCGGGTTCAAGAAGGAGGCGGTCCGCCGCCTCCGCCAAGCCGACACCGCTACGGAGCCGCGAACGCGTTCGGAACGAGAGGAGCGGCTGGGTGCGCTGGATGCCGAGATCGACGCCCATCCCGTCGCCACCTGCCCCGAACTGAACCAGCATCTCGACGCCCTCCGACGCGTCCGCTCGCTGGAGCGCGAGGAGCGCCGGGCACAGGAGCGCGTCGAAGCCCGGGCCGACACCCTCTCGCGGCATCTCGACCGGGTGTTGGGGCTGCTCGAGGACCGCGGCTACGCCCGAGACTGGCAGCTCACCGAGCCGGGTGAGCGCCTGTGCCGGATCTACACCGAGAGCGACCTGCTGATCAGCGAGGCGCTGCACGAAGGGCTTCTCGACGACCTCGACGCGCCGGAGGTCTCCGCCATGGCATCCCTCTTCACCTTCGAGGAGCGTGGTCCCGAGGGTTCGGCGCC
>CAZTOV010000096.1:0-6561 GCA_964615175.1 uncultured Burkholderiales bacterium
GCGCGTGCGCAGGAAATGTCGGGCCACGTGCTCGGGTCGTTCGACGTGGCCGAACATGATGGTGACGTTCGAGCGGAGGCCGACGGAGTGCGCGATCCGGTGGCACTCGAGCCACTCGTCGGTGGTGATCTTGTCGGGACAGATGACCGCCCTGACCTCGTCGTCGAGGATCTCGGCGGCGGTGCCGGGCAGGGTGGCGAGGCCCACGTCCTTGAGGCGGAGGAGGTACTCACGCAGTGGCATGTCGAGGCGGCGCGCCCCTTCGGTGACCTCGAGAGCCGTGAACCCGTGCACGTGGATGTCGGGCGCGGCCGCCTTCACGGCGCGGGCCACATCGACGTAGTAGTCCCCGTCGAAGTCGGGATGGATCCCCCCCTGGAGGCACACCTCGGTGGCGCCACATTCGACGGCTTCGGTGACCCGCTCGGCGATGTCGTCGAGCGTGAGGAGATAGGGCTTCCCTCGCAGGTTGAGCGAGAGGGGCCCCTTCGAGAAGGCGCAGAAGCGGCACTTGAACGTGCAGACGTTCGTGTAGTTGATATTGCGGTTGCGGACGAAGGTGACGGTCTCGCCCACGTGCTCGCGCCGGAGCTGGTCGGCAACGTCGGCGACCCGGGCGGCTTCGTGGCCACGGGCTCCGAGGAGCGTGACGATCTCGGGCTCACCCACCTCCTGTCCGGCCTCCACGCCTTGGAGAACTTCGCCGACCGGACCGTTGGCTCGTGACGTGCCGGCCCAGGGGAGCACCGTCGGCGGCGCCTCGTCGGCGCCCGGCGCCCAGGTCCCGGTGCGCGCCAGCCCGGTCGAGTCGCTGCGATCGAGAACGGCGAAGTGCAGCTCGGGGTCGATCCACGTGCCGGGGTCGGCCACATACTCCGGGTAGACGGTGAGCCGGGGGACCAGCACCTTGTCACGGGCGCCGGTGGCCGCATCGAGGCGGTCGAGCGCGGGCCACGGGCGCTCGGGGTTGACGTGGTCGGGCGTCACCGGCGAAACCCCGCCCCAGTCGTCGATCCCGGCGTCGAGCAGGGCGCCGAGGTCGTCGCTCAGATTCGGCGGCGCCTGGAGGTGGGTCCGCCCTCCGAGGACGATGCGGGCCATGGCAATCGTGCGCAGGAAGTCGTCGGTGTCGCAGGCGGGGTGCCGGTGCATGGCCGTGCCCGGCTTCGGCATGAAGTTCTGGACGATCACCTCCTGCACGTGACCGTGCCGCTCGTGCGAGGCGCGGATCGCCCGCAGCGCGTCGAGACGCTCCTGCATCGTCTCGCCGATCCCCACGAGGATGCCCGTGGTGAAGGGGATGCGGGCCCGTCCGGCAGCCTCGAGGGTCGCCAGCCGCCGTTCGGGTGTCTTGTCGGGCGCGCCGTGGTGCGGGCCTCCCGGCTCACCCAGCCGCTCGGCGAGGGTCTCGATCATCATCCCCTGAGAAGGGCTCACCCGTCGCAGGCGGCGCAGGTCGTCTTCGTCGAGCGCCCCGGCGTTGGCGTGGGGGAGGAGGCCGGTCTCGTCGAGGACGGCCTGCGCCGCGTGGGCGAGGTAGTCCACGGTTGATTCGTAGCCACGCTCGGAGAGCCACGCGGCCGCCGCCGGGTAGCGCTCCTCGGGTGCTTCGCCGAGGGTGAACAGGGCCTCGTGGCAGCCGTGACGTTCGCCGTGCCGGGCGATTTCGAGGACCGATTCGACATCGAGGTACGGGGACTCGAGTCGGGCGGGCGGCTTGGCGAAGGTGCAGTAGCCGCATCGGTCACGGCACAGCATCGTGAGGGGCACGAAGACCTTGGGGGAATAGGTGATGCGGCTGCCGTGAGCCACGTCGCGGAGGCGGCCGGCCTCGGCCATCAGGTCATCGAGCGACGCGGCGAGGAGGTCGACGTCGGTGGCGGTGTTCTCCGGTTTAGGCATCGCCGCCAGACTATGCACCGCGTCGGCCGCGAGGCGGAGCATCGGCGTGTTGGGTCATCATCGGCCCATGGCAGGACCGTTGAGTGTGCTTCCGGTTCGCGATCGGAGCGAGATCCGCCGGTTCGTCGACGTGGCGTACCACACCCACCACGACGAGCCCCGCTGGATCCCGCCGTTGCGCTCCGACATCACGGCCCGCGTGCGGTTCCGGCGCAACCCCTTCTGGCGCCGGGCCGACGGCCGCCTGTTCATCGCCCGGAGGCGCCAACGGATGGTGGGGCGGATCTCGGTGCACCTCGACGCGGTGGAGGAGGCGGATCGCGAGGTCGCCTCGTTCGGCTTCTTCGAGTGCGAGGACGAGCGCACGACTGCCCGCGCGTTGGTGGATGCCGCCCGGGGCTTCGCCGCCGCTGAGGGGGCGGCGATGATGGTCGGTCCGGCGTCGTTCACGCCTCTCGACGAGGTGGGGATCCTGATCGAAGGGTTCGACGAGGCGGCATCGTTCCTCTCACCGTGGCACCCGCCGTCATATCGGCGGCTCCTGGAGAAGTCGGGTGGACGCGTCGAGGACGAGCTGGTGACGGTGCGTGTCCCCCTGCATCAACCCGCCCGGGTGAGGGATGCCGACGGCGCCTCGCCGCGGGTGTCGGCGGCGGAGCGAGCGGTGATCGAGCAGGCCGGCGCTCTCAACGCATTGGCCCCCGAGTCGCCGATCACGTGGCTCCCCACCGTTCGCGAGGTGAAGGCGCGGTTGAAGCGGCTGCACCCGCTGGTCGATCGCGACCTTCTCGTCATGGACGAGAACGACGGGGTTGTGGTCTCGGTGCCCGATCTGAACGAGGTGCTGGCCAAGCTGCGCGACGGCCTGGGGGTCGTCAATGCGGCGCGGGCGGTCACCGAGGCGAAGCGGTCGAAATCGGGGGCGGTGGTGGCGATGCTGGCCGGCGACCCACACGCGCTGCTCGAGAGGGCCGCATCACGGGCGGCGGCCGCCGGCTACGACCACCTCGAGTTCACGGCGGGCGAGGGATCCGCGGCGCACCAGAGAGGGGAGGAGATGCAGGGGCAGGTCATCCGCCGATACGCCACGTTCCGATTCCCGGTCTCGAAGGATTGACCGGCCCACGTGGGTCGATCATTCACACCGTGAGCGGAACGGTGCGCGCGATCCGTCGCGTGAAGGCATTCCCAGGTTGACAGGGTGCCGATCGCGGGTATGGATGGGGGGGTACCGGCACGCGACTCCCCGGAAGGGTTCTGTGAACCGTCTCAGCGGCCTCGACTCGGTGTTCCTCGCCCTCGAGGGACCCACCACCTTCATGCACGTGGGCCAGGTCTCGATCTACGACCCGTCCACGTCACCCCGGCCGTACTCGTTCGATCGGGTCCGTGACACGATCGCCGAGCGGCTGCCCCTGATCCCGCCCTTCCGCCGCAAGGTGGGGCGTCTGCCCTTCCGGGCCGGCGCCCACTGGGTGGAAGACGCAGATCTCGATATCGCGCACCATGTCCGGCGGCTCGTGCTCGACCGCCCCGCCGACCAGCGTGAACTCGCCGCGGTCGCGTCGAAGATCCTCGCCGAGCCTCTGGATCTCGAACGGCCGCTGTGGCAGATCTGGGTGGTGGAGAACCTTCAGGACGGTCACGTGGCGACCATCAGCAAGGTCCATCACGCGGCCATCGACGGCGTCGCCGGGGTCGAGGTGATGGCGCACCTGCTCGATTTCGAGGCGGACCCCGCGCCCCTCGAGATCCCCGCCGTTGCCGGAGACGCCAGCGAGTCGTCCATCGGGCCGTTGCTCGACACGTTTGCCGGCCTCGCTCGACGCCCGGGGGAGACGGCCCGGCTGTCGGGTGCGTCGCTTCGCGGCCTCGCCGACCTGTGGCGTGTGTCGCGCGACGGCGGCCTGCCGCCGGCCCCGTTCGCCGCTCCGGCATCGCCCCTCAACGGACCCATCACCGAGCGGCGTCAGCTCGCCGTCGCGTCCGTCCCCATGGACGAGTTGCGGGAGTTGAAGGAGACGCTCGGCGTGACGCTCAACGACCTCGTCCTCGCCCTCGCCGGCGGCGCCCTACGCAACTGGCTGTGCGAGCGCAACGCCTGCCCAGACAGGCCGCTCACCGCGCTCATGCCGGTGTCGCTGCGGGCTCCCGGCGAAGGTGGGTTCGGCAATCAGGTGGCGGTCGCGCTCACCAGCCTCGCCACCGAGGTCGCAGATCCGCTCGAGCGCCTCGTCCACATCTCCCGGTCGGCCCGCCGGGCGAAGGCTCAGACCCAGGCCGTGGGTGAGACGCTGATGCGCTGGCCCGATGTCGTGCCGAGCGGGCTGGTGGGCCGGGCAACCAGCCTGTACTCGGGCCTCCGGCTCGCCCAGGCCCACCGGCCGGCATTCAATGTGGTGGTGTCGAACGTCCCCGGACCCGACGTGCCCCTCTACTCGGCGGGCGCTCGGATGCAGGCCAACTTCCCCGTCGGCCCCATCTACGAAGGCGTCGGGCTGAACATCACCACCATGAGCTACTGCGGTGACATGTACTTCGGCCTGTTGGCGTGCCCCGACGTCGTGTCGGACGTGTGGACGGTGGCGCACGAGATCGAGAACGCCCACCGCACCCTCCAGAAGGCGGCGGCCTGACCGCTGCGCCAAGCTGCACGGGTGGACGAAGACACCGTCGACCTGTACGACCGACACGCGTGCGAGTACCTCGAGCGGCGCCGCCAGCGTGGCTCCGAGGTGGCGGCGGACTGGTCCGAGCGGGTGGCAGGCGGTGCAGCTCCGGTGCTCGATGCCGGATGCGGGCCGGGATTGGATCTTCCGGGACTGCCCGATCCCGTCGTGGGCCTGGACGCGGCGTTCGGGATGCTCGAGGTGGCCCGGCAGGCGCGAGCTGACGTACTCGGGGTCCAGGCGGACCTCTCCGCTCTTCCCTTCCGTTCGGGGGCGCTCCGAGGATGTTGGTCCCGCCAGAGCCACCTGCATCTCCCGCGTGCGGCTCTCCCGGCTGCATTGGCCGACCTCCACCGGTCGCTGGAAGTGGGGGCGCCCCTGCGGATCCAGTTGCTGTCGTTCCGGGATGACGGGGACGGGGAGGCCGCGAGCCCGCCGAACGACGACTTCCCCGGACGGTTCTTCGCCTCGTGGTCGGCGCCGTCGCTCACCCGGGCGATCGAGGGGGCCGGATTCAAAATCGACGACGTGGTCGTCGGCCCGGCGCCCGACGAGACCCACAAGGTGCGGGTCGACGCCAGGCGGATCCGCACGCTGCCCGACTGGGTGGGGCCGGGAATGCGGGTGTTGTTCTGCGGGCTCAACCCGTCGCTGCACGCGGCTGACGCCGGCTACGGCTACGCGGGACCCGGCAACCGGTTCTGGCCCGCGGTGGGCGAGGCCGGGCTCACCGGGCACGAGCGGGAACCCTGGAGGGCCCTGGGCCGCGACGCCATCGGGATGACCGATCTCGTCAAGCGGGCCACGCCGCGGGCAGCCGACCTGACGGTCGACGAGTACCGGGCAGGGGCCGCTCGGCTGGTCGAGGTGGTCGAGTGGCTGGCACCCCGCTCGGTGTGTTTCGTGGGTCTCACCGGCTACCGGTCAGCGGTCGACCGCCGAGCGGAAGCCGGCTGGCAGGACGAGGGTTTCGGAGGAGTGGCCACCTACGTGATGCCGTCGACGAGCGGGCTCAACACCCACGTCACCCTCGACGACCTGGTCGGCCACCTGCGCGTGGTCGAGGCGGAGACGAGATGAGCGACGACGGGGGAGTGCGCCTGACGAGCTTCTCGCACGGCGCGGGCTGTGCCTGCAAGCTCTCGCCCGACGACCTGTCCCGAGTGCTCGAACTGCTCGGTCCGGGTGACGCCCACGACGAGCGCCTGCTCGTGGGGTATGACACCGCCGACGACGCCGGGGTGTTCCTCGTGCGTGACGACCTGGCGATGGTCTTCACCGCCGACTTCTTCACCCCCATCGTCGACGACCCCTACGACTGGGGTCGCATCGCCGCCGCCAACGCGTTGTCGGACGTGTACGCGATGGGCGGCGAGCCGCTCATGGTCCTCAACCTGGTCGCGTGGCCGCGCGAGGGCCTGCACTTCGACCTGTTGAGCGAGGTGCTGCGCGGCGGGCGAGACGTGGCCGCGACCGCGGGAGCGGTCGTCGTGGGCGGGCACTCGGTCGACGACGCCGAGCCGAAGTACGGGATGGCGGTGGTGGGCACCGTCGCTCCGGAGTCGGTGATCCGGAACGGGGGTGGCCGGCCGGGTGACGTGTTGATCCTCACCAAGCCGCTCGGGACCGGGGTGATCTCGACCGCGCTGAAGCGCGACGCCGCGGCGACCGCGCACGTGGACGCTGCGGTGGCCCTGATGACCACCCTGAACGCGGACGCGGCCCGGGTGGCTCGCGAGCACGGGGTGGTGGGCGGTACCGACGTGACCGGGTTCGGGCTCCTCGGCCACCTCGGGGAGATGACGTCGGCGTCGGGCTGTGCCGCCGAGGTGGACGTCGGTGCGGTGCCCGTGCTCGCCGGGGTTCGGGCGCTGATCGCCGAGGGCATGGTCGCCGGCGGGACGAAACGGAACCGCGATTTCATCGCCCCCGCGGTCGACTGGGGTTCGGTGGCCGAGGCGGAGCAGTTCGTCCTCGCCGACGCTCAGAC
>CAZTOV010000097.1:0-4946 GCA_964615175.1 uncultured Burkholderiales bacterium
GTGCGAGGGATTCCCAGGGTACTCATCGGCGGGTTCGGAAGCGGATCGGCCGACTTGAGCCAGCAACGAGCGCGCGCCCGAGCTTCGCTGTTCGACCAGCGCCCATTTCGGGCGAGCGGGACGAAACCGACCCACGCGGGTCAGGCCCGGAGCACCTCGGTGAGAAAGTCCACGACACGCGGGTAGGCGTCGAGGCGGTTGCGGAGCTTGGCGAGGCCGTGGCCCTCGTCGGCGTAGACGAGGAGTTGGCTCGGCACTCCCCGGCTCTCCAGCTCCTCGTGGATCTGCTCGGCTTCACCGACGGGGACGCGGGGGTCGTTGGCGCCGTGGATCATGAACAGCGGCGCCCGGATGGCGTCGATGTGGGTGATCGGCGACGCCTCGCGGAGGAACTCGCGGTCCTGTTCCAGCGATCCGTACTCACGCTCACGAAAGGCCCGGCGCCACGGCGACGTGTTCTCGAGGAAGGTGACCAGGCTCGAGATACCCACGATGTCGACGCCGGCGGCCCACCGGTCGGGTTGGAAGGCGAGGCCGGCCAGCACCATGTAACCGCCGTAACTGCCGCCATAGAGGGCGGCGCGGTCGGCGTCGAGGTCGTCGGTGGCGGCGATCCAGTCGTGGAGACCTTCGAGGTCGCGCACGCTGTCGAGCCGTCGCTCGACGTCGTCGAGGTGCTGGTAGCGCTTCCCGTAACCGGTCGAGCCCCGCACGTTGGGGGCGACGACGGCGAAGCCGCTGGCCACCAGGTACTGGGTGAGGGCGCTGAACGAAGGCCGGTACTGCGACTCGGGGCCACCGTGGATCACCACGACCACCGGCAGAGGGCTGCCCGACGGTCGCTCCCGCGGGCGGAACACGTACAGCGGCACGTCGAGCCCGTCGAACGACGCATACCGGTGCAGCTCGGCGTCGACGAACGTGTCGGGATCGACATCGCAGGGGCTCGCCGTGAGGCGCTCGCTCGACGCGGCCTCGATGTCGTGCACCCACACATCGCCGGGCATGAGTGGCGAGCTGTACGAGAACTGGAGGTGGCAGCCGTCGCGGGAGAAGCGGAAGCCGCCGGCGACGCCCTGTCCCGGGAGGGGTATCTCTCCGCGCACGGCCAGCGTCTCGGGGTCGTGCAGCACTGCCCGGGTGTAGCCGTCGTCGTTGGTGACCACCAGGAGGTGCCGACCGGTCCAGTCGACCCCGCAGGACGCGTCCCACTCGGGCTCGAGGACGGTCTCCGGCCGTCGTGACGTCATGTCGAAGCGGCGGATCGCCACCGTGTCCCGGTCCACCGACGACTCGTAGAAGAAGGCCGAACCGTCGGGCAGCCACGAGGGGCCACCGACCACGGCGTCCTCGGTGTCGTCGTGCGGGTCGAGCTCGAAATGCTCGCCCGTCTCGCGGTCGTGGAGGTGCACCCGGTTGTCGCCGCTGCGCTCGGTCAGCTCGTAGACGGCCACCCACCGGCCGTCGGGCGAGAAGCCCATGCCCCCTCGCCAGCCCCCGCCGGTGTCGACGGCAACGTCTTCGCCGGTCTCGAGGTCGTGCACGTGCACATCGAAGTCGACGCCGTTACGACGGTTGGTCGAATAGGCCGTGAAACGGCCGTCGCGCGACACGCCACCGGGTCGGTGGATGTACTCGGGGTTCTCGACGACCACGTCGAGCCCCTCGGTCGAGGCGTACGGCTCCACCGGGTCGGGGTCACCCAGGTAGAGCTGGTACCTCTCGTTGCCACCGTCGTCGAGAGCAAGGAGCAGCCGGTCTTCGCCGGGTACGAACTGCCCACCGACCGGCTCGTCGAAGGCTGTGACCTGGGTGAGTGACCCACCCGTTCGGGGAACGCGGAAGAGCTGGGCGGTCCCGGGGAGGTCCGACGAGACGAGGACGGTGTCGGCGTCCGACGAAAAGCCGGACGCGCCGGCGGTCCGGATCTCGAGGTAGGCGGAGATGTCGGGTGACGTCACTCCGACGCTGTGCCCTCCACGGCCTCCTTGATGGCCGCCACCGTGCGCTCGCATCCGTTGCGGAGCATCTCGTCGCGGCCCTCGACGTTGCTGGTGGCGCCCTCGACGTTGACCAGCGGCGCGTGGAACGACTCGGTCAGCTCGGTGCCGCCGTCAGTCTCCTCGATCGTGAAGGTCCAGGTTGTGGCCTGCTCCCCCATCTCGGGGGCGGCGACGAACTCGAACACCTCGCCGGATTCGGCCCGGCGCACCTCGCAGGGGACGTCCCATTCGAAGTCGCCGATCTTGTTGTAGCCGTGGAAGCGGGCCCCGGCCTCGGGGCCGGTCGCCCCGTCGACCCACTCGCAGCGCACGCATTCGGGGCTGAACTCGCCCATTCGGGTCACGTCGCTGACGACGGCGTAGACCGCGCCGGGCGACGCGTCGATCGTGACGCTGGCGGATCCTCGTTCGTTCATGGTGGTCAATCTACGGACCCCACTTCGCGCCGTCACACCGAGGCACCCGCCACGGCCGTCGCATCCGCGTTGCGGGGCACCCTCACGGTGAGGCGCGCGCCGCCCAGTTGAGCGTCGCCCACGATGACCTCTCCCCCGTGATCGGCCACGATGCCGGCGACGATGGCCAGCCCCAGGCCGGACCCGCCGGTGGCCCGACTCCGCGACTCGTCGAGGCGCCGGAAGCGTTCGAACACGGCATCACGGTGCTCCACGGGAATTCCCGCGCCGTCGTCCTCGACCACGAGACGCCACGCGTCGCCATCATCAGTCAGCGACAATGAGACCTCGGTGCGGGCGTGGACAGCGGCATTGTCGAGGAGGTTCCGCACCATCCGGGCGATCCCCCCGGCGTCGACGCGCTCCTGCACGGGCTGGATGGACCCCCTCGTGACCGTGATCGACGGGTGGCGGGTCTCGAGGTCGCGCAACTCTCGCCGAGCCAGGTCGTCGAGGTCGGCGAGCGATCGCCTCGCCGCCACGCCCGCCTGCACCCGCGCGACATGGAGAAGGTCGTCGAGCAGTGCCGCGGTACGGTCGATCTCCCGCAGCGATTCGTCGATGGCCTCACCTCGCCGCTCATCGTCGCGCTGGGCCAACTCGAGCGCGGCCCGGACTCCGGTCAGCGGGCTGCGCAGCTCGTGGGCGGCGTCGGAGACGAACCGCTGCTGCGCCATCAGCGATGCTGCCAGTCGGTCCAGGGTGGCGTTCATGCTCCGGCCGAGGCGGGTCAGCTCGTCGCCTGTCGCGGGAACCGGGACTCGGCGATCGAGATCGGCATCGGTGATCTCGGCAAGGGTGGAGCGCATCTCGTCTACGGGACGCAGCGATCGCCCCACCAACCACCAAGAACCCAGGCCGGCCAGGGCGCCGACACCGACGGCCGCCGCCATGACCACGGCCAATCGCTCCCACACGAAGTCGAACCAGTCGTCGGGCCGTTCGCCGACCGCGAGGGCGTCGCACCGGGCTCCTTGGGCGCACCCGATGGCGGCGACATCCCATTCGCCGGCGAACTCGTCGAAGAGGATCTCGGAAGGCTCGAGCGTCTCGAGCTCCAGCGCCGCGAACGCGGACTCTTCAACAGCGTCCGGGTCGACGTCACCCTCGACCTCGGTCACCAACCCGTCGGCGTCGAACAGCGCCACGAACTGGTTGGGATCGATACCCAGCGACGAAAGCGGGATCTCCGGGTCGTGCAACAGCCGGTCGACCCGGTCGGCCAGGACCTCGAGATCGTCGAGACGCTCGGCATCGGCACGCCGCCACGCCTCGGTAAGCACCACCAGGCCGGCCACGAGCACGAGCAGCGCCGTGAACACGGACGCCGCCACAGCGAGGCGACGGCGGATGGGCCACCTCACGACGGCGGGTCGGCGACGCGGTAGCCCACGCCGCGGACGGTCTCGATGGTGTGCGTGCCGAAGGGTTCGTCGATCTTCCGGCGGAGGTAACCGATGTAGACCTGGAGCACGTTGGCGTCGAGCGCCTCGTCGGCCCACACCCGATCGATCAACTCCTGTTTCGAGACGGGCCTCCCGGCCTGGTGGAGGAGGTAGTGCAGCAGGGCGAACTCCCGGGGGGTGAGTTCGATGTCCGCGTCACCACGTGCGCAGGTGCGTCGGGCGGGGTCGAGGCCAAGGTGCCGTGTTCGAGTGTGGCGGGACGCTCGGCCGGGCCCCGCCGGATCAGCGCCCGTAGACGAGCGGCAAGGACGACGAGCGAGAAGGGCTTGACGACATAGTCGTCAGCGCCCGTGTCGAGGCCCTCGGCGACGTCGTGTTCACCGTCCTTCGCCGTCAGCATGAGGATGGGTGTCGTGACGCCGGCTTCTCGGAGCGTCCGACACACCAGGAACCCGTTCATCCCCGGCAGGAGGACGTCGAGGATGATGGCGTCGTAGTCGTGCTCCTGCGCCATCCAGACACCCTCATCACCGGCGGCGGCGTGGTCGACCGAGTAGCCCTCGGATGCCAGACCGTCTCGAAGGGAACGGGCGATCAGTTCTTCGTCCTCGACGACCAGGACCCGCATGGAGCCTCCAGTGTGTCAGCGCCGACGAGTCGGTGGGCCGAACCGAGGTTCGCCCCACCGACTCGCTCGACCAGACGGAGCGCTGGGTCTCAGAATCCCTCCTCCCAGTACCACTCCTCGGAACCCTCCTCCCAGTACCCGTCGGCGGGATCCTCCTCCCAGTACTCGTCAGCGCCGTCGTCCAGGAACGGGCCTTCGAACTCGTCCCACTCCTCGAACTCCTCGAACTCCTCGAACCCGTCGAACTCGTCGGAGACCGAGCGCTCGGCCAGCGGCGTGTCAGGGGTGATGGCGGTCAGGAAGTCGCTGACCCCCGGAACGTCCGCATAGACGCCGGGCGCCGCGCCGCCACACTCGATGCCCCAACTCACGACTCCGAGCAGCTTCGGAGACCCGTCCGCCCCCTGCACCACCAGCGGTCCTCCGCTGTCGCCATAGCACGAGTCGGTACCCG
>CAZTOV010000097.1:5046-6549 GCA_964615175.1 uncultured Burkholderiales bacterium
GCCCCCTGCACCACCAGCGGTCCTCCGCTGTCGCCATAGCACGAGTCGGTACCCGTACCGCCGGCGCACACCTCGGTGGCCGCGTCATGCCAGTCGTCGTGATCAGCCAGGGACGCCGCGCACTCCTCATCGCTGACGACGGGCACCTCGGCCGCGAGCAGCGTCTGCGAACCGAGCTCATCCGCTTCACTGGTCGAGCCCCACCCGGTGGTCACCGCCGTGTGCGCCGCGGCGGCGTCGCCGGCGCCGGCGAGTTCGATGGCCTGCACCTGTCCGCCGAGGTTCAGGGGCGTGGCGAGGACGAGCACCGCCACATCCGCACCGCCGCTCACGAAGTACTCGGGGTGTTCGAAGACCTTCTCGACGACCCGGTCCTGACCCGACGCATCCGTCCAGTCGGTGACGCCGGCCCGAACGGTGATCGACGCGGGCTGCGAGCCTTCGGTGCAGTGGGCCGCCGTCACGACGAGGCGGTCGCTGATCACCGTGCCGCCGCAGTAGTGGCCGTGGGCGTCCTGGAGGCTCACCTGCCACGGAGCCCCGTCGGTGCCGACCGGTGCACCGCCGACGACTGCCGAGGCGCCTCCCACTCCGACAAGACCGACACCACCGCCCACCATGGTCAGGACGACGAGGGTCGCTGTGAAAACGCGACGGAGTCGACCCGTCACCGGTGATGCGTCAGTACGTTTCGTTGGTTCGCTCATGACTCGCTCCTGTGCTCGATGACAGAACGAGTCCCACCCTGAAGAAGGGCAGCTGAGGGACCACCAAGAGACGCTGAGGATTCGCTGAGAGCTACAACAGACCGCTCAGTTCCGCCCGGTCTTTGTCGATGGCCTCGCGCAGGGCCGCCAGCGCTCCCTCACGCGTGCGCAGCTTGGTGGCGTGGTGAGCGGCGAGATTGAGTTCGGTCATCGACTCGGCCATGGCCCGGGCGGTGGGAACGACCTCGTCGGGCGCGACGACTCGGTCGAGCAGGCCGGCGTCGACTGCGGAGTCAGGGGTGAACTCTTCGGCCAGGTTGATGACGCGCTGGAAGTACGCGGGGGCGAGGCGCTGTCGGCAGATCTCGATCGCCGACCACGGGAGCGTCATCCCGATCGCCACCTCGTTGGCGACCACCTTGTGGTCGGCCCCCGCGATCCCGACGCGGTAGTCAGAGGAGAGCACCACGAACAGCCCCATGGCCATGGCGTGGCCCGTCACCGCCGTCACGATCGGCTTCGGGAACGACAGCATCCGGTGCGACAACTCGAAGCCGGCCATGAGGAGATCGAGCGCGTCCTGGCCCCCGCCGGTCAGGGTCTTGAGGTGGAATCCCGCAGAGAAGATGCCGTCGCGGCCGGTGAGCACCACGACGGCCTCGTCGGACTCCGCCCGATCGAGCGCCCCGTTGATCTCCTCGAACATCTCGAACGAGAGCGCGTTGACCTTCCCGTCGTCCATGGCGATCGTGGCGATCGAACCGTCGAGGTCGTAACTGACCCGCTCTCCCACTGT
>CAZTOV010000098.1:0-3069 GCA_964615175.1 uncultured Burkholderiales bacterium
AAGTTCAAGATCAACTTCTCGGGCTGCGACACCGACTGCGGCCAGGCCATGTTCAACGACGTCGGTGTCGTCGCCAGCGCCCGCAAGCGCGACGACGGGTCGATCGAGCCCGGGTTCCGCGTCTACATGGCCGGTGGCCTCGGAGCCAACCCCCACCCGGCCATCGTCCTGGAGGACTTCACGGCCCGCGAGGACCTGCTGCCGACGATCGAAGCCATCCTCCGCACCTTCGACCACTTCGGGAACCGCGACAACAAGCTCCGGGCCCGGATGAAGTGGCTGGTCGACCAACTCGGCGAAGAGGAACTGCGGGAGCGCATCTTCAAGGAACGCCGATTCCTGCGGGCGTCATCGGACTGGCCCGGGGGCATCCCCGAGCGGGTCCGGCAGATGGGCGACGCCCCCGCGGGCATGGGTCCCGACGGCGCCCGCCGCCTCGACGAGGTGCGCGTGGAGCTGCGGTCGTCCGATCCGTACACGCGGTGGGAGGAAGCCAACGTCGTCCGAGGCAACGCCAACGGCACGGTGAGCGCCTACGCGTACGCCCGACTCGGTGATATCACCGCCGAGCAGTTCCGCGGCGTGGCCTCCCTCGCCCGCGACCTCGACCTCGAGGTGCGGGTGACGGCCCGCCAGAACTTCGTGCTGCGACAGGTGACCGAGGAGCAGCTCCCCGAGATCCATGCCCGCCTCCAGGCCCTCGAAATGGCCGAGCCGGGCGCGCAGCTCGCCCGTGACGTCGTGGCCTGCCCCGGCGCCGACACCTGCAACCTCGCCGTGACCCAGAGCCGCGGCCTCGCGTCCGACATCGGTCAGGCCCTCGAGGATGCGGGGCTGGCCGAGGTCGGCGACGTGAGCATCAACATCTCCGGCTGCACCAACTCCTGCGGCCAGCACCACATCTCCGACATCGGCTTCTTCGGCATGGAGCGACGTGCCCACGGCCGTTCGGCTCCCGGGTACACGATGCTGCTCGGAGGCCGCCTGGGCCACGAGAAGGTCGAGTTCGGGGAGAAAGCCGCCAAGCTACCCGCCAAGAGTGCCGCGCAGGCCGTGGTCCGTCTCGTCGGCAAGTTCGCCGCCGAGCGCAGCGCCGGCGAACGGTTC
This sequence comes from uncultured Burkholderiales bacterium, assembly GCA_964615175.1. GTDB lineage: Bacteria > Actinomycetota > Acidimicrobiia > IMCC26256 > JACPCJ01 > CAZTOV01. Next base: position 1,108 of record CAZTOV010000098.1, read on the forward strand.
CACGAATGGGTCGAACGCAGCGGTGGCACCAAGACCGTCGGTGAACTGGTCAAGGACCTCGACGAGTTCCCCGAACCCGACGAAGCCCCCGACTTCTATGTCGACTTCGACGAGACCGGCCCCTACGAGAAGGTGGTCGGCGAGTCGGAATGCGCCACCTGATCACGTGCCGATGACCGAGACACCCGTCGCGCTGCGTTCCAACGACCTCGACCTCGCCGAGTTCGAGGTGTTGGCACGCGACTTCGAGACCCGGTCGCCGGGCCAGGTCATCGAGTGGGCCCACGAGCGCTTCGGCGACGGCCTCGTGTTGGCGGCGTCGTTCCAGGACTGCGTGCTGATCGACATCGCCACCACGGTCGTCCCCGACCTCGAGGTCGTGTTCCTCGACACGCAGTACCACTTCGCCGAAACACTGTGGTACGTGGATCAGGTCCGGCGGCGGTACTCGCTCAACCTCACGGTCGTGGAGCCCCTCACCAAACCCGACAACCGTTGGCAGGATGACGTCGACGCCTGCTGCGGAGCCCGGAAGGTCGAGCCGCTCGCGAGAGCGCTCGCCGGCAAGGACGCGTGGATGAGCGGGCTCAAGCGCGACGACGGACCCACCCGGGCCGACACTCCCGTTGTCCACTGGGACGACCGTCGGGGCCTCATCAAGGTCAACCCACTCGCCACCTGGACGGAGGCCGACGTGGAGGGCTACGCCCGCGATCACAATCTCCCCCGCCATCCGCTGCGGGACAAGGGGTATCCGTCGATCGGCTGCTGGCCGTGCACCGATCCGGTCGCTCCCGGGGACGACCCCCGCGCCGGGCGTTGGGCCGGGAGCGGAAAGACCGAATGCGGCATCAACGCCTGACCGCTCCCCGGCGACTTCCAGACGCCTGAGAGATCCGCTCCCTCCCTCCTGATCACGCGGTCGTCCCCGTCACCGGGAGACCCGTAACGGCCATCGTGGGGGGTCGCCGTTCACGGCATCCCCGTCTGCCGGCCGAAGGAGCACTGCGGCCTCCTGCTTCGACCTCCTTCCCGAACCCGTTCGAACCCCCCGAAACCGACTTCGGTGGGTTCTGGCCCCGTGTTTGCCGTCCCGTTCGATCGGGGTACCGCACAGTCAGTACACGACCGCAGTACCAACCGAGGAGAACGACACACCATGGCCTTCGGAACCAGCATCTTCCTGTTCGCCGTCGGCGCCGTCTTGACCTACGGCGTCACCGCCACCGTCGAGGGCTTCAACCTCGATGCCATCGGCGTGGTGCTGATGATCGTGGGAGCGATCGGCTTTGTGGTCTCGGGGCTCTTCTGGTCCTCGTGGGCACCGTTCGGTCGTGACCGCACGATCGAGCGTGAGACCGTCATCCGCGACAACGGCGACCGCCGTGAACGTGAGCAGACGCGGGCCTGATCATCGGTCATGACCAGTTCGTGAGGCTCCTCAACGGGGACCTCGAGGCCGACGGCCCTTGAGTCGTCGTCCGGCCACGAACACGGGCCGGGGGTGACGGGGAGACCTGAGCCCCCGGCCCTGAGGTTCTCTCGCGGTGGTTCCTACCCTGCCAAGCCGCGGATGCGGGCCTTCCGCTCGTCGGCCTGGTTGGCATCGGCGCCCTGGATCTCGAGGAGTTCCTCGCGGTCGGCCTCGGCCTGGGCCGCGGCACCGGAGTCGGCAGCGGCGAGACGGGCCTCGACGCCCTCCTCCATGATCCGTTCGGCTTCCTCGACCAGGGCACTGACCATCTCGGCCTCGGGAACGACCCGAATGACCTGCCCCTTGACGAAGAGATGGCCCTTGGCGCGCCCCGCGGCGATGCCGAGGTCGGCGCCCTTGGCCTCGCCGGGGCCGTTCACGACGCAGCCCATCACCGCCACCTGGAGCGGGATCTGGCGATCGGCGAACGCCGTCTGGGCGTCCTGGGCCACCTTGAAGACGTCGATCTCGGCCCGACCGCACGACGG
>CAZTOV010000098.1:3169-4390 GCA_964615175.1 uncultured Burkholderiales bacterium
GCGCGCCTCCGAGGCGACCTGCTTGATGTGCTCGGGCTTGCGGATGTTGCCCGGGTTGAGCCGAAGCGCGTGGACGCCGGCCTCCATCGCCGCCAGCGCGAGGCGATGCTGGAAGTGGATGTCGGCCACGATCGGCACGGGCGAACGGGGCACGATCTCGGCCAGGCCCTCGGCGGCGGCGTCATCGTTGCAGGTGCAGCGCACGATGTCGGCGCCTGCGCCCGCCAACTCGTAGATCTGGGCGAGCGTGCCGTCGACGTCGGCCGTCTTGGTGACGGTCATCGACTGGACGCTCACCGGAGCACCCCCGCCCACGGGCACGTCGCCGACCATGATCTGACGCGTCTGCCGCCGTGGGTACATCGCCACCAGCGTATGACCCACCGCTGCGCCGAGCGGACGTCAGCGGCGCCTCCGGAGCCACCACCCGAGGCCTGCCACGCCTGCCGCCGCTGCGCCGGCCCCGACCACGACACGGGAACGGGGTGCGGGCTCCGCATCGGAGCCGGAGACATCACCGACGAGGATCTCGGCGAGATGCCGGGCCTGCCGCTCGGCTCCGAAGCGGATCTGGGTCCGACAGCTGAATCCGTCGGTGACGATGGCGGTGTCCGCCGGCGCAGCCCGCACCTCGGGCAACAGCACCCGCTCCCCCACGGCCATCGCCACGTCGTGGTGGCCCCGTTCGAAGCCGAACGAGCCGGCGAGCCCGCAGCAGCCCGCGTCGGGCGTCTCGACGTCGAACCCCGCCGTCTCGAGCACCGCCCGGTCGGCCTCGGCGCCCATCACCGCCTTCTGGTGGCAGTGCCCGTGGAGCAGCACGCTCCGGCCGTCGCCCCGGACGGGCGGCGTCCACCCGTCGGTCTCGGCGAGCACCTCCGCCAGGGTCTTCGTCCGCTCAGCGAGGCGTTCGCTCTCCGGACCCGGGAGCAGACGGGGGAGATCGTGGCGGAACACCGCCGCGCAGCTCGGCTCGAGGCCCACGATCGGCAGACCCTCGTCGAGCACCGGTTCGAGATGACCCAGGGTGCGACGGAGAACGCGCTTGGCCGTGGGGAGCATCCCCGAGGTGATCATGGGCAGCCCACAACAGAGGCCACCCTCCTGCGGAACCTGCACCCGGTACCCCGCGCTCTCGAGCACCTCGACCGCCGATCGGCCCGCCGCCGGGTGGAAGTGGTTGGTGAACGTGTCGGGCCACACGAGGACGCGGGGAGCGTC
>CAZTOV010000098.1:4490-6515 GCA_964615175.1 uncultured Burkholderiales bacterium
AACTCGGCCTTGTACGTGGCCATGTCGACGCTCACCGGACACTCGGCCAGGCATCCCTTACAGGCAAGGCACAGGTCGAGCGCCTCGGCGGCGGCATCGGAACGCCATCGCCCCGACACGGCCTCACCGTCGAGCATCTCCGCGAGCAGACGGGCTCGACCCCGGGTGGAATGGATCTCCTCCCGGGTCGCCATGTAGCTGGGGCACATCGTGCCGGAAGCGGCATCACGACACTTCCCCACCCCGACGCAGCGGGCCGATGCCCTGGAAAAGCTGTGATCGTCGTCCGGATAGTCGAAGTGCGACTCCACCGCGCCGAGGTCCATCTCGGCGGCGAGGTCGGCGTCGAGCGGGCGCGGGTCGATGACCTTGCCGGGATTCATCTTCCCCTGCGGGTCCCACAGCGCCCTGAAGTCGTGGAAGGCACCCATCAGCTCGGGTCCGTACATCCGCTCGAGCAGCTCGCCCCGCGCCTGGCCGTCGCCGTGCTCGCCGGAGAGCGACCCCCCGTAGGACACCGCCAGGTCGGCGGCCTCCTCCATGAACCGGCGGTACCGCACCCGGCCGTCGGTGGTCTGGAGGTCGAAGTCGATCCGGAGGTGGAGACAGCCCTCGCCGAAGTGACCGTACATACCGCCGTGGTAGCCGTACCCGTCCATGACCGACCGGAGGTCGGCGAGGTAGTCGCCGAATCGCTCGGCGGGGACGGCGGAGTCCTCCCATCCCGGCCACACCTCGCGCCCCTCGTACACACGGGTGGTGGCGCGGATCCCCGACTCCCGGATCGACCAGATCCTCCGGACGTCGTCCGGCTCGCTGAAGACCCGGGCCGTCGTCTCATCCGACGACCCCGTGACCGCCGCCGCGAGGCGCTCAGCGCGGTCACGGGCTTCGAGCTGCGTCTCGCCGGGAAGCTCGACGAAGAGGTACCCCCCACCGCGGGGAAGCTCGGCGGCGGCCGGCCCGGCGCCCCGGGTCAGCGATGCTTCGATGCCCTCGAGACCGACGGGCTCGAACTCGAGCACCTCGGGAACCCGGTGGGCCGCCTCGACGATGTCGCGGTAGCCGAGGACGGCGAGGGCGTGCGCGGGAGGGGCGTCGACCAGGGTGATCCGCGCCCGGAGGACCAGAGCGCAGGTGCCCTCGGTGCCGACGAGGGCCCGGGCGATGTGGGTACCGCGCTCGGGAAGCAGTTCGTCGAGGTTGTAGCCCGACACGCGGCGGGAGAAGTCGGGGAATCCGTCGCGGATGGTGTCGGCGTGCTGGTCGCGGAGCGTGCGGAGCCCTCGATACAGAGCGCCTGACCGACCCTCTCCCGCGGCGAGCCGATCGAGCTCCGACTCGGTGGTCGGCCCGACCCACGTGCGGTACCCGTCGTAGGTGAGGATCTCGAGCGCGTCGACGTTGTCGGAGGTGCGACCGGCCACCAGCGATCGCACGCCGCACGCGTTGTTCCCGATCATCCCGCCGATGGTGCACTGCGCGTGGGTCGCGGGATCGGGGCCGAAGCGAAGGCCGTGGGGCGCGGCCTCGCGCTGCAGGTCGTCGAGGACGACGCCGGGTTCGACGACCACGTCACGTCGGTCGGGATCGAGGTCGTCGATCGTCCGCAGATGTCTCGAGCAGTCGATGACGACGGCCACGTTGCAGCACTGCCCGGCCAGGCTGGTCCCTCCACCGCGAGGGAGAACCGGGGCACCGTGCTCGCGGCAGACCGCGAGGGCGGCCTCGACGTCGTCGAGGTGACGGGGCACGACGACACCGATGGGGATCTGCCGGAAATGCGATGCGTCACGCGCGTACGCGCCGCGTACCGCCTCGTCGAATCGCACCTCCCCGCCCACCACGCGCTCCAGATCGGCCTGCAACGGAGCATGTGCTTCGCGCTGCCTGATGGACACGTTGGCCACGGTGAGCGGCCTCCTGGATCTCGACGCCGGCTCGTCGCCCTGACCCTACCGATCCCGGCACGGGGGCCACCTCCACCGGACGAACGACGCGACGTCGCGCCGTTTCACACGTACT
>CAZTOV010000099.1:0-6395 GCA_964615175.1 uncultured Burkholderiales bacterium
ACCGCCGCCACCGTCAGGACCCAGGTGGAGGCGCGTGAGGGGATCGAAGCCGTCGAGCCGTTCTTCCCGGCGGACGCCGAGGGCAACGAGATCCTGCCGTGCGGTGCCTACGGGTTCCGGATCGAGAACGAGGACTTCCGCGACGCGTTCAACGAGGTCCTGAACCAGTTCCGTGAGGACGGCACCACGTCGGAGATCATCACCTCCTACGACGACTTCACGCAGGCCGACGTCGACAAGGCCAACGAGCTGAACGTCGACGACGTGCTGGAGGCAAGCTAGAGGTAGAGAAGTTGGCGCGGCTCCGGGCTCACCCAGGTGAGCCCGGAGCCGGGCTCGTCACCGACGGCGGGAGACGGATGCACGGCTGATGGACGCCTGGCTGCTCGAATCGAACCAGTACGAGCTGCTGCGTGAGGGGGCCTGGATCACGGTCCAGATCCTCTTCTATTCGTTCGTCCTCGGCGTCGTGCTGTCCCTGTTCGTCGGGGTGGCCCGCCTGTCGGATCGCGAATGGGTCCGGGGGATCTCCCTCGCCTACGTCGAGGTCTCCCGGGGGATCTCGTCGATCATCCTGCTCTTCGTGATGGCGATCGCCATCCCGATCCTCCTCGACGTCGGGCAGGCGTCCCTGATCACGCTCGGATCGATCGCCCTGGGCCTCAACATGGGCGGCTACGGAGCCGAGATCGTCCGCGGTTCGATCCTGGCGATCCCGAAGGGCCAGTCCGAGGCGTCGCTGGCGCTGAACCTCAGCCCGACGCAGCGGCTGCGCCACATCGTGTTGCCCCAGGCGCTGCGGATCATCCTGCCCCCGATGGGCAACCTCACCATCGAGATCCTCAAGGGCACCGCGCTGGTGAGCCTCATCGGCGTGACCGACATCATGCAGGCCGCTCGCAACATCCGTCAGCAGCAGCTCTTCAATGCTTCGGAGGCCGACCTGACCGTCCTGTTCGTCAACGTCCTGCTGATCTACTTCATCCTGGCTCAGATCATCAACGGCGTGTTCCGGTTCTTCGAATGGCGGCTCGAGAAGCGCTTCGAGGGCGGCGCGGCCGAGATCCCCGAAGTCGTCGAGACGGCCGGTGCCGGGGGGTGACGAGATGACCGACGCCAACCCTCTGGCCGCCGAGCGTGCGGCCTACCGGCCGCACCGGCGCTGGTATCGGCGCCCCGACGTCCTCGCTCCGCTCGCCGGGGTGATCGCCCTCTTCACGTTCCTGATCTTCGGTGTCGAGGAGCAGTCGTTCTTCCGCACGCGGATGACCGCGGAGGGAAGCGAGAACTTCGACTGGATGTTCTTCTGGCACCTGGTGCCGTTGATGGTCCGCGGGCTGATGGTCACCGCCAAAGCCACCGTCCTGGGCTTCACCGTCGCGGTCACGCTGGGGTTCTTCCTCGCCCTCGGCCGACGTTCGGAACGGCGCCTGATCAGTTGGCCCTTCGCCATCGTGATCGAGTTCATCCGCTCGACGCCGCTGCTGGTGCAGCTCTTCTTCCTCCAGGCCCTCGTGCGGGCGTCCGATGCCCTCACACTGGGCCCGCTGAGCGTGCTCACCGTCGGTCTCGGCATCCACTACGCCACCTACTGCTCCGAGGCGTACCGGGCGGGGATCAACAGCGTCCCCAAGGGCCAGTGGGAGGCCTCGACGGCCCTGAACCTCGGCTCGGCGACCAAGTGGAGCCGCATCATCGTCCCCCAGGCCGTCCCCAACGTCCTTCCCGCGCTCGGGAACTTCTTCGTCGCCGGGTTCAAGGACGCCCCGCTGGGCTTCATCCTCGGCGTCCCCGGCGTGCTCTTCTTCGCCAGCACCGTCAGGGGGGAGACCTTCCGTCCGACCGAGCCGTACATCCTGGCCGGCATCGGGTTCCTGATGCTCAGCCTCCCGGCTGCCTGGGCCATCCGGAGACTGGAGAAACGGATCGAGTATGAGCGCACCTGAGACCGACACCGCCGACGCAACGCAGGCCACCGAGACGCGGACCGACGTCTCCGCCAAGGGAGCGGCGGGCGTGCGCATGCGCGACGTCACCAAGGCGTTCGACACCAACGTCGTGCTGCGCGAGCTCGATCTCGACGTCGACCCCGGTGAGCGCGTCGTCATCATCGGGCCGTCGGGTTCGGGCAAGACCACGATCCTCCGGGTGATCATGACGCTCGAACGTCCCGACTCGGGCACGATCGAGGTTGGGGGCCGGCACCTCTACCACCAGCCTCACGGCGACGGCTTGAAGGAGGCCAGCGAGAAGCACATCCGTGCCGTGCGGTCCGACATCGGGATGGTGTTCCAGCACTTCAACCTGTTCCCGCACATGACCGCGCTCGAGAACATCACCCTGGCGCCCATGAAGGTGCACGGGCGTTCTCGCGACGAGGCTCGCACCATCGGCATGGACCTGCTCGACAAGGTGGGGCTCGGTCACGCGGCCAACCAGACGCCGGGTCAGCTCTCGGGCGGTCAGAAGCAGCGGGTCGCCATCGCCCGTTCGCTGGCGTGCGAGCCCAAGCTCATGCTCTTCGACGAGGTGACCTCGGCTCTCGACCCCGAGCTGGTCGGGGACGTGCTCGCCGTCCTGCGCGAGATCGCCGAAGAGGGCAACACCACGATGATGCTGGTGACCCACGAGATGGGGTTCGCCAAGGAGGTCGCCGACCGGGTGATCATGTTCGACGACGGTCAGGTGGTCGAGGAAGGCCCGCCCGCGCAGGTGCTCGACAGTCCGCAGAAGGAGCGGACCAAGGCCTTCTTGGGCGCGGTCGCCGGCCACTGACCACTGACCACTCGGCGTTCCCGTCGAGGTCTCGCCTCGGATCGGGAAACGGTCAGGCGGATTCGGAGGACTCGTCGGTCGACGGCTCCTCGTCGGGGCCCGACGGGTTGGCCGCGGATGCGGAGGCTTCACGGCGCTGTTGTTGGCGGCGCTCGATGGCCTTGCGCTTCTCGCGTTGCTTCTTCTTGCGAATCCGGTCGTTCTTCCACCGGACCTTCGAACGATCTCCTCGACCCATTTCCGGGTTCCTCCCTACGCTTCGCTCCGGATCGTCGCCCTCGGCAACACATGAGCTGGTGCCACCAGTCGCGCGCTGCGACTCGCCCCAGTATGACTCGCGCTCCGTCTGAACCGGACCCCGAGGTTCAGCTCGGCTGTGTGGCGGTGCGCAGGTAGGGCTTCTTCTCCTGCACGTTCTCGAACTGGGCTCGCGCATCCTCGGTGGAGATGGTCGGCGCCACGATCACGTCGTCACCCGGCTTCCAGTCCGACGGGGTCGAGACGCTGTGCTGGGCGGTGAGCTGCACCGAGTCGATCACCCGCAGCAGCTCGTCGAAGTTCCGTCCCGTGCTCTTCGGGTACGTGAGGGTGAGCTTGATCGAGTTGTCGGGGGCGATCACGAACACGGTACGCACGGTCGAGGTGTCGTCCTCGCCCGGGTGGATCATGTCGTAGAGCTGGGCGACCTTCTGGTCGGGGTCGCCGATGAGCGGGTAGTTGAGGGCGCTGCCGGTGACGTCCTCGATGTCCTGGGCCCACGACTTGTGGTCGTCGACCGGGTCGACCGACACGCCGAGGACCTTGACGTTCCGCTGGTCAAATTCCGGCTTGAGCGCGGCGACCCGTCCCAGCTCGGTGGTGCACACGGGGGTGAAGTCCTTGGGGTGGGAGAAGAGGAGCGCCCACGAGTCGCCCTTCCACTCGTGGAAGTCGACGGTTCCTTCGGTGGTGTCGGCGGTGAAGTCGGGTGCGGTGTCTCCGAGACGAAGTGTCATGGGAGCCTTTCTGGTGGCGTCGGCGGAGTTGCGGGTCTCCGGCAACCGTAGCGATAAAACCCGACCAATTCAATCGGGAATCGGTCGACAGGTTCGGCCGAGAACCGCCGGCAGGCGCGCCGGCGGCGGACGAGGTCGAAGAACGGGTGCAGGTCGGAGTCCATGGATGTCATGGTCGGTCGTCACGCGCGGCGGCGAAGGGACGGTGGCCCCACCTGTCATGATCGATCCGCATGGAATCGCTGCTCGCGGCCTTCGGCCTCGTCTTCGTCGCCGAGCTGGGCGACAAGACGCAGTTGGTGGCGCTCGGGTTCGGGGCCCGGTTCCGGTTCGGGCCGGTGATCACCGGCGTGGTGCTTGCCTACGCCGTCACCAACCTGCTCTCGGTGCTGTTGGGCAGTGCCGTGGGCGCCGCGTTCCCGGAGCGCGCCGTCGGCATCGGTGGGGGAGTGCTGTTCCTCGGCTTTGCCGTGTGGACGCTGCGGTCGTCCGGCGACGGCGACGAGATCGCCGAGTCACGGGCCGGCGCCCGCTCCGTCGTGCTCACGGTTGCCCTGGCCATGTTCGTCGCCGAGCTGGGCGACAAGACCATGCTCGCCGTCGCCACCCTGGCGACACGCGGCGCCCCGGCCCTCGTGTGGGTGGGCGCGACGCTTGGCATCGTGGCGAGTGGGAGTCTCGCGGTCGGTCTGGGCCGGGTCCTGCCCACCCGGATCTCCGCCCGCGTGATCACGCGGGCGTCAGCCGCGCTCTTCGCCGCCTTCGGCCTGGCCCTCATCTGGCTGGGAATCGTTGCCTGATGCGTCGCCCGCGGAGGCCAGTTCCACGATGCCGTCGAGAAGGTGGCTGTGCGGGAGGTGGAGTCGACGCCCGTCGTCGGTCCGCAACTCGACGCCCGCGGGGTGGAACTCCACCACCGAGCCGCTGACGTCGCCGACGGTGATGTGGGTCCCGGGCTCGATGTGGCGTCGCAGATAGCGTCCCGCGGCGATCTCGCTGGCCATGTCGCGACCACCGAGCCCGACGAGGAGACCGAAGGCCAACCCTCCGCCGACCACGATTCCGGCGGCGAGAACGACCAGAACCGTCGTGTCGACGCCGAGCTGGGCGAGCGCCAGGACGGCGGCCGCCAGGTTGATGCCCACCTTCATGGTCGTGGCGACGCCCGGTGACGGGCGGCCGAGCGCCCGGGTGACGGCGCGCCCCGCTCCGGCCGCGAGCGCGATTCCCAGCGCCCGGCCGGCGAGGAGGATGAGGCCGGCGGCGAGGACCCGGGGGAGGTACGCGAGGAGGTCGGCGGGAACGTCCTCGATGGTCTCGGGTTCGGTCGTGGCGACGGCCACGATCACGCCGGCGGCGAGGGTGACCCAGAACAGGAACGCCGCCACCGGGGTGGCGATCTCCCGGATCTCCTCGCGGCGATTCGGACGCCGCAGGACCGTTCGGGTGATCCACGCCAGCAGGCTCCCGGTCACGAGCCCGCTGCCCACGGCAATCACGGCCCACACCCAGTCGTCCATCAGCGTTCCTCTCCGCCCTCGAGCAGCGCGTGCGGTGTGTGCCAGCCGAGCCGGAACAGGTCGGCCACGACCTCGAGTGTCTCACGGTCGAGGTCGGTGCCCTCGACCGGTCGCGGCGCTCCGGCTCGGGTGGGGACGCGTGTGACCAGCGCGCCGAGTGTGCGGGCAGGAGCCGAGGCGAGGTGTTGGAGGCCGTGGCCGACACCTTCTGGGATGTGGACCATTCGGGGATGCCCGATGTAGCCGCGCCGTGCGAACGAGATCCAGAGGCTCACTCCGACGAGGGCCATGAATCCGAGGACGCCGGGATAGGCCCAGCGTCGACCCAGCTCCGGCATGTGCTCGAAGTTCATGCCGTAGATACCGGCGATCAGGGTGAGGGGCATGATGATGGCGGCGAAGACCGTGAGCACCTTCATGACGTCGTTGGTGCGTTCGGCGACCACGCCCCGGTAGGTGTCGACGACGGTGGAGAGCATCATGCGGGCCGCGTCGAGTTCCTCGACATGGCGGTGATGGCGGTCGTAGGCGTCGCGGAGGCGTGACCGGCTGTCCCGGGTGAGGAGGGGCGACTCGTGGTCCGAGAGACCGCGCACGACTTCCCGTTCGGTGCCGAGGACGCTGCGGAGGACACCGGCGTCGCGCCGCAGCGCCTGGGTCTCGGCGAGGACCTGGGCTTCGGCGTCGAGCGCTCGGTCCTCGAGGGAGTCGAAGGCGGTCTCGAAGCCGTTGATGAGGGGGTGGAACTCGCGGGCGCACAGCTCGGCGATGCGGGCGAGCATCCGGTCGGGCCCGCCTTCGGCGAGAGCGGCCTCGTGGGCGGCGGTCGCGATCAGCCATTCCAGGGCGGGATGCTCGGTGGCGTGGAAGGTGAGGAGGAAGCGGGCACCGATCACGCAGGCCAGCGGAGCGGTGTCGATCCTGTGATCTCCGGCGACCGGGAGGTGGAACACGGCGAGGATCGTCGAGCCGTGGTCCTCCCACTTGGGATAGACCTCGGTGTCGAGCACGTCCTCCACCACCACGCCGGGCAGATGGAACCGCTCACCGAGCTCGACGGCGAGGTCGGTGGAGGGGGCGTCGACGTCGATCCACACCCAGGCTT
>CAZTOV010000100.1:0-6353 GCA_964615175.1 uncultured Burkholderiales bacterium
CTCGTCGAGCAGTCGGTGAACGTGGCCCTCACCGTCGCCGAGACCGCCTACTTCATGGAGAAGGGCGAGATCCGGTTCCACGGTCCGACCAGCGAACTCCTGGAGCGGCCCGACATCCTCCGGTCGGTGTTCCTCGAAGGTGCCGCCTCGGTGGCGGGGGAGGGAAACACGGGCAGCGGGCGGACCAAGAAGAAGGCGTCGCCCAACGGGGGACGCCGGAAGCGCGACGACGAGACCATCCTCGAGGTCCGGGCCCTCACCAAGGCCTTCGGCGGCATCCGCGCCGTCGACGAGGTCGACTTCGACCTCCACGGGGGCGAGATCCTCGGGATCATCGGCCCCAACGGTGCCGGCAAGACCACGCTGTTCGACCTCGTCTCGGGCTTCGAGCGGCCCGACGCCGGCCAGGTGGTCTTCGATGGGTTCGACCTCACGCCCTACGGGCCCGACGTGCGGGCCCGCATGGGGCTCGGCCGGTCGTTCCAGGATGCCCGCCTCTTCCCGGCCCTCACGGTGAAGGAGGTCATCGCGGTCGCCCTCGAACGCCAGGTGCCCGTACGCGACCCGCTGGCTGCCGCCCTCAACCTCCCCTCGGTCGCCGACTCCGAGGCCGCCCTCGCCGAGCGGGTCGAGGAGCTGATCGAGCTGATGGGTCTCGAGGCGTTCCGCGACAAGTTCGTCTCCGAGCTGTCGACGGGGAGCCGGCGCATCGTCGACCTTGCCTGCGTGCTGGCCCACGAGCCCGACGTGATTCTCTTCGACGAGCCGTCGTCGGGCATCGCCCAGCGCGAGACCGAGGCGCTCGGCCCGCTGCTCCTCCGCATCCGTGAGGAGACCGGGGCCAGCCTGATCGTCATCGAGCACGACATGCCGCTCGTCACCTCGATCGCCGACGAGATCATCGCCCTCGACCTCGGCGCGGTGGTGGTGCGCGACGAGCCCGAGAAGGTCGTGAACCATCCGCAAGTGGTGGCGTCGTACCTCGGCACCACCGACGAAATCGTGGCCCGGTCGGGGTCCACCAAGCCCAAGAAGCCCAAGAAGGCGTCGAAGAAATCGACGAAGCAGACGAAAGCCGCGAAGGCGCGTACGGGGGCGAAGGGTTCTCGGACGCGCGCGGCGAAATCACGCTCGTAGGAACCACAGGGGGAATGCACCATGCAGCGCTGGCGTGACGTGACCATCGGAGACCTGCTCGACGGTCTCCGTCGCTACCAGCCCTTCCTCGCCATGGTCGTGGTGATCGTGCTCATCGCGGTCGTGCTGCCCGGTCGCGGCGGCGACGGCGGCGAGAACGTGGCCGCGACCGGCCCGACGACACCCGCCGAAGTCCAGGGCACCCAGGTCGAGCGCGACGCCGACACCACGGTCGGCACCACCGGCTCGTCGGCGGCGCCGACCCAGGGCGCATCCGGCGGCGACGGTGAAGCCGCCACCGCCGGTACCGGAGCCTTCGGAGGCACCTCGACCGAGAGCGAAGAGTTCGTGCCGAGCGCGAACTGCGACCCGAACACCGGCCGCATCAAGGTCCCCAGCGTCTACGCACCTCCGTGCCCGCCCGCGTTCGAGGGCACGCCGCCCGACTCGGCCGGTCCCGGCGTCGACTCCGAGAAGATCAAGATCGCCGTCTACGTCGGCGAGCTCGACCCCGCCACCGGTGCCATCCTCCGGGCCGCCGGGGCCGAGGACGACCCCGACGACGTGTGGGCGACCTACAACGAGTACGCCGACTACTTCGAGACCCACTACGAGACCTACGGGCGTGAGTTCGAGCTGATCCGCATCGACGGGGGGCAGCCCGACGACGACGTGACCGCCAAGGCCAACGCCCAGGAGGTCATCGACGCCGGGGCGTTCATCTCCCTCAACGGGCCCACCGACACCAACGTCTACATGCGCGAGTTGGCGGCCAACGGGATCATCTGCGTCTGCACGGTGAGCCAGCCGATCTCGACCTACCTCGACAACGCGCCCTACGTGTACGCCACCCTGATGTCGTCGACCCAGCTCTACGTTCACCGGGCCGAGTACGTCGGCCAGCGCCTGTGGGGCGGCAACGCCGAGCACGCGGGCGACGCCCTCTTCCAGAACCAGACGCGCACCTTCGGCCTCGTCTACTTCGACACCGCGGAGGGCACGTACTCGGAGGGTGCCGACTTCTTCGAGGACGAGCTGGCCAAGTACGGCGCCAGCCTCACCGACCGCATCGCGGTCACCGGCGCCCACGTCGACACCTCGGGTGCTCAGCAGGAGGCGCCGGTCGTCTCCCAGCGGCTCAAGGACAAGGGCATCTCGTCGGTGATCTTTGCCGGCGACCCTCTGTATCCGATCTTCCTCACCCAGGAGGCCACCCAGGACCTCTACTTCCCCGAGTGGATCATCACGGGCTCGGTGTTCTCCGACACCGCCACCTTCGCCCGTCTCTACGACCAGCAGCAGTGGGACAATGCCTTCGGTCTGTCGGCCCTCTCGGCCCGCACCGAGGAGGAGTTGGGCGAAGCGTTCCGGGTGTGGGAGTGGCACTTCGGTGAGGAGGGGCCGCCCACGGCCGACGGGCAGTACAACGGGATCATCTACCCGATCTTCTGGATCGGTGCGACCGGCATCCACATGGCCGGGCCCGATCTGACCGCCGAGACGTTCCGCAACGGGCTCTTCGCCTACCCGAAGAGCGGCGAGGGACCCGTCCACATCGGGAGTTCGTTCGGCCAGGGTCTGTGGCCATGGGACGACTATCTGCGCTACGACGACATGACCGAGATCTGGTGGGACCCGACCGAGCCCGGCGAGAACGAGCTCGGCGTGCAGGGCACCGGCCTCTACCGCTACGTCAATCAGGGGACCCGGTATCTCGCAGGCCAGTGGCCGTCGAGCGACCCCGAGGTGTTCTGCTGCGAGGAGAACACGGTGCTGATCTACGAGAGCCGCGAAGAGATCCCCGACAAGTGGCCCCAGTACCCCTCGCCCGCTGAGCAGCAGGAATAGGGAAGGGTCGAGGTCTCGGATGGTCGAGGAGCTGCGCCGGCGCCTGCGGGGTGAGTCGCGGGAGCGCGCTGGCCTCGAGGGCCCGCGCCCTTATCGACCCCACCGGGTCGAAGGGAAGCTCGAATGGGGCGACGTGCGCGAGCTGAGCCTCGACGAGGCGGTGCGCCGGGCTCGTCGCTACGGCCACTTCGTGGCCATCACCCTGGTCATCCTGGTGGTGGCGGTGTGGTTCCCCGGCGATCTCCCGATCGCCCGGCAACTCGTCCCGTCGGGTGGGTTCGCGGCGCCCTCCGATGTCGATCAGGACGATGACGCGGCCGCGGTCCTGAGCCGACAAGTCTCCAGCCCCGGATCGTCGACGGTCGACCTCGGCTCGGCGTCCCTCGGGGGCGACGGGTTCGGCTTCGACCTGGGTGGTTTCGACGACGGCAACACCGGGGGCGAGACGACCGGCGATGACGATGCCGGGCCCGACGGAGACGAGGATGAGGCGGCGTGTGCGCTCGACGAGCAGCTCCCGTCCCCGGTCGTCGCCCCGACGCGCGAGCAGGCGAAGGCTGCCCAGACCGCCCTTGAGGAGGGCATCGGGATGCCGTTCCCGGTGAACGTGGTCGACCTCGCGGATCCGCTCTGCGAGGCCGGGGCCAGTGGCTACGGGGTCGACGAGCTGCTCACGCTCGGTCGTCTCGTGCCCCTCGACGACACTGCACTGCTCGTCGCCGTCGAGCCGGTCGTCACGCCCTGGTGTGGTCCGGTCACCGACCTGGCACTCGCCGAGGCCCTCGGGACCCGCAGCGTTTCACCGGCGCTGGTGCGAGGCGTGGCCCTGTGTGTGGCCGTCTCGGAGGCCTCGCTCCCGCCGCCGGACAACGCCGGCCACGACGATCTGCCCGACCCCACCGTGCCCGACACGCCCGAGCCCACCGTCCCCGACGAAACCCCCGACTCACCCGTCGGCCCCGTCTGGCAGTCCGGACCCCCCATCGGCTGACCAGACACAGGGTCTATGCCGGCGGCTCGTCGAGGTAGACGAGTTTGCCGCCTTCGTGGGGTTCGAGCGAGCGCATGACCTCGAGCAGCAACTCCGGTGCCACGGTGCCGTAGACCCGCACGTAGCGGCCGGCGCCACGGGCGACCCGCACCTCGGAGGTGCGAGCGCCCAGGAGCAGCTCGCCCGACCCCAGGGCACCGGCGTCGACCTCGCGGCCGAACGGATGCTCGTCGAACGCATCGACGCGGCCCAGCGTTCCGCCCTGGTCGATCACCAGCAGCTCGGGGCCGTGGACGTAGACGTCAGAGACGCCGGCGGCCCGTTGATCCTGCTGCAGGGGGTCACCGAATGCCTCGGCCTGTGGGGGTATGACGGCAAAGCGGCCGCGGTGCTCGAATGCCGCCGGCGGCTCCGGAAGTTCGAAGAACGGATCAGCCGGTGGACGGCTGGTCGGCTCGACCTCGAGGACCGATCCGCCGCCTTGGTCAGCCGGCGGAATCTCGGCGTCGGGGCCGTCGAACACGTCGTTGCCGAGACCGGGTGACTCGTCGACCTCCACCGCCACCCGGCGGCGGAGCACGCGGTCGTCGTCGACCACGTTGACCTCCTCGAGCACCAGCCCGGAAGCCTCGACGCACACGTCGGTGTGCTCGCCGTCGACGGCGCCGAGAGGCGTCAGGGCCCCGCCGGCGATCGGCCCGCCGATCCGGTAGATCTGGCACACGCGGTCGACGTCCGCAATGCGGCGGCGCTCGCGCAGCTCGGCCAGGTCGAGTCCGACCGCCGCGTTGAGGGCGTCGACCGGGTCGGCGTCACCCGCCGGCGGGTTCGGAGGAACCTGCAGCACCGTCGGTTGGGCCCGGGGAGAATCGGTGCCGAAGAAGCCGAACCGGGTCACCGTCACCGACTGCTCGTCGTCGCCGGGTGGCTCGCTGCCGCGGTCGACCACGCGGCCGTCGAAGGGGCGCCGCACGGTGACCTCCTCGGTCTCGACGACGAGGTCGCCGCCGCCCCGATTCTCGACCCGGTAGACGATCCGGTACGTCTGGGGCGTGGAGCGGACCGCGACGGGCGCTCCCGCGCCGTCGATCGGATCTGACCCGGAGCGGACGTCGCCTCCGTCGTCCCCGAGCGACGCCAGTGTGACGACGAGGATGGCGGCGACGACCAGCACCACGAGGCTGATCAGACGCACCCGGAGCACGGCATTCCAGACACGATCGACGAGGTCGCCGAGGCGGGAGGCGAGGCTGCGGTCGCTCACGGAGGGGCAGCGTAAGGGACACCGCGAAAAAAAGATTGACTCGCCCCCACGAAACCTGCTTCCCTGAACCGGACCGAGTAATCGGGTGAAACACCGGAAAGGCACGATCGAGCGATGCAAGCGATGACCGCGAACGGGATGTACGCCAACGGCGGGCCCGCGCGCGTCCGCGCGTTTGCGGTCTCGCCGGCCTTCCTTCCCGCCGCCTCGTGGCTCCACGTCCACGTGTGCATCGACGGGAAGACCGGTACCGGCACCCGACGGCTCGGGGGGTTGTCGCCCTAGACAGCGAAAACCCCACACAGGAACCACCGAGGCCGTCGGGACCACCCGGCGGCCTTTTTTGTTGTCCCGAAACCGTCACACCCCAGGTAGATCATCGACCAGCAACCGACCCACCAGACCCAGCGACCCGCAAGAGACCAGCGGACCACGAGAGAAAGGACGAGCCGTGACTGCCCTCAGGCTCGATGGCGAGGAGGACCAACGGTGGCGAGCCCAGGCGCGTTGTGCTGACGCGCAGGGTTCGCTCACCGAATTGTTCTTCTCCGAGAACCCCGACGACATCGACCAGGCCAAGAGCTTCTGCGAGGAGTGCCCGGTGAAGGCTCCCTGTCTCGCCGGTGCCCTCGCCCGCCAGGAGCCCTGGGGCGTCTGGGGCGGCCAGCTCGTGTGGAACGGACGGGTCATGACGCGCAAGCGGCGTCGGGGTCGGCCCCCGCTTCCCCGAGACCCCGACACCGGCGAGATCGTCCGAGACCCGGCCCGGGTCGCCGAACTCCGGGCACGCGCCCGGCGCGAGGAGGAGGCCGAGCGGGCCGAGGTCGAGGCGCTCGTGGCAAGGGTCTGTTCGACGGTCGCGTCGTCGGACTCGGCCGACGAGCCGTATGAAGAACCGATCGCCAAGAGCGCATGAGCCTGCGGGTGCCGTGCGCTCCACACGAGGAGGGCAGAGCGATGGCACCCGCGCAGCCGGCAAGACGACAACCAGACCCACAAGATCGCCGCAACGAGGCGGGCTGGGGTGACGGAGACGGCCACCCACGTCGTGTCCCCCATCTCGTGAAGGTCCGGCCCGAGCCGAGCCCCGGCCTGCCTCGCGGCGCCAAACCA
>CAZTOV010000101.1:0-6346 GCA_964615175.1 uncultured Burkholderiales bacterium
CATCCAACCACGCGGGTGAGACAGTCTCACCGCAGGTGGATGCGGTTGGCGGTGATGAGCCGAGCGCCGTCGGAGGCGAGGTAGGCGATGACCTCGGCGACGTCCTCGGGCTGTGCGATGTGGATCAGGTGCTGGCTCCGGTCGACGTAGGCGTGGACATCGTCGGTGACCCATCCCGTGTCGGTGACGGGTGGATAGACGATGTTGGCGGTGACCCCGTGATCGGCAAGCTCGAAGGCCGCGGCATGGTGAAGTTCTCGAGCGCGGCCTTGGCAGCGCCATAGGAAACCTCCTGCGGGAATCCGAGAGGTCCCCCCGACGTCAGGCCGATGATCCGGCCCCAGGTGGCCTTCCGGTCGATGTGGCGCCGGGCGAACTCGCTGATCAGGAGTCCCGCCGCACGCGCGTCGACGCCGAAGACCCGGTCGAATGTGGTGAGAGAGACGGGGGTGAGGCTCCGGCCCAGCCGATCTGTTGCCGTTGGCTTGAACGTGTCGGCCGTCCAGCCGCTGGCGTTGTTGACGAGGATGTCGACTGCCCCGAACTGCTCCTCGGCAGCGTCGAAGACGGCCGTGGGAGCTTGGTCCTCCGGCAGGTCGACGTCGAGCGCCGTCGCTCGACCGCCGGCCGATCGGATTGCTTGGACGACCTCGTTGGCGTTCGAACCGCGCTCGTGATGATACGAGTCAGGCGTTCCTGGGTCGGCTGGATCATCGAGGCGCAGGTACGTGAGGAAGACCGCAACACCGTGCGCGGCCAGAGCCCGGCCGGTCGCGGCACCGATGCCATGGTTGGCGCCGGTGATAAGGGCAACGTGAGAAGAAGAACGCGCGTCGAGCGACATGGAGAAACCTCCGCAGATGCGATTCGGCAGCGGTGTCCGCTCAACGTCGCATGACGATGACCGTACGCGGACCAGCTACCCCCGCGCCCTGCCTTTCTCGACGGGCTTCGCCCGGTCCGTGAGCGTCAGAGGAGATCCCCGGGGCGGCAGTTCCGGAAGTCGGGTTCGGGAAGCTCGCTGAAGCGCACGGCGGGGATCGTCGACCGACCCTCGAGCAGCGCTCGTGCAACCCGGTGCATGCCGTCCATCACGCGGCCGTCGTGACCGAGGATGATCGGATACGACAGGTCGACCTCCTCGATGAGGCGGGCGTGCTCGACCACCTTCCGTACGGTCGGCTGTTCGCTCTCACCGTCGAACCAGTAGACGGTGTCGATCTCCCAGATCTGGCTCAGCCCGACATCGACAACGGGGAGATCGGCGCTCAGCTCGATGAGCCGATCAACGTCCCAGGCATCCATGCCCTGCTCGCCGGGCCAGAAGTGGTACTGCTTGCGCATCCTCCGAGTGTCGCTCAGACCATCCGGCTTCGGGGGGACACAACGAGTCGCCGGGATCCCAGCGACTCGGTCGCGCGATCCGCTGCGAGAAAGTCGGTGGCGTACACCGCTGACGTTCGGGCAGCCTCACGACGTGGGCTCCACCGACGAGAGACCTTCCGCGACATCCCCACCGGCCGCGGACACAGTTCTCATTCGAGCGGAGCAGCCTGAAGATCGTGATGCCGTAACCGCGGTCGTCTCGACAGCATTCGATTCCGCGGAACACGGGCAGCTCGTTGATGCGATCCGCGCGTCACGGCACTTCATTGCCGAACTGTCCCTCGTCGCCGAGCGCGACGGTGAGATCGTCGGGCACGTGATGATCAGCCACGCAGAACTTCACGACGGTGAGGCGGCCCATCGCGTCGTCACGCTCTCGCCGCTGGCCGTGAGACCCGATCGCCAGCGTCAAGGCATCGGATCGGCGCTGGTGCGTGACGTTGTTGCCGAGGCCGAACGGTTGGGGGAGCCCCTCGTCCTCGTGGAAGGCGATCCCCGCTTCTACGCTCGATTTGGCTTCGAGCCGGCCGCACCTCATGGCATCGCGTTCACGCTGCCCTCTTGGGCGCCCGAAGAAGCCGGGCAGGTGCTTCGCCTCACCGGCTACGACCCCGAGATGCGGGGCCGGGTCGTCTACCCGTCCGCGTTCGATGTGGTGGGCGAGGCGTGACCATGCCGGTGGATCGCTTCGACGCTCGGGTCGCGGCGCAGTACGACGCGGTCTCGTCGGCGATGTTCGAGCCGTCGACGCTGAGCCCGACGGTCGACTTCCTCGCCGACCTCGCCGGTGACGGTGCGGCGCTCGAATTCGGGATCGGCACCGGCCGCGTTGCGCTCCCCCTCAGTGAGCGCGGCGTGTCGGTGCACGGGATCGACCTGTCCAGCGCCATGGTCGAGCGGCTCCGCGCGAAGCCCGGGGCCGACGCCGTCGAGGTCACCGTGGGCGACTTCGCCACGACGGTCGTCGGGGAAGGCTTTCGGCTCGTCTACCTCGTGTACAACACGATCACCAATCTGACCTCCCAGGACGAGCAGGTTGCCTGCTTCTGCAATGCCGCTGCCCACCTCGACCCCGGCGGTTGCTTCGTCGTCGAGACCTTCGTGCCCCACCTCCGGCATCTCCCGCCCGGCGAGACCGCCCGCGTCTTCGCCGTCGAGCCGGGCTATGTGGGCGTGGACGAGTACACCGACATCCCTTCCCAGATCCTCCGTTCCCACCACTACCGGATCGTCGACGGTTCTCTTGACGTGTTCTCGGCGCCGTTCCGCTCCGTGTGGCCGTCGGAGCTAGACCTGATGGCCCGGATCGCAGGACTGACGCTGCGAGAACGGTGGAGCACCTGGACACGTGAGCCGTTCACGGGCGAGAGCACGTCCCACGTCTCGGTATGGGAGAAGCCGGAGGCCACGGGAGCGTGAACACCGAGCGGCTCGAGATCAGACTGCCGGAGGAGCGGGACCGGGAGCGGCTCGTCGACCTCTTCACGACCGACACGTTCATGGTCTATTCGCTCACCGGGGCCCTCGACGATGCCGGTGCGAACCGACGCTTCGATCGGATGCTCGCCGTCGCCGACGACCTGCCGTTCTGCAAGCAGCCGGTGATCGAACGGGCGACCGGCACGCTGATCGGATACGCGGGCGCCGACCTCATCGACTGGCGAGACGAGCGGCGCCTCGAATGGGGATACCGACTGGCGGAGGAGGCCCGAGGCAAGGGGTACGCCACCGAGGCCTGCCAGGCCCTCCTCGATCAGGCCCGTGAGACCCACGACGGCGAGGTGGTCCTTGGCCTCATCGACCCGACGAACCATCGCTCCCGCAACGTGCTCCGGAAGCTCGGGTTCACGTACATCGAACAGACCCTCTTCGAGGATCGTCTCCCCTGCGAGGTGCACGAGATCTCACTTTCCCGTGTGATCGAGCGACCATGATGGCGGCATGACCGGAGGTGGTTTCCAGAACCCGTTCGTTGCCGAGGGTGTCGCGCGTCGATACCTGCGGGGCCGACCTGCGTCACAAGAGGAGGCTCTCGAGCGCATCCATCCGGTGATCGGTGTCGAGCGCGTCGATCGTGGCCTCGACGTGGCGTGCGGTCCGGGGCCGTCCACCCGGGCACTCACGGCGATGGCGGATGTCGCATTCGGGATCGATGTAGCCGAGGAGATGGTCCGGGAGGCGGCCACGATCGACGGGTCTGCCTGCCACTACCTGGCGGCTGCCGCCGAACGACTCCCGTTCGCCGACGGAATCTTCGACGTCGTCACGGTCGGCTCGGCGGTGCATTGGTTCGACCAGGAGCGGTTCTCTTCGGAGGCTCGACGCGTGTTGGCCCCGGGTCGGTGGCTGATCGTGTACGAGCACCACTTCCTCGGCGCGATGGAAGAGGTCGATGCGTTTGAAGGGTGGATGAGCGACCAGTACCTGGAGCGGTACCCGATTCCGCCGCGGGGAGAGCATCCCGGACCCCGCTGGGACGCGAACGGTTTCGACAAGCTCGCGCGTGAGGAGTATCCGGACGGGGTTCCGATGACGAGGCCTCAACTGATCGACTACCTGATGACCCAGAGCAACATCGTGGTCCCCGTCGACCGAGGTGACACGACCGTCGCCGAAGTCGAACAGTGGCTCGAGAGCGAGCTGGCCGAGTTCTTCCCTGAAGACGAGCGCCGCACGATGCAGTTCTGGGGTGTTGTCAACGTGTTCCGCTCGACCTGAAAACGGCGAGGGTCAGCCTCCGTCACCAACCACACTCAGCACGCCGCCGGACATCACACCCTCGATCTCGACCGAGCCCTCGCTCCATCGGATGTCCTGTTCCTCCTCGAGCTCCAAGTCCGACAGGTCGAGGCCCTCGATCTCCAGGGAGGCGCCTCCGCACTGGGGCGGGAACGACTCCGCGACGGCCGAGCACAACCGGACGGTGTCGTCCTCGACGAACAACGCTCCGGTCACCACCACCGTCGTGCCGTCGTCGACCGCCAGCGCCTCCTCGACCGACAGCGTGTCGTCGGCCCGGGTCGTAGTCGTCGTGGCGGGTGCTGCAGAGGTCGGCGGTCCGGTGGTGGGCGCCGGCGTCTCGGGGTCGACCCGCGACCCGCACGACACGGCCAGGACCGCGACGGCCAGAGCAGCGACGATCCTCATCGGAACTGCGGCACGACGTCGGAGGCGAACCGCTCGATCCCCTCGACGTCGAACGGGGCCCGGGCGGCGAGGATGAGCCACTCGGCCCCGGCCTCGATGTACCCCCCGACCTTGTCGGTCATCTCCTGCACCGAGCCCGACAGCAGGCTCGGTTGCACCGCCGGGAGGATGGCCCCGAACTGGGCCTCCGCCTGCTCCTGCGAGAACGCCATCCCCACGTTCACCGCTTTCTCGATCGAGGCCGGGTCGCGGCCCACGTCCGCACAGTGCCCCTCCAGTACCTGCACCTTGCGAGCGAAGTCGTCGACCGAGACGAACGGGACGTTCCACCCGTCGGCGTGCTGGGCGGCGATCCGCAGCGTCACCCTCTCACCCCCGCCCCCGATCCACACCGGGAACGGTTGCCGGGTCGGCTTGGGCTCGCACTTGGCGTCGGTGAGGGTGAAGAACTCACCTTCGAAATCGACCGAGTCCTCGTTGAGGAGCGCCTTGACGCACTGGATGCCCTCGTCGAGCTGACGGAGCCGCACCCCCGGCGACGGGAACGGGATGCCGTAGGCCCGGTACTCGGGCTCGCACCACCCGGCACCCATCCCCAGCACGGCCCGACCGCCGGACAGGTTGTCGACGGTGGCGATCGAGTTGGCCAGCACCGCCGGGTGCCGGTACCCGATCGAGTAGACGAGGCTCCCGCACGTCACCCGCTCCGTGTCGAGCGCCAGCGCCGCGTGCATCGACACCGCCTCGAGGCACACAGGATCGCCCGTGAGGTTGGCGGCGTAGAAGTGGTCCCAGATCGAGATCCAGTCGTAGCCCCATCCCTCGATGCGTCCCCACAGCGACCGCAGCTCCTCGGTCGACGTGTTCTGGAGGCCGGCGTGCACGCCGAAGCGGATTCCCATCTGATCTCTCCCGGTCTGACGGATACGTCATTGTCGCCGCCGGACCCCCTGTCGGTGGGGGAGGGACGGCGTCGGTACAGTGACCAACGTGATCGAGGTCGTGCAAGACGTCACGTTGGACCGCCCCGTCATGGTGGTCGCGCTCGAGGGCTGGGTCGACGCCGGCGGCGCCGGCGAGTCAGCCATCGAATTCCTCGACGACCACCTGTCGAGTGCGGAGCGATTCGCCAAGGTCGACCTCGCGGAGGTCTCCGACCTCCAGTCCTCGCGTCCCATGATCGAGATGGTCGACGGGGTGACCCGTGAGATCACCTGGCCGGCCATCGATTTCACCGCCGCGAAAGCCGGGGTCGACGTGATCGTCGTGCGCGGCCCCGAGCCCTCACTGCGCTGGCGCGAGTTCGCTGCCGAGACCGTCGAGCTGGCTCGTGAACACGGGGTGCGTATGCTCGTAACCCTGGGTGGCATGCCGGCCCCGGTCTCTCACCGCCGCCCGATGCGAGTCCTGTCGACGGCATCGTCGCGCTCGGTCGCCCAGGAGGTGGAGCCCGTGCGTCCCGACTACACGGGTCCCACGGGGGCGCAGACGGCCGTGCAGGTGGCTGCCGGCGCCGCCGGCATCTCGGCCGTCGGTCTGTGGGCCCAGGTGCCCCACTACCTCGCCGGCACCGTCTCTCCGGTGGCGTCCCGGGCCCTCCTGTCACGCCTGCGTGAGATCGCCGGCGTTGAAGTCGACCTCCGTTCGCTCGACGAGCAGGCCGACGTCTACCAGCGCCAAGTCGAGGAGACGGTCAGCAGCCGCTCCGATCTCGAGCAGCTCGTCGAGCAGCTCGACGCCCAGATGGACGATCTCCCCAGCGGCGACGAACTGGCGAGCGAGATCGAGGAGTTCCTCCGCGGCGACCAGTGAC
>CAZTOV010000102.1:0-6345 GCA_964615175.1 uncultured Burkholderiales bacterium
TCGAGGGCCTCGCCTGGTGGACCGGCTTCTGGGTGGACGACGTCGACGCCATGTATGACTACGTCCGAACCCGACTCTCCGACGTCGCGCCGCCCGTCGACCGCGAATTCGGCATCCGAATGCTCACCGTCTCCGACCCCGAAGGCCATCAGTGGGGATTTATGCCGCGCAACGACGCTGCGCCGCCGGGCGACGGTTGAAGGAGCCTTCACCTCGGCGTGGGGAGCGCCCCGGCTCGGATGGTGGGGCACGACCGCCGTCCCCCCGGCGACGCAGTCGTTCCTTTCGCATTTAGTTGCTTCACACAACTAAGATCTTGCCATGCAACCATCGAGAGCCGGCGGTGGCACCGCTCGGGGCGATCCCGAGGCAGTGGCCGCCGTGCGGGAGTTCAACCGGTTCTGGACCCGCCAGATCGGGGTGCTCCAGGCGGGGCTGCTCGACACCGAGTACTCGCTGACCGAGGCACGGGTGCTCTTCGAGATCGCCCAGCGCGACGCGACCGACGCTTCGGAGCTGCGCGAGGTCCTCGACCTGGATGCCGGCTACCTGAGCCGGGTCCTGCGGGGACTCAAGGATCGGCGTCTCGTGGATGCCCGGCCGTCCGAAGAGGACGCCCGCCGGCAACTGCTCCGCCTCACCGAGACGGGAACGAAGGAGTTCCGGGAGCTCGATCGGCGATCGGCGCGTGAGGTCGAGGTGCTGCTCGAGCCGCTCGCCGACCGGGAACGGCGGCGGCTCACCGGCTGCATGACCGCGATCCACGACCTCATCGTCGGACGGCCCACGTCTCCCTCGTTCGTCATGCGACCCCCTCTGCCCGGAGACCTCGGGTGGGTGATCCATCGCCACGGGGCCCTCTACGCCGAGGAGTTCGGCTGGGACGAGACCTTCGAGGCACTCGTCGCCCGCATCGTCGCCGGCTTCGCCGACGATCACGATCCACGGCGCGAAGCGGTGTGGATCGCCGAGCGTGACGGACAGCAGGTCGGCTCGGTCTTCTGTTGCCGCAAGGACGACGAGACCGCCCAGCTGCGCCTCCTCCTCGTCGAGCCGCGAGAGCGGGGCCTCGGCATCGGGTCTCGTCTCACCGAGGAGTGCATCCGCTTCGCCCGACGGGCCGGCTACCGGCGAATGGTGCTCTGGACCAACGACGTCCTCGTGTCGGCCCGGCGGATCTACGAGGCGGCCGGGTTTGTCCTGACAGCAGAGGAGGCCCACCACAGCTTCGGGCACGACCTGGTGGGGCAGGACTGGGAACTCGACCTGGCGTCCACGTAGGCGGACGCGGCGGCATGACGGTGCGATGTTCGCGGAACCTCCTGGCGGCGCTCGCCCCCTCGAGGGTCTCACCACAGCACCGCCTCCGCCGGCGTGGCGATTCGTCGCCGGTACAGCGATTCCGATGGATGCCCGAGGGGGCTTCGACCTCAAGCGTCGGATGGCCGTCCAGGACCGACCCGCCGATGGTCAAAGCTTGTCGTACTCCGCAGGGTGTATACGCAGGTACTCCCGCAGCTGCTAGCAGGATGGGTCACGGGTGCCGTACGGTCGACCTGTGACCGTGCGGCGCGTTCTTCGGACGGGATGGCTCACCGCGGACCACGTTGTTCTGGCTGCGGCTGCGCTCATCGTGATCGTGGCTGCTGCTCTCGACGACCAGCCGCCCGCGACCACGGACGCGAGGGACCTGGACGTCCTTGCAGTCGGGTTCCTCTTGTTCGGGGCCATCCTGTTGACCGCGTCGGGCCGCTTCCCGACGACGGTGGCTCTCGGTGCTCTCGGGGTGGTGTTCGCCTGGTACGGCACGGGCTATACGAGCAGCCTTGTGAACGTGCTGCCGCTCGTGGCGTTCTTCCGTCTGGGAGCGAGCGAGCGTCAGCGCCAAAAGATCGTGGTGGTCGCCGTGGCCGCCGTCGCCACGCTCGCGATGATGACCGGTGTCGGCGAGGAGCCCTGGGGCGATGCGGTCGGTGCCGTGGGTTACCTGGTCGTGGCGACCCTCTTCGGGGAGTTCGTGCGCAACCGCCGTCTGGTGGTGGAGGAGTACGCCGAACGTGCCCGCCACGCGGAGGCCGAGGTCGAACAGCGCGTGACCCAGGAGCGCATGCGGATCGCCCGCGATCTCCACGACGTGCTCGCCCATACCGTCTCGGGGATGACCGTGCAGGCCGGCGTCGCCCTGGATGCGCTCGACCGCGACCCGGGCGCGGCACGCGACGCTCTCGAGGCCGTCCGTGCGACCTCTCGCGAGGCTCTCGACGAGGTGCGGGCCACGCTGGCGGTCCTCCGGTCGGGGACGGACCGGGTGGGCACTGCACCTGCACCGCGGATCGATCGCGTCCCCGTGCTGCTGGACGCAGCCCGCGACCGGGGTCTCGACGTGGACGTCGACCTGGCGCTTTCCGACCGTGCGCTGCCGGACGTGGTCGAGCTGACCGCATTCCGCGTGGTCCAGGAGGGACTCACCAATGTCGTCCGCCACGCTCGAGCCTCGCGGGTATGGGTCACGATCCTTCAGGAGCCTTCGAGCCTCCTCGTCGAGGTGCGCGACGACGGAACGAGCGACGATCCCGTCGGCCCGACCGGCATGGGGTTGCGCGGAATGGCCGAACGGGTGCAGTCCCTCGGTGGCGAGTTGGTCCACGGGCGTCAGACGAACGGCAGCCGCTCCACCGGCGGACCCCACGGCTGGACGGTCCGTGCGCGCATCCCGCTTCGGGGACGATCGACATGACGATCGGGGTGGTGGTCGCCGACGACCAGGCTCTGGTCCGCGCGGGGTTCGTGTCGCTCCTCGATGTCGCCGACGGCATCGAGGTCGTCGGAGAGGCAGAGGACGGTGAAGCCGCGATCGCCGTGAGCCGGGAGCGACGCCCCGACGTCGTCTTGATGGACGTGCGGATGCCGGGCCTCGACGGTATCGCTGCCACCCGCGCCATCGTCGATGACCCGACGTTGGCGACGACCAGGGTGGTGGTGCTCACGACCTACGAGGTCGATGAATATGTCTTCGAGGCGTTGCGGGCGGGTGCCAGCGGGTTCCTCACGAAGGATGTGGAGCCCGACGAGCTCCGCGATGCCGTCCGGCTCGTCGCCGCCGGTCAGGCGCTGCTCTCGCCGTCGGTCACCCGCCGGGTGATCGGTGCCTTCGCTCGAGGCGAGGCCACGCCGAGGTCTCCGGAGAGGCTCGACGTGCTCACAGCGCGGGAGCGGGAGGTCCTCGCTCATGTCGCCGAGGGTCTGTCGAACCACGAAGTCGCCGAGCGCCTCTACCTCAGTCCGCTCACCGTGAAGACCCACGTCAGCCGGATCCTCTCGAAGCTCGACGCGCGCGACCGGGCCCAGCTCGTCGTGGTGGCGTACGAGACGGGGCTCGTCGGCACCTAGCGCTACTCCTATGGGAGCAGCGAACTTCCCTCCTTCGGGCGGATGCCAAGGAGGGGACACGTCCGTACCGTCAGCGGCATGCTGACCTCTCTCGCCCGCACCTGTTACCAGCGCCGTCGACGCGTCGTCGCGATCTGGATCGCTCTCTTGGTTGGCGCGATCACTGTTGCTTCGACCTTCGGAGGTGAGTTCCGCAACGAGTTCTCGATCCCCGGCTCAGAGGCCGACGAAGCTGAGCGCCTCCTGGTCGACGGGGGTTTCCCCGGGCCGGCGGGCGAGCGCGGCCAGATCGTCTTCGCCGCCGTTGACGGCGTCGAGGTGCCGGCGGTCCGGACGGCCGTGGAGCGACTTCTCGGCACCGTGGAGGCGGAGGTCGACGGGGTGGCGATCGGGTCCCCCTACGCGCCGGGCGCCGAGAACCAGATCGCCCCCGGGGGGCGGGTGGCGTACGCCGATGTCGAGTTCGGCGATGCCTCCCGCGACGAGGCGCTGGACCGGGCCTCGGCGATCGTCGAGCTCCGCGACGCCACCGGTTTCCCGGCCGGCGTCCAGGTCGAGTTGGGTGGCGAGCTGTTCTTCGAGGAGCCGGAGTTCTCGTCGGAGGCGATCGGCCTGCTCGGGGCCGTGGTGATTCTCCTGGTGGCGTTCGGATCGGTGCTCGCCATGGGCCTCCCGATCGTGACCGCCCTCTTCGGGATGGGCTGCGGGTTCGCCATCGTGATGCTGGCCGCCCTCGTCATCGACGTGCCCGACTTCACGCCCGCGGCGGTCGCCATGGTGACCATCGGAGTGGGGATCGACTACGCGCTGTTCCTCGTCACTCGATACCGCGAGGAACTCGCCTCGGGACTCACACCCCAGGATGCGGTCGTACGTTCGATGGCCACTGCAGGGCGTGCCGTGCTCTTCGCCGGCACCACCGTGGTCGTCGCTCTCCTCGGCCTCCTGCTCGTGGGTCTCGCCGCGATCGGCTCCCTGGCAGTGGCGGTCTCCGCCGGCGTCCTCATGGTGATGCTCGCCTCCTTGACCCTCGTGCCCGCCCTTCTCGGGTTCGCCGGTCGCGGCATCGACCGCCTCTCGGTGCGCCGTCGACCGTCGCCACAGGATGAATCGAACTCGGTGTGGCACCGCTGGAGCCGGATGGTGCAACGCCGACCAGCGCTGGTCGGCGCCGTCGGCCTCATCGTGCTGCTGGTTCTGGCGGTACCCACGTTGTCGATGCGGCTGGGCTTCGCGGACGCGGGCAACCGACCCGAGACGGACACCTCTCGCCGCGCCTACGACCTCGTGGCTGAGGGGTTCGGTCCCGGGCACAACGGTCCCTTGTTCCTCGCAGTCGACCTGACCGGTGACGCCGAGAGGGATCGTCGTGTTCTCGACCGGACCCGGACCGCTGTCGCCGCCGATCCGGGCGTGGCCTCGGCCTCCCCACCCGTCGTCGGCTCCGGCGTCGACGTGGCGTGGCTGCGCGTCGTCCCCACCACCGCGCCCCAGGACGAGGCGACCTCCCGACTGGTCCACCGCCTGCGGGATGACGTGCTCCCGGAGGCGATCAGCGACTCCGATGCCCGGGTCCTCGTTGGCGGGGCGGTCGCGGCGGCCATTGACGCGGCCGACTTCCAAGCGTCGCGAATGCCGCTCTTCATCGGCGCGGTACTGCTGGTGTCCTTCCTGGTGCTGATGGCGGTATTCCGAAGCGTCCTCGTCGCGGCGAAGGCGGTGCTGCTCAACCTGCTCTCCATCGGAGCCGCCTACGGACTCATCGTCCTGGTGTTCCAGTGGGGGTGGGGCGGCAGCCTTCTCGGATTCGGCGAACCGGGGCCCGTCGAGGCATGGGCACCGATGATGCTCTTCGCCATCGTCTTCGGACTGTCGATGGACTACGAGGTCTTCCTCCTCAGCCGCATCAAGGAGGAGTACGACCGAACGGGCGACAACGCCACCGCCGTCGCCGACGGCCTTGCCCGCACCGCCAGGCTGATCACCGCTGCCGCCGCGATCATGATCGTGGTGTTCGGCGGCTTCGTGCTCTCGGTCGATCGGGCGTTGCAGCTCTTCGGTTTCGGACTGGCCATGGCCATCCTCGTCGATGTCACCGTGGTGCGACTTCTCCTCGTCCCGGCGGCGATGGAACTGTTGGGCGATCGCAATTGGTGGTTGCCCCGCCAACTGGAGTCGTGGCTTCCGCAGATCGCCACAGCCCCAGCGCCCGCTCCTGCGGTCGGGCTCCGCCGGACGCCTCGCCTCGATGAGCGTCCGTCGGATGTGGCTGGGCGTCAGTCGTGAGACGCGTCCGCCGTGGCTGTCGACGTCGACGACCGCAAGTGGATGCCTCCCCCGTCCCTTCGGGATCAGGTGCAGGGCGCCTGCGTCAGCTTGTCCGGCGAGCGGGAATCCGTTGCGGGGAAGGCCGTTCTCCCCGACGGCTGCATCGACATCATCTGGGACGGGTCTCTTCGTGGCGGGACCCGACACCCGCCCGGTCGTGGTCGAACATCGACGGAACGCGTGTCTCGCCGATGAACATCGTGAGACGGAGCCGAGGTATCGGCGGGCCGCGTCGGTCGCAATCGGAGGTGTGCTGATGGAAGTGCAGTTCGTCGCCAGCTTCTCACCCATCGTCAGGGATGGCGATGCCACCCGCCGCTTCTACGGCGAGGCGTTGAACCTGACGTTCGAAGGCGGTGAGGGCGACTACGTGTTCACCGAGCGCCTCGGAGGGATCAAGCACTTCGGGCTGTGGCCCCTCTCAGAGGCAGCCCGGGCGTGCTTCGAAGCGGACGAGTGGCCGGCGGAGGTGCCCGTCCCGCAAGCGAGTGTCGAGTTCGAGGTCGAGGACGTGGCGGGAGCCGCGAGCGAGCTCGAAGGGCACGGCTACCGGCTGATCCATGGCGCCAAGACGGAGCCGTGGGGCCAGATGACGGCCCGTCTCCTGAGCCCGGAAGGATTACTCGT
>CAZTOV010000103.1:0-6310 GCA_964615175.1 uncultured Burkholderiales bacterium
ATGTCGGCGAACCGGTCCCCCATCGAGGATCCCAGCCACCTCAGGGCGGGCTCCGCCCCGTCGTAGGTCGTGCCGACGAGCGGGCGATATCCGGAGGTCGGGGCCCAGATCCCGACGGTCGCGAGGGCTTGCGACGGATGCTGCGCCTGGACCCCGGTGGCCATGTCGCGTCCCGCACGATCCAGCGTGTCGTTGTAGGTGGCGCCGATGGCCGGCACGAACCGGGCCCAGGCGTCGAAGGGGCCGAGGTCGAGCTGCCAGCTCCCGATGTCCCGGGCGCCGGGGCCGGCGCTGAGGAAGAGGGACACCCACTCGTCGGCGACCTGCTCCTCGAAGCGGGTCCGGGAGCCGATCTGCGGGTGGAAACCCCCGGCGCGTCCCCAGACGCCGAGGGAGAGCAGGCGGTTCTGGACCTCCGGCGGCTCGGCGTGCGTGGCCTCCGAGCGCACCCCGATCAGGGGACGGTAGGTGTCCTCGGCCCACACGCCCACGGACAGATCGTCGCGCTGATGGGCGGCGCGCCGTCCCGGTGGGCCCTCGGCGTGGTGCTCGACGTCGACGGCGGTTATGGGCACCTCGGTGCCCCGGCTGTAGGCGCCGGCGGTGATCCGCTGGTGAGCGGTGAGCCGCTCGTCGTGGCGTACCCCATCGACCCGGTCGAAGAGGTAGACACCGGCCGGCGAGACGGTCCCGGCGTCGGTGCGCGTGACGAGGCCCACCTGGGTGCGCCGGCACCCCTCGACGATCATGTGGTCGCCCTTGTCCAGGGTGCGGGCGTTGCCGTCGTGGGCGCGGACCGCGCCGGCCCACAGCTCGCCTTCGGGGGTGGTGCGGTAAACAGTCCAGAGGTGCACCGGTGGCGTGTCGGCGTAGTGCTCGAGGGAGGCGGGGTAGGCGTGATCGACCCGCGGCAGGAGCAGGCGCCCTGCGAGCCAGAGGGTGTTGGCGAACGGTCCGATCTCGCCGTCCGCGAGCGTTTCGGCGGCCTGGTCGAGCATCTCGCTCGGCGCGTCCTCGAGGATGAACAGCGGCAGGCGGGCGCGGCGTCCGCCGTCGTCCTCGTACCACAAGCCGTAGGAGACCAGGGTGCGCTCGGTGGGCCATCGGCGGCTGTAGCCGCCCATCCGGTGTCCGTCGCGCTCCACGCTGGCCGGATGGATCTGGTACTCGTCGGGGTCGCCGGGGGGCTCCTCCACGAGCAGGGTCAGCGTGGACCAGCCGCCGGGGTCCTCCCGGACGGGCGCCACCTGCATCTCCCGACGGGGCAGGTCGTCGGGGCGGGGAGCGAGCTCGCGCTCACCTTCCGGGCACTCCAGCGGCGGATCGTCGGGCCCCGTCCCGGCCAGGGCGACGCCCGGAAGGCCCACGATGATCGCCAGCGCGGCGGCGAGGCGTCTCACGGGGGCCCTCCCACGTGCTCGTTCGCCTCACGTTCCAGGGGGACGATATAGCCGCAGTTGATCTCGTGGATGAGGCTCGCGTACTCGGGGAAGAACGCCGCGATCCGGCGCTCGACCTCGTTGTAGATCACCTCCGAGAGCGTGCCCTGGGCGACGGTACCGTCGACGACCGCGAGGCCTCCGATCCCGCAGTTCACCTCGACGATGAAGGCCGTGGCGTAGTCGCACTTGCCGAACTCGTCGCACACCTCGTACACGAACTTGTCCTCGTCTCGGAATGTGGCGGGGTCGGGAGTGTAGACGAACGCCCCATCGGTTTCGAGCGCCACGGCGCCGCTCCGCGGCTCCTGCACCAGGGAGAGATCGAGGGGACTGTTCCACGGCTCGTGGTCGTGGTCGTTGTCGAGGACGTTGCCCTCGATCGCGGTGTAGGCGTCGGTCTCGTAGCGCTCGTCCACAGCGACCGGAGGGGGCTTCTCGATGACGTCGACGGCCACCGTGGCGGTATCCGTACCGCCGTCCTTGTCGGCGGCCACGTAGGTGAGCGCCTCGATCCCGTCGTAGTCGTTCGGTGGGTCGTAGAAGACGAGGTCGCCGTCGGTCGTGGCGGTCCCGCCGGCCGAGGGCGCGTCGACGGATGCGATCGTGAGCGGCAGATCGGCGGGGACGTCGGTGTCGTTGGCCAGCACGTCGATCGTGATCGGCCGGAACTCCCAGGCCGTCGCGGTCAGGTCGTCGGCTACGGGAGGCACGTTCGCGATCTCCGCGGTGGCGACGGCCTCGCCGCACAGACCCTCCTGGTCGCAGACGGTGATCGTCATCTGGTACGTGCCGTTGTCGGCGTAGGTATGGACGGGGAAGGCGGTGCCCGTCCCCCGCAGGACGTTGGCGAAGCTCACGTCCTCAACCGGGCTGCCGTCGCCCCAGTCGATCGTGGCCGTGTGCGTGTCGTCGGGGTTCGGATCGGCGAAGGCGAAGGGGTACACGTGCAGGACGCCCTCCGCACCCACGGTGTCCTCGGCGATCACGTCAGGGGGCGCGGGCGAGCTCACCGTGACCTCGAGGGTGTCGCAGCCCGTGCCGCCGTCGTCGTCGGCGACGCAGACATCGACTGTGTAGACGCCATCGACGGCGTAGGTGTGTTCGGCGAATACGCGGGCGGCGCCGAGGTGGGGATCCCGGATCTCCACTGGCTCGACCGGGCTGCCGTCGCCCCAGTCGACCGTGGCGCTGTGGCTGTCGTGGATCCCGGGATCGGCGTAGGAAGCGTTGAGCGCAGCAGGAACCGCGAGGTTCACCGTCTGATCGACGCCGGCATCGACGACGGGAGGCCGGTTGAGGATGCGGGCCGCGATCGTCGAGCAGCCGACGCCGCCGTCGTCGTCGAGCGCGCAGGCCTCGACCGTGTAATCACCGTCGTCTGCGTAGGTGTGGCGGGAGGAGATACGACCGAAGCCGTTCTCCCCGGCGAGCGTGATGTGCTCGTCCGGTGTGCCATCCCCGAAATTGACCCGGCCGGTGTGGGTGTCGAGGAAGCCGGGGTCCTTGTAGCGCACGGACACGCCGAGCTCCCGTCCCTCGGAGCCGGAGACACGGGAAACGGTGATCGCCCGGTACTGCACGTGGCTCTGTGAGAAGCCGTAGAAGGCGTAGCGGCCGTCGGTTGGGAACGACCCCGTCAGGTCGATCTCGAGGGTGCCGTCGACCCACACCTTCAGGGTGTCGGGGGTGACATCGAAGGTGAAAGTGTACTCTCGCTCATGGTCCCAATCGGTGCCGCCAAGGGTCGCGCCGCGGGCGAGCTCCTCCACGCCGTTCTGGGAGCCGTTGCAGGGCAGATCCACGTGTCCCCACAGCTCGGCCGCGTGTGGAACCCCGAAGACCCGCGACACGGCCAAGCCCTGGAACGCCGTAGGGAAGATCGCGTCGCAGTGGAAGAAGCCCTGGTTGTGTTTTCTCCAGTCCACCAGGATCCACTCGGCCTCCGGATCGGACATCACGCCCGGATGCGTGCCCAGGGCGAACCCGATGAAGTCGTCGTCGCTCTGGGTGAGCACCTTGATCTTGGTCTCCACGGACGCGTCGACGAGATCGAAGTCGCTGACGAAGAGGGTCGGATCGGAGTTCCGCGTTTGGGTCACGCTCTCACCGTCGAGGGCCACGACCCACTCCGGCTCCCCATGGTTGGCGTTGATCCGGTCCACGGTCCAGGTGTGGAGGTCGAAGAAATCCACGAGCGGGTGGTCGTTGGCCACGTCGTACTGGAACTCGTCGCAACCGCGGGGGCCGAGCTCGTGCGCGACGCACACGGTCACGATGTAGGGGCCCTCGTCGCCGTAGCGGTGTTCTGCGAAGACCTGGTCGCCGCCGACCGTGGCGTCGGCCTTCGTGCCGTCCCCCCAGTCCACGGTGGCGGTGAACGAGGCGCTGCCGAGGTCCGGATGACTGAAGGTGACCTCGTCGACGAGCTCGCTCCCGGGGGGCGGAGTGAGCTGGAGCAGTTCGCCCTCGACCGCTACCCGGTCGTCGCCGGCGTCGACCACGGGTGGATCCACTCCGGCCAGGGAGGAGGTGTCGCAGTCGTTCTCCGGGTCGTCGGCGAAGGGATGCACGGTCTCGTCGTCGTCGTTGCAGTCGACGTTCGCGTTCCAGCCGTCGCCGTCGGCGTCGGGCGCATCGACACGGATCGCCCACTCGAGGATGCGAGGGAGGTGCGGCGGGTCCGTCGAGATCGTGGCCTTCACTATCCGGAGTCCCACCTCGGCCATGTCCGTCGGTGCGTAGGTGAGAACCTCGCCGCTGCCGAGCAGGTCCTGATCGATGGTCCACTCGACGGTGGTTGACGCGGGATCGGACACCTGGACGCTGAGCTCCACCGACCCTTCCAGCACGACTCCAGCGCTACGCGGCCTGGGCGCGTGGTCGAGCACCTGCGGTCCGTCGCCGGCGGGCTGGACGGAGATCGGGGTATAGCCGATGCCTACTCCGCCCTCGTCGTCTGTCACCTGCACGCCCACGAACCCGGAGAAGGGACTCTCGTAGGCGTGTGTGACGGTCTCGCCGTGCGCGTCGTCGAACTCGCCGTCCCCGTCCAGATCCCACGCGTAGGAAACCACGGGCCACGTGG
This sequence comes from uncultured Burkholderiales bacterium, assembly GCA_964615175.1. Classification (GTDB taxonomy): domain Bacteria; phylum Actinomycetota; class Acidimicrobiia; order IMCC26256; family JACPCJ01; genus CAZTOV01. The sequence continues at coordinate 4,528 of CAZTOV010000103.1, forward strand.
ACCGCAGCAGCTCGGCCGTGAGCTGGATCGGGGACCCGGGCTGGCCTGCGTACGGTCCCCCGGCAGAGACGAGGGGAGCCTCGTCGATGACCACAGGGTCGGCCTCCAGCTGCGCCTCCACGTCCGCGAAGGCCGTCCGCGCGTCGTCGAGGGCGGTCCGCATCTCGGCGTTGCCGGCCAGCATCTCGCTCACGGCCTCGCGGGCTGCCGCGACCGAGCCCGTGAGGTCGTGGGCCGCGAGGATGCCCCGAACCTCGGCGAGATCCGCCCGGGTGAGACCCGCATTGAGCAGCGACCGCTCGTCGTCGGCCGAGAAGCCGTCGGCCACGACCTCCGCCCGGTACGCCTCCAGGACCGTGAGCATGTCGTCGAAGGCTCTGGGGTCGGAAGCGATGGCTTCGTCGAAGCCCTCCAGCGCCGTATCGATGTCGTGGAGATTCGCGCCTGCCAGCAGCGCCGTCTCCTGGATCGCCCGGGCGTGGAGCAGGGCCCACTCACCGTCGCCCTGTGCGGCCGCCCCCTGGAATCGCTCGTACGAGACGAGGAAGCGCTCGAGCAGCGCCGCCGACGACCCCATGGCGGTGCCCAACCGTGCCGTTGCCTCCTCCAGCGCGTCGGGATGCTCGGGGGCGATGTGCCCGCCCGACCTGATGGGTGCGAGCTGGAAGTAGTCGGGATCCGGTGGATCCTCCGCGATAAGCAAGTAATGACTGAGGGCGTTGAGCATGGTGGCCAGAGCCGCTTTCTTGGCGTCCCCGAATGCCTTGCCGGCGAGCCACGTGAACTGTGACTTGGGCTTGAGGTCTCCTGGCCCATTCACCACCAGCTTGTTGATGATTTGTGCCAGCACATCGCCGGCGCCCTTCTTGACCGCCTGGATGACGTCCGCGAAGTCGGCGGCCAGGAGCAGATCCTTGTAGGCTTCGAGGCCGTCCTCGAGGAGCCTCTGCTGCTCGCGGGCTTGCGACTTGACCACATCGATGGCGGCTGTTGAGGGGAGAGGTACGTCGGTGGGGATACGGACGTTGAATGCGCGCGGGAACAACGCATCGACGTCCTGGTCGAAGTGTCCGCTTTGGCACTCGTCGATGATCACACCCCAGCTTCCGGATCTGAGGGAGCCCGCTGGGCCGGTGAACCCCAGTACCTCGCCCCCGATGCCTCCACCCGTCACCGCGAAGACCGTCTTCCGGATCCCCGGGATCGAAGCGCCGTCGGCGATCACGCCCCGCTCGATGGTGCTGGTGGGGATGGTGTAGACGTCGGCGAACGGCCACCAGTAGTCCCTGACCCCCTTCGGGCAGTTGGTGACATGGGCGATCTGACCGATGTCGATGGCGACGACCTCGTTGGCCCCATAGAAGGATTTCTCCATCGAGATCCACTGACCGAGCGGACCCGTGGTGAGCGCATCCGCACGCGGCTGCCCCGGCCCCGGCGCGAGCAGCGTCGCCACGAGCGCGGTGACCAGGAACGTCGCCTTGGCGGGAAGGAGGCCGCGAGGCCGCCGCCCGGTCATGGGGTCCCCCCTGTGATGTCGTCCATCGGCATCCTTCTGCGACGAGCTCCGATCTCCTGCTCGTCCATAGGGCGTTCACTCGCAGTGAACGGATGTTCATCCCACGGAGCTCACGTCGGCCAGGGCGGCCTCGTGTGGTGGACGGCGCCCGGGTGGTGCTGTCGGGCCGAGTTCGGCCCCCGGTGTCCCAGGGGTCGCCTATCCTTGCTCCGTGCATCTGGAATCGGTCACCCTGCGCGGGTTCAAGTCGTTCGCCGATCGCAC
>CAZTOV010000104.1:0-2023 GCA_964615175.1 uncultured Burkholderiales bacterium
GCCTACGACTCCTATCGGCGCTTCGTGCAGATGTTCGGCAAGACCGCCCTCGGGATCGCCGCCGAGGAGTTCGAGAGCGAACTCCAGCGACTGGTCGAGAAGCGGAAGGTTCCGTCGGAGGCGCGGCTGGGTTCCAAGGACCTCCGCAAGCTCACCGACACGTTCAAGAAGATCGTGAAGCAGGGTGCCGGGAGCGATTTCCCTCAGGATCCCCGCGAGCAGCTCTTCCACGCCGTCGAGGCGGTGTTCCGGTCGTGGAACAGCCCCAGTGCCCAGAGCTACCGGAAGTTCGAGGGCATCCCCGACGACCTCGGGACGGCCGTCAACGTGCAGACGATGGTGTTCGGGAACCGGGGCGAAGACAGCGGCACCGGGGTCGCGTTCACCCGTGATCCCAGTACCGGCGAGCGGAAGCGCTACGGCGACTTCCTCCGCAACGCCCAGGGCGAGGACGTGGTCGCAGGCATCCGGATCACGCAGGCACTCGACGAGATGGGCGACGATTTCCCCGAGCCGCATCGGGAGCTGATCGAGGTGATGGAGACCCTCGAGCGGCACTACCGCGACATGTGCGACATCGAGTTCACCGTCGAGGCCGGGAAGCTGTGGATCCTTCAGACCCGCACCGGCAAGCGCACGGCGGCCGCGGCACTCCAGATCGCCGTCGACATGGTGGCAGAGCGACTCATCGACCAGCGCGAGGCGGTGCTCCGCATCAAGCCGGCCCAGCTCGACCAGTTGCTGCATCCGCAGTTCGACCCCGCCGCCGAGTTCGAGGCCGTCACCGAAGGTCTCAACGCGTCGCCGGGGGCCGCGGTGGGCCGGGTCTACTTCACCGCCGACGAGGCCGAGGCTCGCGCCGAGGCCGGTGAGTACGTCATCCTGGTGCGACCCGAGACGTCACCCGACGACATCCACGGGATGATCGCCGCCGAAGGCATCCTCACGAGCCGGGGTGGGTTGGTGAGCCATGCCGCCGTCGTGGCTCGGGGAATGGGGAAGCCCGCGGTCGTCGGTGCATCGGACCTTCGCATCGACATGGCTTCCGGCCGGTTCGAGGTGAACGGGGCCACGGTCGAGGCGGGCGACGTGATCTCGATCGACGGCACCACGGGCCGGGTGGCGCTGGGCGAGGTGCCGGTGGTCGAGCCCCAGCCCGGCGGGACGCTGACCCAGATCCTCGACTGGGCCGACGACTTCCGTCGCCTCCAGGTGTGGGCGAACGCCGACACCGGTACCGACGCGTCCACGGCTCGGCGGTTCGGTGCCGAGGGCATCGGCCTCGCCCGCACCGAGCACATGTTCTTCGAGGAACGGTTGCCCGTGGTGCGCGAGATGTTCCTCGCCGTGCACGAGGGTGACGACGATGGGCTTCACCGGGCGCTCGAGCACCTCCGTGAGGTGCAGCGGGAGGACTTCCTCGATCTGCTTGAGGCGATGGACGGGCTGCCGGTGACCGTGCGGCTCCTCGACCCGCCCCTCCACGAGTTCCTGCCCTCGGTCGAGGAGCTCGACGAGAAGATCGGATCGATGAGCCGGCTCGGCCGCACGGTGTTCCGCCGGGGTGCGCACCGCGACCTGGTGCGGATGCGGGCGGCGGCCCGGGCGTGGCGGGAGGCCAATCCCATGCTCGGCACCCGGGGAGTGCGCCTGGCCATGATCGTGCCCGACCTCTACCAGATGCAGGTGCGGGCCCTGATGGCGGCGGCGATCGAACGTCGCCGTGCCGGGGGCGACCCGCGGGTGGAGGTGATGATCCCGCTGACCGTTTCGCGTCCCGAACTGCAGCGGGCGGTCGAGTGGGTGGATGAGGCGGCCGAGGAGGTTTTCGAGGCCGAAGGCGAGCGCGTCGAGTACCGGGTCGGCACCATGATCGAGACCCCCCGGGCGGCGTTGGTGGCGCGCCAGATCGCCGACGTGGCCGAGTTCTTCTCGTTCGGCACCAACGACCTCACCCAGATGACCTTCGGGTTCTCGCGTGACGACATCGAGGGCCGGGTGATGCGCCGCTACGTCGAGGAGC
>CAZTOV010000104.1:2123-6227 GCA_964615175.1 uncultured Burkholderiales bacterium
ATGCCAAATGACCCGGTGGGGCGGTTGTTTCCCGCGGGTTGAAACCCGACATTCCTGTTGTAGGCGAAACGCCAGTTCGAGAGGGCCGGCCGATCGCCCACCGGAGGAGATTCCGAAGAGACCGACACAGCTTTCTCCCCGGTCCGAAACGGCAACAGGAGGCAATGGTGGACAACGTACGGATGCTCCGACCCGCAGAGGCCGCGGACGCGTTGGGCGTCTCGATGAGTCGCCTGCGTCGCCTCGCCGCCAGCGGTCGACTGGTTACCGTGCGCACCCTCGGTGGGCACCGCCGCTACCGCGAGGACGACGTGCTGGCTCTCCAGCGCTGGATGCAGCGTCAAGACGACGCCGAGCGCCAGGCCGTCTGACGCACTGCAAGGGATTCAAGGGCTCCGGTCGGCGCCTGCCGTGAGGGCAGGCCGACCGGATGCCCGAAGGCCGTCGACCGAGATCGACGTGACCGTCACAGGCCCCTGGTACGTTCGCTGATATGAGCGAACGCCAGGGGTCTGTCGCGTCGAATGCCGGGCTGGCCGTTCCCGACACCGCCGTGCGGACCGCCCACGCCGACGCCGAACCGGTCGTCGGCGCCTCGGTGCTCGGCCGCGAGGAGCGGGAGGCCGAGCTCGACACCGATCTCGCCCCGGGGGCCGCGCGCCCCGTGGGTGCGGGGAGGCGTCACCGTGAAGAAGCCCCCGACCCCCACCGCCTGTGTTTCGAGCGCGACCTCGACCGGGTCAAGCACTCGAGCCCGTGGCGACGCCTCGCCGGGAAGTGCCAGGTGTTCGTGGCCCCCCACGACGACCACCTCCGCACCCGGATGACCCACGCGGTCGAGGTGGCCCAGGTGGCCACCGGGATTGCCCGGGCGGCGCGCCTCTGCGTGCCCCTCGCCGAGGCCATCGCCCTGGCCCACGACTGCGGCCACGGGCCGGGCGGCCACGCCTCCGAACCCGCCTTCTCGCCCTACATGCCCGAGGGGGAGTACGACCACGCGGTCTACGGGGCCGACGTCACCCTCGCGGACCTCAATCTCTGCCTCGAGACCCTCGACGGCGTGCGCAACCATTCGTGGCGGCGTCCCGCCCCCGCGACCGCCGAGGGCGAGGTGGTGTCGTGGGCCGACCGCATCGCCTACGTGTGTCACGATTTCTCCGACGCGGTGCGGGCAGGCATCGTGGCCCCCGACGACCTGCCCACTGACGTGTCCGACGTGGTGGGGGTCGACCAGAGTGACCAGATCGGGATGTTCATCCACGCCGTGTTCGAGGCCATCGACGTCACCGGCCGGGTGGGGATGACCGAGCCCGCGGCCTCGGCGCTCGACGCCTTCCGCGAGTTCAACTTCGAACGCATCTACCTGCGGCCGGCCGCGCAGCGGCAGGCGGAGAAGGTGATGGCGCTGCTGCGCGGTCTCGTCGACTGCTTCGTCGACGCGCCCGCCCGGATGCCCTGGGTGGCGGAGGGAAGAGTCGAGGCACCCCCGCCAGGTTCGTCCGCGGCGGCGGCGCTGGCCGTGCGTTACGTGAGCGGGATGACCGACCGGTTCGCCCTCGCGCTCGGGGTCGAGCTGCTCGGCTGGCGCCCGGAAGACCTTCCCCGCGGCGTGTGACGGCTCAGACGCCGGGCTTGAACACCATCAGGTAGAGGATCAGGGCGAGCACGACGTCGTTGATCATCCCGAACGTCCCGAGCTTCTGGCCGATCTGCGCCATCTCGGCCGCGTGGGGTGGGGGCCCGCCTCCCTCGGCCGGTGGTCCGGCCGACTCGGCCTCGCGGAGCACCTCGGCCATCCGGCGGCTGTTCGGCCTGAGGACCGCGTGGGCGATGCCGAGCCCGACGAGGTACAGGCCCATCGACGCGCTCAGCCATGCGTCCGAGAACTCCCAGACATCGGTAGCGACGATGAGCAGGATGCCCGTGACGAAGACGGAGTAGATGAGGTAGGTGCCGATCTCGGACACGCGGTAGTTGGCCTCGGCCACCGCAGCGGCTTCGCCCGGGCGACCGTCCTGGGCCAGCGCGCGAGTGCGTGCTCCGTACAGGCCGTTGAGCACCACCGCACCGAAGCCGACGATGGCGGCGCCGATGTGGAGGTAGAGGAGGATGTCGTAACTCGCGTCGCCGCGAAAGGCTCCGAGCACCGTCATGGATGACCTCCGATCGCCTGCGGTGGATTCGACTCGCCGCGCATCCTAGAGGTCTCCGGGAGCTGGTCGTGGGAGGACCCCGGCGCGCCTAACCTCGGCGGAGCATGGGCATCGTCGATGACGACATCGCGAGGGTGCGGGACGCCACCGACATCGCCGCGGTCATCGGCGAGCAGGTGGGCCTCAAAAAGGTGGGTCGCCGGCTCGTCGGGCTCTGCCCCTTCCACACCGAGAAGACGCCCTCGTTCTCGGTGAGTTCCGAGAAGGGCGTCTACTACTGCTTCGGCTGTGGCGCGTCGGGTGACGCCATCACCTTCGTCCGCGAGACCGAGCACCTCGACTTCGTGCAGGCGGTGGAGCGTCTCGCCTCCAGGGCCGGGATCGAGCTGCGGTATGACGAACGGGGTGGCGGAGGCCGCAGTCGTGAACGCCGGTCACGGTTGGTCGAGGCGGTGGAGGCAGCGGTCGACTTCTACCACCGGCGACTCCTCGACGCCGACGATGCGGGGCCGGCTCGGAAGTACCTGCGGGGCCGGGGCTTCGAGGGTGACCACGCGAGGAAGTTCAAGCTGGGATGGGCGCCCGACGGCTGGGATGAGCTGAGCCGCCACCTCCAGAAACAGAAGTTCTCCCGTGAGGACCTGGTCGAGGCGGGGCTGGCGTTCGTGAACCGGGCCAACCGGCTCCAGGACCAGTTCCGAGGCCGGTTGATGTTCCCCATCTTCGACACCGCCGGCGACCCGGTGGCGTTCGGAGGGCGGGCCCTCGACGACGAGGGGCCCAAGTACAAGAACTCGTCCGAGAGCGCCCTGTACCGGAAGAGCCGGGTCCTCTACGGGCTGAACTGGGCCAAAGGCGAGGTGGTGGCGGCCAACGAGGTGGTGGTGTGCGAGGGGTACACCGACGTGATGGCGTGCCACCTGGCGGGGGCGCCCCGGGCGGTGGCGACGTGCGGGACGGCGCTCACCGAAGACCACGTGCGGGTCCTGAAGCGGTTCGCCTCCCGGGTGGTGCTGGCCTACGACGCCGACGCCGCCGGCCAGGCTGCGGCGGAGCGCCTCTACGAGTGGGAGGCCGAGCACGAGCTGGAGCTGGCGGTGGCCGCCCTGCCGGCGGGGCTCGACCCGGCCGATGCGTGGGTCGAGGGTCCCGACGACCTCGTGCAGGCGATCGAGGAGGCCCGCCCGTTCCTGCGCTTCCGCCTCGACCGGATGCTCGAGCGGGCCGACCGGTCGAGCGCCGAGGGGCGGGCGCGGGCGGCGAACGCCGCCATCGAGGTGGTGGCCGAACATCCTGACCCGCTGGTGCGCGACCAGTACCTCGTCGCCCTCACCGACGAGTTGGGGATCGAGATCGACCGGTTGCGCGAGTCGGCCGAGCGGGTCCGCCGGGCGCCCCGGCGCTCGGCCCCTTCGCCCGGGCACCCCCAGGATGAGGAAGTGCCGCCGGATGACGACGCCTACCTCGAGGAGCCACCGGAGGATCTGGTCGGTGACGTGCTCGAGACCATCGACCGGCGCGACCTCGAGGCGATCCGGCTCGCCGTCCAGCGGCCGGAGTTGGTGCCCGACTGGTTCGATGCCACCCACCTGGCCACACCGGTGGCTCAGCAGTCGTTCGAGGTGTTGGCCGGAGCGGAGACGTTTGCCGGCGCGCTCGATGCCGGTTCCGAGGCGGTGGCCGAGCTGCTGCGGCGGGTGGCGGTCGAGGAGCTGCCGGCAGGGGAGAGCGAGAAGGACTACGCCGTCGATGTGATCGTGTACGTGGTGGAGGCGGCCGCGCGTCGTCACGAGATGGCGTTGGCGAGGGCGGGTGACGAGCGGTCGATGGAGGGGAAGAAGCTGCTCGAAGTGCTTCACGAGGCGCTCGCTGAGGACAACCGTGATGCCGCAAAGCGTTCCGCGGAGCAGTTGGTAGGGTGGATCGCTGCCGGCCTCCACGGGCGCTTCGA
>CAZTOV010000105.1:0-3029 GCA_964615175.1 uncultured Burkholderiales bacterium
GGTGTCCGTCGACGCCGCTTCGTGAACACCCCGCTGCACATGAGCGGGATCGCCCTCCTGTTCGTCGCCGCCGGGATGCTCGTGTCCCTCGGCGTCGAGGTCGTCGCCGGCGGTGCCGAGATCGACGCACTCGTGGTCTCGACCCTCGTCACCGCGGTGGCGGGGGCGGCATTGTGGCGCACCACGGAGCTGCCCGACAACGTCACGACCGCGGCGGCGTTCGCCGCGGTGTCGTGGACGTGGATCGTCGTGTCGCTCTTCGGCGGACTGCCGTACGTGTTCGCCGGGCTCTTCGAGCACCTCGACGACGCGCTCTTCGAATCGGTGGCTGGCTTCACCGCCACGGGGTCGACCGTGCTGGCACCCATCGAAGGGAACAGCGCCGGGATCCTGTTCTGGCGCCAGATGACCCAGTGGTACGGCGGCATCGGGATGATCGTCCTGGCGGTCGCCGTGCTGCCCTTCCTCGGCGTCGGCGGACTCGAGCTGTTGCGGGCCGAATCGCCCGGACCCGACTCCGATCGGATCACGCCCCGTGTGAGCTCCACGGCGAAGCGGCTGTTCTCGGTGTATGCGGGGCTCACCCTGGCCGCCGTCGTAGCTCTGCTCGTGGTGGGGATGAGCCCCTACGACGCCGTGGCGCACGCCTTCACCGCGGTGTCGACGGGTGGATTCTCGCCCTACGACGCGTCGATCGCTCACTTCGCCTCGTTCGCCGTCGAGCTGGTCCTCATCGGGGCGATGGTTGCCGGAGCGATCCACTTCACCCTTCACTGGCGAGCCGTACACGGAGAGCCCACCGCCTACTGGCGGATGTCGGAGTTCCGCGTGTTCATCGGTCTCCTGGCGTTCGGGATCGCCGCCGCGACGGTGCTCAACGTGACCGACGGGATGACCCTCGGCCGCGCGGTGCGCGACTCGGCGTTCATCGTGGTGTCGATCGGTACCACGACGGGGTTCGGGACGGCTGACTATGCGTTGTGGGTTCCGGCCATCCAACTGCTCCTGGTGTTCATGATGATCTCCGGCGCCATGACCGGATCGACCTCGGGTGCCGCCAAGCTGCTCCGGTTCCAGGTGCTGGTGAAGTACGTCGCCCGGGAGCTGCGTCGGGCCCGGCACCCGCGGGGGGTGTTCGCCGTCCGACACGACGGCGGGGCGATCTCGGAGCGGATCGTGGGCGTGATCGCCGGGTTCCTGATCCTCTACCTCGTGATCCTCCTCATCGGGGCCATCACCCTGTCGGCGCTTGGCACCGACCTCGTCACGTCGTTCGGCGCCGCCGCCACCGCCATGGGAGGTGTGGGGCCTGGATTGGGAGAGGCGGGCCCCACGTCGAACTTCCTCGTCTTCTCGAGGCCAGCGCGTGCGGTGCTCGACGTGCTGATGCTCCTCGGGCGCCTCGAAGTCTTCCCCGTGCTGCTGATGTTCGCGGCCCCGGCCCAGGCGCTCGCGCGCCGCCGGTCGCGCGGTCGCCGCAGCCGACGGGTCGGGCTGGCGGAATCACCCGACCGGTAGGCTCCGGCGGGCATGACGGAGCCCGTCTCGGAGTCCGATTCACTGCTGATCGAGCCGACGCGGCGCCGGCGTATTCCGAACACGTCGCTCCACGTCGCCGGGCTCGCCCTCGTCTTTCTCGGAGTCGGGATGGCGTCAGCGGCCCTCGTCGAGGCGATCGACGGCGGCGACGACATCGACAACCTGCTCGGATCGGCGGCGCTCGTGGGAGGGGGCGGCGCCATCGCGTGGAGCGCGACGACGGTTCCCCGGACGGTGTCGCCTGCGTCGGCGTTCGCCGCCGTGGCGTGGACGTGGGTGATCGCCGCGCTCGCCGGAGCCGTCCCGTTCCTGCTGACCGGGACCTTCGACCGTCCGGATGACGCCATCTTCGAAGCCGTTTCCGGGTTCACCACCACGGGCGCGACGGTGTTGTCTCCCATCGAAGGCAACGGTGCCGGGATCCTCTTCTGGCGCCAGATGACCCAGTGGTACGGCGGGATGGGCATGGTCGTGCTGGCGGTGTCGGTGCTCCCGTTCCTCGGCGTCGGAGGCCTGGAGCTGATCAAGGCCGAGGCGCCCGGCCCGACCTCGGACCGTCTCAGCCCGCGGGTGAGTGAGACGGCCAAGCGTCTGTGGGTCGTCTATGGCGGACTCACGGCGGCCACCGTCGCTGCGCTCCTCGTTGCCGGCCTGACCCCCTACGACGCGGTGGCTCACGCATTCACGACCCTGTCGACGGGTGGGTTCTCGCCCTACGACGCGTCGATCGCCCACTTCGGGTCGGTAACGGTGGAGGTGATCCTGATCCTCGCCATGTTCGCCGCCGGCGCCAGCTTCACCCTCCATTACCGAGCAGCGAGGGGCCGGCCGGCCTACTGGGACGTGGCCGAGTTCCGTTCGTATGCGACCGTCGCCGTGTTCGCCGTCGGCTTCGTGACCTTGCTCAATGCCGCCGACGGCATGGCGTGGGCGACGGCGTTGCGGGGTTCGGCGTTCAGCGTGGTCTCGATCTTCACCACCACGGGCTACGGCACCGCCGACTTCGCGCTGTGGGTTCCCGCGGCCCAACTGGTGCTCCTCGTCTTGATGATCTCGGGCGCCATGACCGGTTCGACGGCCGGCGGGGCGAAGATCCTCCGCTTCCAGGTGCTCACCCAGTACGCATCGAGGGAGATGCGCCGAGCAAGGCATCCTCGGGGTGTGTTCGCGGTCAAGCTGGGAAACCTCCCGGTACCCGAGGCTGTCGTCGGCCGGATCGCCGGGTTCCTGATCCTCTACGTGCTCGCGCTGGTCGTCGGGTTCGTGGTCGTGGCTTCACTCGGCACCGATCTCGTCACCTCGCTCTCGGGTGTGGCCGCGTCGATCGGGAACATCGGTCCCGGCCTCGCCGACGCCGGGCCGACGTCGAACTTCCTGGTCTTCTCCCGACCGGCGCGCGGTGTGCTCATGTTCCTGATGTTCCTGGGCCGGCTCGAGATCTTCCCGATGCTGTTGATGTTCGTGGCCGTCGGCCGATCGATGAGCCGTCG
>CAZTOV010000105.1:3129-6199 GCA_964615175.1 uncultured Burkholderiales bacterium
GTGGCCGGTCACGGCGTGCCGTTCGTGGTCGTCCACGGGTTCATGGCGGAGGGCTTCATGTACGCGCAGAGCCTGAGCCGACTGGTGGCGCAGGGCTACAAGGTGGTCGCCATCGACACGGCCGGTCACGGCGGCACCGAGGTGCTTCCCGACAGCGAGCGGGACTTCGACGCCTACGTGTCGCTCTTCGAGCGGGCCCTCGACCACCTTGGCATCCGTCACGGCGTGTTGACCGGGCACTCCATGGGGGGACGCCTGGTAGCCGAGTTGGCAGCCCGCGCCCCTGAGTGGCCCATTGCCGTGTTGCTCCTCGATGCCATCCTCGGCGAGACGTGGGACCGCATCGTGGCGAGAGCGCGCGTGTTCCCACCGCTGCTCGCGTGGCGGGGGTTCCTCATCGGCGTCGACACGCTCATGACGTTTCCGGTGCTCGGCGATCGGGTCCAGGCGCGCAAGTTGGGCCGACTGCTGAGCCCGACGCTGTTGCGGCACGTCCAACGGCCGTGGCGGCTGTTGGCGCCGGCCCAGGCCATCCTCCGCTCGGGATCGAGCGGCCCCATCCTCGACACCCTGCGCGAGCACCGCGTGCCGACCGTGTTCGTGCACGGTGAACGTGACCTCGTGGTGCCACTGGCCACCGCCCGTGAAGCGGCCGAGCGCTCCCGAGGTCACCTGGTGGTCGTGCACCGAGCCACCCACTCGTGGCTGCTCCGCGATCCCGAGACGCTGCCCGCCGTCGTCGAGGAGTTGGCCCTCGGGCCCCTCGGCGATGCCTTCAACGCCGCGCTCACGGGCCACGGTCTCGACGAGGACGCCACCGTCGACGCCATCGAGGCGACCTTCTACGATCCGGAGGCGCTGGTGCTCGAACTCACGCCCGAGCTGAGGTTCGAGCCGTCCGACGACGAGCGGTCCGGGCCGCGCTACCGGTTCAGTCATGTGAGGGGCTCGGCGCCGGGAAGCTCGGCGGTCGCCTGAGACCACGGGCGCGCAGGCGGCTCGAGACACCCAGGACCACCGAGGCTCCGAGGAGGGACACCGATCAACGAGACGCTGGGGTTGCTGGCCGTACTGGCCCTCATCCTCGCCAACGCCCTCTTCGTCCTCGGTGAGTTCGCGCTCGTCGCTGTCGACCGCAACCGGGTGGAGCGCGAGGCGGCGGAGGGCGATCGTCTCGCGGGTCTCGTGCTCCGGTCGCTCAAGCGGCTCTCCTTCGAGCTGTCCGGAGCGCAGCTCGGGATCACCATCACCTCGATCGCCGTGGGATTCGTCGGCGAACCGATCATCGCCGATGCCCTCGAGCCGTTGTTCCGCGTGCTTCCCGGCGTCGACGTCGAGCCCGGATCGGGCGCCTCGGTGCTCATCGCCCTCGGCATCGCCACCGTCGTGCAGATGGTGTTCGGTGAGCTGGTGCCCAAGAGCTGGGCCATCGCGCGACCGCTGGGAACCGCCAAGGCCGTGGCGCTTCCGTTCGGCTGGTTCGCCGTCGTCTTCGGTGCCCTCATCCGGGTGCTCAACGGCGGCGCCAACCTGGTCGTCCGGGCGATGGGCGTGGAGCCCCGCGAAGAGCTGAGCGCGGTCCGCTCACTCGATGAACTCGATCTGCTGATCCGTTCGTCGGTACAGGAGGGAACACTCGAGCCGACGACCTACCCGTTGATCAGCCGGGCGCTCGTGTTCAGCGGCCGCACGGTGTCCGAGGCGCTGGTGCCCCGGGTGGCGGTGATGACGTTGCCCGCGGGAACGACCGTCGCCGACCTGGTGGAGGCGTCCGCCGAGACCGGGCACAGCCGATTCCCGGTCCACGAGGGCGACATCGACGAACTCACGAGGATCGTGCACGTCAAGGACGCCGCCCGGGTGCCGCGCAGCGAGTGGCCCCACACGCCGATCGACGAGTTGCTGACCGACGCGCTCGTCGTGCCGGGGTCGCGCGAGCTCGGCTCGCTGTTTACCGAGATGCGGTCGACGCGGCAGCACCTCGCCGTCGTCGTCGACGAGTACGGAGGCACCGCCGGCATCGTCACCATCGAGGATCTGCTCGAAGAGATCGTCGGCGAGATCGAGGACGAGCACGACCGCAGGGAGCCCATGGCCATCCCCCCGGGCCGGGGTGACGTGCTCTCGGGGATGGCGAACGCGGTCGAGTTGGAGGACCTCACCGGGTTCGTGATGCCCGCCGGCGACTACGAGACGGTGGCGGGCTTCGTCCTGGCGCACCTGGGGCGCATTCCCACACCGGGCGACACGGTCGTCCACGAGGAATGGGTGTTCGAGGTCGCCCGCATGGACGGCCACCGCATCGAGCAGGTGCGGGTGACGCCGCCACCGGGCTTCGTCCGGCAACCCTCGCCCACCGACGACGACCGTGGGGACCCGGAGGGGGGTTCCGAATGACCGCCTGGGCCCTCGTGGGGGGCGGGGCGCTCCTCGTGGCGAACGCGTTCTTCGTGTGGGCCGAGTTCGCACTCATCGCGGCCCGCCGCGCCCGGGTCGAACGGCTGGTCGCCGAAGGCAACCGTCGCGCTCGGGTCGCGCTGCCTCTGATGCGCGACCTGAACTTCGTGCTCTCGGGCGCGCAGCTCGGGATCACCATGGCCTCGCTGGGCCTGGGCTTCGTCGCCGAACCGGCGGTGGCCGACCTGCTGAAGGGGCCTCTGGACGGTCTCCCCAGCGGCGTGGCTCACGCGGTCGAGGTGACCCTGGCGCTCGGGATCGTGGTTTCGCTGCACATGGTGCTCGGCGAGATGGTCCCGAAGAACCTGGCCATCGCCGAGCCGGAGCGGTCGGCTCTCGCCCTCGCCGTGCCCTACCGCCTCTACACGCTCGTGTTCCGTCCGTTCATCCTGCTCCTCAACGTCCTCGCCAACGGCGTGCTCCGCCTCCTGGGCGAGACGCCGCGTGACGAACTGGTGCCCGCCCACAACGCCGACGAGATCTCGGTGATGCTGGGTGAATCGCGTGAGCACGGAGTGATCGAATCGTTCCAGCACGGCCTCTTGGTGCGGACGCTGTCGTTCGACCGCCTCGACGCCCGGGCCGTGATGGTGCCCCGCCCTGACGTCGTCGC
>CAZTOV010000106.1:0-6158 GCA_964615175.1 uncultured Burkholderiales bacterium
CTGCGGGAACCTCACCCGCTTCGACGTGGTGTCGACCCGGCAGACGCGCGCGTTCCACCACTACACGTTGGGCGGCGAGCTGACCGTCGAGGAGGAAGAGGAACTCGAGACCAGCGTCGAGAACGTCACGTGCCGCTGGTGCAACGCGAGCGGGTCCGCCATCGAGGAGCTCCCCGTCGCGGAGGCCTGAGCTAACCGAGGAGCTGGATGACGACCTTGCGGGTACGGGGACGGTCGTCGAAGTCGATGAGCACGACCTTCTGCCAGGTGCCGGCCACGATCTCACCATCACGCACCGGCAACGTGACCGCCGGGCCGATGATGGCGGCGCGGGCGTGACTGTGCCCGTTGGTGTCGTCGTTGCGGGCGTTGTGTTCCCACGGCTCGTCCTGGGGCGCGACACGCTCGAGGACCTCGTTGAGGTCGGCGTTGCACCCGGGCTCGAACTCCATGGTGGTGACCCCGCAGGTGGAGTGGGCCACGTACACGGTGCAGAGACCGTGCTCGAGGTCGGCGTTGTCGACCGCCTTCTGGGCGTATTGCGACAGGTCGATGATGTCGCCGTCGCCCTGGGTGTCGAGGCTCAACTCCTCGTATCGTGCGTGCATGCGATCGCAGTCTACGGGGAGCGATGCGGAGTGACACAACGGGCTGCCGAGCGGGTCCGGTCCCGGGGTCGCCACGTGAGCGCGAGGAGCCTGCGGTTGTGACGGATTGGGTGCAACCTGGCATCCCTGCGTCGTTGCTCGCGCCCCTCTTCCAGGGCGTCGGCGACGCGCTGCGCGAGATGAAGGCTCAGGACGTTCCCCCCTCGGTGCGTCCCCTGCTCGGGTTCGACCGTCGCGGGTTCGGGAGCGCCTCGGCACGCGCCCAGCTTCGGCGCGCGCTCGAGACGGAGGCCGACTTCCGCCAAGAGGTGTTCGAAGCCTTCGCCGACCGCCCCGACATCCAAGCGGTGCTCGGCGAGTGGGACCCGGCGAAGGCCGCCGCGGTGGTGTCGGCGGCCGCCGAGCGCGACGACCTGGCGGTGCTCGCGTCCGCGCTGGTGGCCGCGCAGCCCGAGGGGTGGGAGTTCGGTCTCGGCATGATCGTGGGCCTCCACGAGCGCCATGTCGACGAAGCCGCCCTCGATGACGATCGACGGGCGTTCGCCGTGCAGGTGGAGAAGGCAGAGGAGGCGCAGCGGCGGGCCGAAGGCGAAGCCCGAGATCTGCGGAGAGAGGTCGATCGTCTGACCGAGGAGCTGCGAGCCGAGCGGGCCGATCGGCGCAGCCGTGAGGAGGCGGTGCGCGCCGAAGCCGACGAGGTGCTCCAGCGGGTCGAGCGCCTCGAAGCGAAGCTGGCGCAGGCGGAGCAGCTGCGGGAGCGAGCCGACGAGCGAGCCCGCAACGAGGCGGAGCGAGCAGCCGGGCTCGAAGACCGCGTCGCCGAGGCTCGCACCGAGGCGACCCGGGAGCGCGCGGAGGCCGCTCGGGCCCGTGCCGACGCCGAACGGGCGACGGAGATCGCTCGTCGGGCGGCCGAACGCCTGCCGTCCGACTTCGCCGGCCTGAGCCGCGACGAGATCGAGGCCCTGCGCAAGCTCGCCGAGGGGCAGGTCGTGGAGAGGCCCGTTGTGCCGGTCGAGCAGCCGGCCGAGCCGGTCGAGGAGGACGTCGAGGAGCCCGTCGAGGACGACATGGAGCCGGCACGGAAGGGGCCCCGACGACGGGTGGCGCTGCCCCCGGGTGTCGTGGGGCCGTCGATCGAGGGCCTCAGGGCCGCGCTCGAGGTCTCGGGTCCCGACGATCCCGCCGTGATCCTCGATGGCTACAACGTGTCGATGCAGGCGTGGGGTGACGCCGCGCCCGACACCCAGCGTCAACGGTTGTGTGCGCTCCTGGAACGGTTCCATGTGCGCACCAACCGCTCGGTCACGGCGGTGTTCGACGGTGCCGACGTCGAGGGTCTCCGTCCTCCCCGCCGCCCCGGGGTGCGGGTGGTGTTCTCGCCGGCCGACGTCGAGGCCGACGAGGTCGTGGTGGCCGAGGTCCAGGACCTTCCGCCGGAGCGACCGGCCATCGTCGTGTCGTCCGACCGCTGGGTGCAGGACCACGCCGAGGCGGAAGGCGCCCTCGTGGTGCGCTCCGAGCTGTTCCTGGAGTACCTCCGAAAGTAACGATTCGCCGCTTCTGGAGGGATTCGACGCCTTCGTGTAGAACGAGGGGGAAGAGTGCACCAGAACTTCCGGAGGTCGCCGCGGTGTCACGAAGGTCGAGATCCACCAGCTCGCTCGGGCTGTTGCTGGCGCTCGCGCTCCTCCTCACGGGGTTCGTGGGCGTCGACCGGGCTTTCGGAGCGGTCGGCGCACTCGAGGACACGCCCGTCGGCGAGACACCGCTGCCCGAGCCGGGCTTCCTCGATCCCGTCCCGGCCGGGGAATGTGACCCCGAGAACGCCTACGAGGAAGCGGTCTGGAGCGACACCGTCGGAGGGACGGCCGCTTCACTCCCGCCGGGGGCCGAGTGCGAGCGCCTTCGCTTCTCGTACGGCCCCATCACCGTGCGTCCCGGTCAGAACGACGCCATCCTCGTGCCGGTCAGCATCGAGAAGCCCGCCTACGACGGGTACGTGCTCCGCTTCAAGCCCGACCTGGTGCGGGCCGACGGAACGCCGCCGCTGGTCGACGAGATCCACCTGCATCACTCGGTCTGGTTGAAGGGGGACGAAGCGTTCGGCGTGCCGCCGTCCCAGTACGACGACGACATCATCCCGTTCTTCGCGTCAGGCGAGGAGAAGACGACGGCGTTGTTCCCGGCCGGTCACGGCTACGAGGTCCAGGACACCGACACCTGGCTGCTCCTCTACATGGTGCACAACTACACGACGTCGACCGACGCCGTCTGGATCACCTACGACTTGGACTACGTGCGCAAGGCAGACGGCGACGCCGCCGGCATCACGCCCATCGACCCCGTCTGGGTCGACGTGCAGCGCCGCCCGATCGCAACCGGTGCGCCCAACACTCCGGCCAATCCCGTCTTCAACGTTCAGAAGGGATTCGGCCATTTCGAGGACGGCGAGGGCAATGACGTGAGCGTCGACGATCCCGACGCTCAGCAGGTGTGCACGTGGCCTGATGAGAACTGCGCCCGCTTCGACCCCTACGGCAACCCGTCGCCGCAGCAGGGCGACGAGATCGACCTCGACGGCGCCTACGAGAAGATCGAACAGACCGGCGAGTTGCGGGGCGCGACCGAAGGGACGCTGGTGTGGATGGGTGGCCACCTGCACCCGGGAGGCGTGCGCAACGACGTCGATCTGGTGCGCGGCAGCGAGTCGCGGCGGATCTTCACCTCCGAAGGTGTGGCCTGGAGCCGAACGGATCCGGGCGCTCAGGACGGTCTCGGCCACGCGGGGGGACCCAACGACTCCTGGGACTTCTCGATGACGACCACCGGAGCCCAGTACGGCTGGGCGGTGAACGTGCAGGCCGGAGACCGGTTCCGCATCAACGCGACCTACGACTCGTCGATCTCCTGGTACGAGAACATGGGGATCGTCGTCGGCTTCGTGGCTCCCGGCGTGCAGTCGGGGATCGACCCGTTTGCCGACGGCGTCACGGTCGAGGCGGGCGTGCCCGCCGATGCCCCCAAACCCCTCAGTGGGTGGACCCCGCCCGAATGCACGCCCGACGCGAACACGCTCTGCACCCGCGGCGTACCCACCCACGCCCACCTGCCGGAGTCGAGCCGCTTCGGAGGGGGAAACGAGCGTCCGCTTCCCGGTCCCTCGGGTGAAGTGATCGACAGCGTGCCCGTTGCGGGATTCACGTTCGGCCCCGCCGACCTGAACATCGCCCAGGGCTCTGGGATCCCGGCGGTGGAGGCAGGTTCCACCGTGCAGTTCGTGAACGCCGACACCGCTGCCGACGTGTGGCACACGGTCACGCGGTGCGCGGGTCCCTGCAACGGTGACAGCGGGCTCGCCTACCCGAAGGCCGACGGTGGCGACCCGCTGCCGCTGAACGGTGACGACTTCGACTCCTCCGAGATCGGCTACGGACTGTTCTGGTCTCCGGCCAAGGCCCACGTCGACGAGGAAGTCGAGCAGTTCCTCCGAGGATGGGGGAGCAGCCCCTTCGACCCGCCCGTCGGCGAGTTCGCCGACGAGACCGACGACGGCGTGCTCTGGGAGTTCACGCCCGATGAGAGCGACGTCGGCGAGACGGTGACCTTCTACTGCCGGATCCACATCGGCATGCGGGGTGCGGTCGAGGTCGTGGAGAGCACGTCGTGACCGCTCGTCGGCTCGCCCTCCTCGCCTCCATCACGATGCTCGTGGCCGTGGCGGCGCCGGTGCCACAGGCCGCGGCCGACGACGATCCCGCGCAGGTGGTCGTGGCCGGTCCGCGATCGGACGCCTACCGCCACGCACCCCCGGCCGTGGCGGTGCCCCAGGGCGGGGCGATCACGCTGGCGAGCATCGACCTCCTCGAGCACAACCTCGTCCACGACGTGGGAGCCGACCCCGCTGGTGGTCGTGCCGCCAACGACGAGCCGTGGTGCCAGAACGGGCCGGGTGCCGTGCCCTATCCCGAGGGGCAGTGCCCGGTGTTCTGGAGCAAGCTGATCAACGTCTTCACCGGCCCGACCACCCCCGTCCTCGGACTGGACGATCTCGACCCGGGGCGGGTCTACCCGTTCATCTGCACCATCCATCCGAACATGAAGGGCACGCTCGTGGCCGTGCCCTCGGTTCCTTCCGTATGAGGTCTCCATGCGCAGGCTGATCGTTCTCGCGCTCGCTCTTCTCCTCGGCCCCCTCCTGTCGGCATCCGCCGACCCGGTGGGGCCGGCGGCGACGCTCCCACCGAGTGTTCCCGTCGGGTTCGCGATCAGCCCGGCTGCGGTGGCAGCCGCGCCCACATCACTCGACTTCTCCGCCGACGGCGACACGCTGTACGTCGCCAGCGCCGCGGGGGTGATCACGGCCCACGCCGTGGTCGCCGGGGTGGCGACCGGTGCCGCGACGGTGTTCCTCGACGACCTGGACGGCGCCGAACAACCCCTCGGCGTGCTGGCGACCGATCTCGATGCCGACGGCGTCGACGAGGTGTTCGTCGCGGCCAAGGAGTTCAACGTCGCCACCAACCGCGACGAAGGGTTGGTGTTCCGAGCCCGCGACACCGATGGCGACGGTGTTGCCGACCAAGTCGAGCGGGTGGTGTCGGGTCTGCCCAACGGTCGCCACAACACCAACGGGTTGGCAGTTGGCCCCGACGACGGGCAGCTCTACATCACCAACGGCAACTCCACCGATTCGGGCTTCGGCAACGAGGGTGGTGACCCGGAGCTCCAGCCGTGGTCGGGAAGCTTGCTGCGTATCGCCCCGACGGCGACCGACGCCGACGTCGCCGACACCGTGGTCGTGGGCACGGGTTGGCGCAACATCTACGATGTCGCCTTCGCCCCCGACGGTCATCCCCTGAACCCGACGGGCGGCGGCCAGATCGCCGCTGTCCCCATGAACGGTCCCGACGGCCAGACCTACAACGGGGTCCAGCGTCCACGGGGCGAGGACACGCTCAGCATCCTGGATGTCGCCACCGACGAGATCGAGCACTTCGGGTTCCCCTGGTGTCTCTACGACCGCGACCAGGGCGGGCTCGACGGGTTCATCCAGGATGCCGACGAGGGAGCGTGCGACCCGCTGCCGTCGAAGGCCTTCGACGGTCTGCCCGACGGGGTCGGGGTACAAGCCAAACCCTCCGCGCTCTTCGGCATGCACGTGAGCGCCAACGGGCTCGACTTCAATCCGGGACCTGCTTTCCCGCCCGAGTACGAGAACGACCTGTTCGTCGCCGAGTGGGGGAACATCTTCGGGGACGAGCTGACCGGCCACAAGGTGGTGCGAGTGAGCTTCGCCGACGATGGATCCGTGGCAGACGTCGTCGACTTCATGACCGGCGTCGTGCCCCTCGATCTCACCTTCGCCCCCGATGGCTCGCTGTGGGTGGCCGACATGGCGGGGACCATCTTCCGGGTCGACTCCCTGCTCTGACCACAGGAACAGGGAACGTGTGGATGTCATTGATGTCACACCCCTCCGCGAGGATGCGGGTATGACCACGAACTACATCCTCGACTGTTCCGACTGCGTGGGGCGCGAGACCGCGG
>CAZTOV010000107.1:0-6158 GCA_964615175.1 uncultured Burkholderiales bacterium
CGATGCCGTGGGCGGCGCCGTGGTGTTCGGGGTCGGCTACGCGATCGCCTCGCGGATCACGCGGGCGGGACGCGACGTCCCGGAGCCGGATGCCAAGACACCGGCCGATCGCGACGCCACGGCCGCGCTTGCCTGAGCTCCTCGAGATCGAGGCCTACCGGCAGCTGTTCGAGGCTCATGCGCTCGATCGGGTCGTCCGCGACGTCGAGGCTCCCGACAACTGGTATCTCAAGGAGGGCTTGAGCTCATCGGGCCTGCGTGACGCCGTCGTCGGTGACCGGTTCACCGCTGCCCACCGCCACGGCAAGCTCCTGCTCGCCGACCTCGAGCGCGGCCCCACCCTCGGCCTCCGGTTCGGGATGACCGGCCGGCTCATCGTCGACGACCGCCAGGCTCTCGAGCACCTGGAGTACGGGAGTGACCGGGCCGAGACCACATGGGACCGGATCGTGGTGCACTTCGACGACGGCGGCGACCTCCGGATTCGCGACCCCCGACGTCTGGGCGGCGTGATGATCGAACCCGACGCGTCGCGTCTCGGACCCGACGCCGCCGCGCTCGACCTGGCAGCACTGCGCGACATCGCCGGCGCCAGCCGTGCCCCGGTGAAGGGTCTCCTCATGAACCAGGAACGGGTCGCCGGCCTGGGGAACCTCCTGTGCGACGACGTGCTGTTCCGTGCCGGGCTCGATCCCCGCCGCGAGGCCCGGGCGCTCGACGCCGACGAGGTGCGGCGACTCCATCGAGCAATCCGACGATCGCTCGAGGTGCTCGGCCGGCGAGGTGGCTCCCACACCGGTGATCTCCAAGCCGAGCGCCACCCGGGCGGGATGTGCCCGAAGTGCGGCGTCGAGCTGCGACGCGAGCGGGTAGGTGGGCGCACGACCTACTGGTGCGCCGACCACCAGGGTTAGTCCCCGCGGAGCCGTCTACGTCCGATCAGCCCGTCGAGCCGGTAGAGCACGTGGCGTCGGAGTCGGTGCCCCTCGGGGAGGTTGGGGTGGTCGAACTCCCCCGAAGGCTGGAGGCCGATGCGCTCCATCACGGCCCGTGACTTGGCGTGGCCGGCCGACGTGAACGACACCACCTCGTCGAGGTCGGCTTCGTCGAAGGCGTAGCGCAACACCTCGCGCGCGGCTTCGGTCGCGTAACCGCGACCCCACAAGGGACGGTCGAGCCGCCAGCCGATCTCGACGGCAGGGGTGAAGTGGGCCTTGAACGTGGCCCGATGCAGCCCCACGAAGCCGGCGAAGGAGACCTCGCCCGGGACCTCCACGGCCCAGAGGCCGTAGCCGCACTCGCCGAACTCCGCCTCGATCACGTCGACCAGCGCGTCACTCTCTGCCCGAGTGAGGGTCTTGGGCATCAGTTCCATGACCTCGGGATCTGCGTTGAGGGCGGCGAACGGCTCACGATCCCGGGGCCGCCAGCCGCGCAGGAGCAGCCGCTCGGTTCGGAGCTCGGGGGCGTCGGCCATCGGAAGCGACGCTACTGCCGCGGCGCCGTCGGGCGTTTCGAGGCGTGGATCTCGAACGGTTCGGACGGCTCCTCGTCGGACCGGGGTGTGACCGACGCCACAGTTATGTACGAGACAAACCCACACGCACGGAACGGGGTAGCGTGATGGGATGGAGCGTCCTGGAGTTCACGCCGCCGCGGGGAGCGGCATTGCCGCGCTCGGCATCGGGGTGGTTGCGCTGGCCGTGTCGCAGGACGTCGCGGGCATTTGGATGGCTGCTGTGGTAGTTGGCGCCCTGTTATGCATCGTCGGCTTAGGACTGATCACCGGGGCCTTGGTCGCGATTCGGCA
This sequence comes from uncultured Burkholderiales bacterium, assembly GCA_964615175.1. GTDB lineage: Bacteria > Actinomycetota > Acidimicrobiia > IMCC26256 > JACPCJ01 > CAZTOV01. Next base: position 1,811 of record CAZTOV010000107.1, read on the forward strand.
ATCGCCCGATGAAGTGCCCACTGAAATGCAAGAACTCCCACGGCTGAACCAGCCCTCGGTGGGAAATCCCCGGACGGACGGAATCACCCTCAGGTACGGGTCCGGAGACAGCGTTACGTGCTCTCTCGTGTCCGCGGTCTTCCTCAACCCTGGCCCGGACTGGGAGTTCGTGGCCACGGTGATGGCTGTCGACGGCGCGTGGGAGGCTGGTACGGACAACGAACCTGCGAAGGGATACGCACTCGGGTGGCAGGGATGCGCCAAAGACTCCTGCCGTATCCGACGGGGCCTGCACGGCACCCTGCGTATCGCTGGCGTCCGAGTCGTAAGTCGAGGAGACCAGAAACTTCTTCAGCTTGTACCAATCGGTCCCGGAAACCAGCCGTACAACATGCTTGAGACTGACCGAGATGCATCATTTGTAGTGCGCGTCAACGCTGAGGATCGGGGCACGGTGATGCGAGGCAAGATCGTCATTGGCCTACGCGAGGGCGGCCGTATCAACGCGGGGTGGTACCCGCACAGGGACTATGACTTGCCGCGAGAACCCGCGCCTCCCTGATCTTCGTCCTGATCCTCCGGCTCAGTCTCGAGAAGCCCCTTCAACGCGTCCTCGAAGTCCAGCGGGATCTTGACGGGCCGCTCCGTCGAGGACTGGGGCTTCGCCGGAGAGTCCTTGTCCTTGTCGCTCATGACAAACCCCAGCCTATTTGGAAACCTGGCTTCTTATGAGCGAACACACACTGAAAGACCGAGTCGAGAAGGAACTGACCGACGCCATGGGCCAGTCAGCGATTGGTCTCCGTCGTGCTGTCGACGGTGCCAGCGCGCAAGGACTCCAGAATGTTTCGGACGCTGAGCGGTGGGACATGGTCCACGAGTTCATGAACGCGGTCTGGGAAGTAACGACCATGATTGCGTCCGAGGTGGATGACCTTCGGGCCGGACGGTAGGTCCCCTTCCTCGTACACGATCGAGACTCCGTCCGTGGATGGCGCGTAATATATACGCGCCATCCTGTCGGACGTGGTCGGTTACGTGCTCGTGGTGAGGAAGTACGTAATCCGCCGGCCCATGACGTGGCCGAACAGTTCCTTCATCCTCTGGCCGTCGCTCATCTTCCGGGTGTTCCAACGAAAGTCAAACTCGCCCAGGTAGCGGTGCAGGTGTTCCTTGCTGACGTGCAGGTAGGTGCCGTTCAGCGAGCGCTTGAGCCGTGAGAAGTAACCCTCGACGTGGTTGGTGGTGACCTCGCCGCGCGCGTACTCGCCGCCCGAGTGCCACACCTTCTCGTGGCCGTTCTCGAAGAACGAACCCACGTCCTGGTAGCCGCGGTGTTCGTCGGTGAAAAGGCGGGAACCCTTGGGGTCGGCGCTGTCCAACACCGTCTCGAAGAGGCTGTCGGAGGTCACGTTGGGGACGGCGCGGGAGCGGACCCGCCCACCCTGTTCCAGCACCGAGACGACGGCGTTCTTCGGCTTGGCGTCGCGTCCGGGCCGCTTCTTGCCGCCGACGTAGGTCTCGTCCGCTTGGATGGTGCCGCGGAGCATGGAGGTCATCGGCTCGCGGGTCATGGCTTCGCGGATGCGGTGGCACATGTACCACGCGGACTTGTAGGACACGTCGAGGTCGCGGTGGATTTCGTGGGCGCTGACGCCATTCTTGGCTGAGCACATGAGGTAGATGGCGGCGAGCCACTTCCGCAGTTCGATCTTGGTGCCGTGGAAGATGGTGCCGACCAACGCGGAGAACTGCTTGCGGCACGCCTTGCACTTCCACACGCGCCGGACGGTCTTCGCACCGGTGCGGGTTTTCCGGCCACCGGTCTTACTCTTCGGCTTGAGGAAGTAGTGGTCGTCCTTGACGCCGCACTTGGGGCAGACGGGCTGACCGTCCGGCCAGCGGAGGTCTTCGATGAGTTTCCACGCTTCGGCTTCGTCGTCGAAGTACTTGGAGAGGGAGATGAGGTTCATGTCTTCCATGCCTTCATTCTCCCAAAGATCCTTGGGTTTGTCAAGGTGATAACTGTGACCGACGCCACTTGAACATCCGGATAACATTTGCTAACAATAGTTAGCAGAGAGACGCCCCATCCGAAGAGGAACTGCGAGGAGACCATGCCGACCGTCAAGGAGATCCAGGATCAGGTCAAGGACACGGTGAAGAAGAGCCAGGACACCGTGACCGAGACCGTCAAGGGTTGGAGCGACACCGTCAACAAGGCGGTGCCCGAGATCAACCTCCCGTTCGCCGAGCAGATCCCCAACTACGTGCCCCAGGCCAAGTCGGCTGTGAACTCGGCCTTCGACCTCGCCGAGCAGGTCGTGTCGCGTCAGCGTGACCTGGTGAACAACGTGCTCGACGCCGTCGACACCCGCATCAGCTCGGCCAAGACCAAGACCGCCAAGGCCTCCACCACCACCAGCAGCGCCGGCAGCACCAGCACCAAGAGCGAGACCAAGGGCGAGACGAAGAGCGCCTGAGCGCTTCTCACCTCCATCACCACCGGACGGCGGCCCCTTCCCCCAAGGGGCCGCCGTTTCGCGTCCCGGTCCGTCCGCACCGCCCGGAAGGGCGCGACGTCGATGACTGGTCGCCGAAGAGGGTCGCGCCTCAGAAGATCGAGTAGCCCCCGTCGATCAAGATCACGTCGCCGGTGTGGTAGGCGGAGGCGTCGCCGGCGAGGTACACGGCGATGCCGCCGAGGTCGTCGGGTGTACCCCACCGACGCAGCGGCACCCGCGGCAGCACCCGTTCGCGAAAGCGGTCCCAGTTGAGCAGGGGATCGGCCATCGGCGTCTCGATCCAGCCCGGGAGGACGGCGTTGGCTCGAACGCCGTCGCGGGCCAGTTCGACCGCCAGTGCCTTGACCATCGAGATCAGGGCTCCCTTGGTGGCGGCGTAGTGCTCACCCCGGGCCTGGCCCTCGATGGCGGCCAGGCTGCTGGTGACCACCAGCGAGCCCCCGCCGTCGCGTTCGGTCATGTGCCGGGCCGCCGCCCGCAGTGTGAAGAAAGCACCATCGAGGTTGATCCGGAGCACCCGACGCCACTCCTCGGTGGGCATCTCGGCGAACGACGGCGCCATCCCCGACACGCCGGCGTTGGCGAAGCAGGCGTCGACGCGTCCGAGGACGTCGATGGTCTCGGCAAAGGCGTCCTCGACGGCTTCCTCGTCACCGACATCGCACTGCACGGCGTGGGTGCGGGCTCCGTGGGCGGCGAGCCGCTCCGCGGCCGCGGCGTTCTTGTCGGGGTTGGTGCCCCACACGCACACGTCGGCGCCCGCCTGGGCGAGCGCCTCGGCCATCCCGAGCCCGATGCCGCTGTTGCCGCCGGTCACCAGCGCGACACGGCCACTCAGATCGAACGCCGGATGCCCCACGTCACTCCTCCTCGCCAGCGGGGTCGACGCCGTCGCGGTCGGCCTCCGCATCCGCATCGATCGAGGGCAATGCGAACTCCAGAGTGGGCGGCGCCACCCGGTGGACCTTGCAGACCCGCACGGGCTCGTCGAGGCCCTTCACCTTGCGACGCCCGACCCGGCCGAATTCGACGCGGCCCTCGAGGGAGTCGCGGGCCGCGTCGCGTGTGGACACCGTGGCCAGCACTTCACCGCCCTTCGAAACGTCGGCGACCCGAGCGGCGACGTTCACGTCGTGACCGACCACGTCGTCGCGACTCTCGTAGGCCTCGCCCCAGTGCACACCTGCCCTCATCTTCAGGGGTTCGGGTGAGGCGCTGACCAGTTCGAGGGCGGCAAGCACGGCCGCCTCCGCGCCGGGGAACGTGAGCAACAGACCGTCGCCGAGTCGCTTGACGATCCGGCCGCCGCGGCTCCGGACGATCGGACCCACGATGCGGGTGTGGCGTTGGAGCAGCTCGTGGGCGGCGTCGTCGCCTTGCTGTTCGGTGTAGCTGGTGAAGCCTTCGAGATCGGTGAACACGATCGTCATCGGCTGCGACCGTTCGTTCTCGTCGGTGGCGTCATCGTCGCCTCGCGACGACAGGATCTGCACAGCCGAGAGGCCCAGCTCGGAGAGGAGGGACGGCTTGCGTTCGACCTCGCGTTCGAGGAACCGCTGCACCACCTGCATGGGCGATGCCTCGGAGATCGGCTGTCCCTCCGGATCGTCGACCCACTCGCGACGCACCAGTCCCAGCTCGACCGCCGACGCGAGCACCTCGGGATCGCTCTTGAGGACACCGGCGAGTCGGTCACGCAGTCGTCCGCGGAGCGAAGTGCTCACCGACGAGAGCGTCGCCTTGCCGACCTCACGGGCACGATCAGTTCGTCCCTCGCTCATGTGGGCGCAGCGTAACCGTCGGCGTCGGGACCTCCACCAGCC
>CAZTOV010000108.1:0-2382 GCA_964615175.1 uncultured Burkholderiales bacterium
GGGCACCTCTCAGCCCGGCGCGCCGAGCTCCCCTGCTCCACCGAGCATACAAACCAACCGGCCCGCAGCGATTCGAGGCTGGAGGGTGTGTGAGCAAATGGTGGGGTCATGACCCCACCATTTGCTCACACACCCTGGGGTGGTCGGCCGTGTCATGATCGGGGCATGAGTACGCGCAAGCTCATCATCGCGGCGATGGTCACCGGCGTGGCCATCCTCGCCGCCTTCGCCCTCCAGCTCTTCCTGGCAAGATGAAATCCGTGATGGGAGCGGGCGGTTCGGGTAGGGAACCGTCATAGGTTGACCGACATAGGTCGAAGGGCGAGCGAGCCGGAGCCGGCTGAGGGAGGAACATGACCGAGCGTCACGACGTCGTGGTGGTGGGCGGCGGACCGGGCGGCTACGCCGCCGCTCTCTACGGCGCCGCCGCCGGCCTCGACGTCGCCATGATCGAGGAGGACAAGGTCGGCGGCACCTGTCTCCACCGGGGCTGCATCCCCGCCAAGGAGCTGCTCCAGACGGCCGAGGTGTTGCGGACCGTCTCCCGGGCCAAGGACTTCGGCGTCGACGCCGGCGGCACGCCGGGGCTCGACCTCGGCGTCAGTCAGCAGCGCAAGCAGTCGGTGGTCGACCGGCTCACCAAGGGTCTCGAGGGGTTGCTCAAGGGCCGGAAGGTCACGGTGCTGCGTGGGCGTGGCTCGCTGGCCGATGCCGACTCTCTGACGGTGTCGGTCGAGGGCGACGACTCCGACGACTCCGGCGAGGTGGAGGGCGACGCCGTGATCCTCGCCACCGGCTCGTCCCCCCGGACGATCCCGGGCTTCGACTTCGACGGCGAGTTCATCCTGTCGTCCGACCACGTGTTGAAGCTCGACGAGGTACCGGCCCGCACGGCCGTGATCGGCGGCGGCGCCATCGGGTGCGAGTTCGCCTCGTTCCTCGCCGACGTGGGCAGCGAGGTCACGGTGCTCGAAGCGCTTCCGCAGGTGCTCACCGGCGTCGACCGCGACTGCGCGGAGGCGGCGGTGCGGGCGTTCAAGAAGCGTGGCATCACCGTCAACACCGACGTCACCGTCGAGGGCTACGAGCGCGACGGCAGCGAGGTGGTGGTCCGCTACCAGGGCCCCGACGGGGGCGACGAGTCGGTCACCGTCGACAAGGTGGTGGTGAGCGTGGGGCGGGCACCCCGCTCGGAGGGCATCGGCCTCGAGGACTCACCCGTCGATCTCGACGACCGGGGCTTCGTCGAGGTCGACCCCTACCTGCGCACCACCGCCGACGGCATCTACGCGGTGGGCGACCTCATCTCGACCCCGCAACTCGCCCACGTGGCCTTCGCCGAGGCCATGGTCGCCATCCGCGACATCCTCGACGAGCCGGCCGTACCCATCGACTACAGCCGGGTGCCGTGGGGGATCTACTGCCACCCCGAGGTGGCCTTCGCCGGCCTCACCGAGCAGCAGGCCGAGGACGCCGGCTACGACGTCGTCACCTCCAAGCACCCGTTCGCGGGCAACGGCCGGGCCATGATCATCGGCGAGACCGAGGGTCTGGTGAAGGTCGTGGCCGAGAAGGACGGCCCCATCCTCGGCGTCCATCTCGTGGGCCCGCTGGCCACCGAGTTGATGGTCGAGGGCTACATCGCCGTGAACTGGGAGGCGATGCCCGAGGAGATCGGCGCGTTCATCCATCCCCACCCGACCCTGAGCGAGCTGTTCGGCGAGACCCTGATGTCGCTGACCGGCCGCGGACTGCACGGCTGACCCGACCAGGAGGAACCTTGGCACGCACCGAGATCACCATGCCGCAGCTCGGCGAGACCGTCACCGAGGGCACGATCACCCGGTGGATCAAACAGGTCGGCGACGAGGTCAAGGCCGACGACCTGCTCTTCGAGGTGTCGACCGACAAGGTCGACTCCGAGGTGCCGTCGCCCGAGGGCGGATATCTGGTGGAGATCCTCGTGGAGGAGGGCGACACCGTCGAGGTGGGTACGCCGATCGCCGTGATCGGCGACTCGGCCGACGAGGCCGGCGACGGCGCCGCCCCCGCGGAAGCAGAGGCCGACGAGGAGCCCGCGGAGGACGAGGCGGAAGAGAAGGCGGAAGAGAAGGCCGACGAGCCGGAACCCGAAGCCGAGGAAGAGCCTGAAGAGGAGCCCGAGCCGGAGGCCCCTGCCGCCGAGGAGAAGCCCGAGCCCGAGCCAGAGCCCGAGCCCGAGGCGGAGAAGGCCGAGCGAGCCGAGACGAAGGGCGAGGGCCTCGTCCTGTCTCCCGTCGTCCGCCGGCTGATGTCGGAGTACGACATCGACCCGTCCGAGGTCGAGGGCACCGGCGCCGGGGGGCGCATCACCCGCAACGACGTCCTCGACCACATCGAGTC
>CAZTOV010000108.1:2482-6129 GCA_964615175.1 uncultured Burkholderiales bacterium
GCACCGGCGCCGGGGGGCGCATCACCCGCAACGACGTCCTCGACCACATCGAGTCGGAGCAGCGCGGCGAGGCGCCGGCGGCGGCCCAGCGCCCCGAGCCCGAGAAGAAGCCTGCGGCCGAGAAACCCGAGAAGAAGCCCGAGAAGCGGAAGGAGCCGGCCGCGGCCGCCCCGTCGATCCCCCGTCTCGAGGGCGACGAAGTCGTTCCGATGTCGAACATCCGCAAGCGCACCGCCGAGCACATGGTGCGTTCGAAGGCCACCAGCGCCCACGTGATGATGTCGGTGGAGGTCGACTTCGAGGCCGTCGAGCGGGTGCGGGCCGTCCACAAGGACGAGTTCCGCTCCGAGGAGGGCTTCTCGCTCACCTACCTCCCGTTCATCATCCGGGCGGTGTGCGACGCCATCGCCGAGTACCCCACGGTCAACGCCAGCATCGACGGCGACGACCTCGTCGTGCACCAGGCCGTCAACCTCGGCATCGCCGTCGACCTCGACTTCGAGGGGCTCATCGTGCCGGTGATCCGCAACGCCGACGGGCTGCGGCTCCGCCACCTCGCCCGGTCGGTCCGCGACCTCGCCGAGCGGGCCCGCAACAAGCAGCTCGGGCCCGACGAGGTCACGGGCGGCACCTACACCATCACCAACCCGGGGCCGTTCGGCTCCTACGTGTCGGCGCCGATCATCAACCAGCCGCAGGTGGCGATCCTCTCGACCGAGGGGATCAAGAAGCGCCCGGTCGTGGTCGAGGCCGAAGCCGGCGACTCGATCGCCATCCGGCACACGGGCGTGCTCGCCCAGTCGTTCGACCACCGGGCGTTCGACGGCGCGTACTGCGCCGCGTTCCTCGATCACGTGCGCGAGATCATCGAGACCCGCGACTGGGAGACCGAGATCGCGTGACCGGCCTCCTCCGCTCCCGCTGGCTCGGGACCGTCCCCTACGGAGAGGCGCACGCCCTCCAGGCGGCGCTGTTCGCGCGCTCGGCCGACGACCACCTGCTGCTCCTCGAGCACCCGTCCGTCTACACGCTGGGGCGCAACGCCGACCCGGAACACGTGTTGGTGCCGCCGGCGTCGGTGGGGGCCGAACTCGTCGAGACCGACCGGGGCGGCGATGTCACCTACCACGGTCCCGGCCAGCTCGTCGGCTATCCGATCCTCTCCCTCCCCGAGTGGCGCGACGGCGAGCCGGATGTCGTGCAGTACGTGCGCGACGTCGAGCAGATCCTCATCGACACCCTCGCCGACTTCGGGATCGCCGCCCGGCGCATCGATGGGTACACGGGCGTGTGGGTCGGACCCGGCCACGCACCCGAGAAGATCGCCGCCATCGGGGTGAAGATCACGCGGGGCCGGAGCATGCACGGCTTCGCCCTCAACGTCGATCCCGACCTCTCGATGTTCGACCACATCGTTCCCTGCGGGATCGCCGGCCGGGGCGTCACGTCGATGGCGCGCGTCCTCGGCGAGACTCCCGACATGCGGGCCGTGACCGAGGTCGTGACCCGACACGTGACCGACCGTTTCGGTTACCCCGCGGTCGAGCGTCAGGACGTGGTGTGGCGCGAGCGGCCCACCGATCTGGCGGCGTTTTCCCGCCGGGGCGAGCAGGGCGGCCAGAGCCTCGACGAGGTGCAGCAGCCGCAGGGCACGCCGGTGCGGCTCCTCGGCCGCTTGGCCGAGGCCGGGGTCGACGCCGACGGGTCGCCGAGCTTCGAGCGTCCCGAGTGGATGAAGGTGCGGGCCGACCTCGGCCCCGAATACCGGGAGCTGAAGCGGCTCATGCGGGGCCTCGACCTCCACACGGTGTGCGAGGAGGCCGGCTGCCCCAACATCTACGAGTGCTGGAGCGACCGCACGGCCACCTTCATGATCCTCGGCGAGCGCTGCACCCGGGCGTGCGGGTTCTGCCTCGTCGACACCCGCAAGCCCTGCGGCGTCGACGAAGACGAGCCCGAACGGGTGGCCGAGGCGGCGGCCCACCTGGGCCTCGAGTTCGCCGTGGTCACGAGCGTGGCCCGCGACGACCTCGACGACGGGGGCGCGGCGATCTTCGCCGAGACCATCCGCGCCGTGCGCCGCCGCAACCCCGCCACCCAGGTCGAGGTGCTGATCCCCGACTGCAAGGGGGATCCCGCGTCGCTCCGGACGATCTTCGAGGCCCGCCCCGACGTGCTCAACCACAACCTCGAGACCGTGGCGCGCCTCCAGCGCGCCGCCCGCCCCTCGGCCGGCTACGCCCGGTCGCTCGGCGTGCTCGCCCGCGCCGCCGACGCCGGGCTCACCACCAAGTCGGGGATCATCCTCGGGATGGGTGAGACCGCCGACGAGGTGCGCGGCGCCATCGCCGACCTCCGCTCCGTCGGCGTCGAGATCCTGACGCTGGGGCAGTACCTCCGCCCGTCGGGCCAGCACGTGCCGGTGGCGAAGTGGTGGCACCCCGACGAGTTCGCCGAACTCCGCGAATACGCCGAGGGCCTCGGCTTCGCCCACGTCGAGGCCGGCCCCCTGGTGCGATCGAGCTACCACGCCAAGGCCGCCACCACCGCCGCCACCACCCGCCCCGCCGTCGCCTCCTGACCAGACCCTGTGTGTGCATGGCGTCGCGCTAGAGCGCGACGCCATGCACACACAGGGTCTCAGCCGGACACGGCGGACTGGAAGGCTTCGTAGGCCTCGTCGTCGAAGAGCACGAAGCGGACCTGGTTGACCCGGGTGTCGGCGTCGCGCACGGCCTGGACGGCCACGGCGGCCGCCTCCTCGAGCGGGTAGCCGTAGACCCCGGTCGAGATGGCGGGGAAGGCCACGCTCTCGGCACCCAGCTCGTCGGCCACTCGCAGCGCCTCGGTGTGGCACGACGCCAGCAGGCCCGAGCGGTCCTCGCCCCTGGCGTAGACCGGCCCCACGGTGTGGATCACCCACCGGGCGGTGAGGTTCCCGGCCGTGGTGGCGACCGCCTGACCGGTCGGAAGACCCTCCGGGTGCTGCTCATCACGGATCCGTTTGCACTCCTCGAGGATGGCCGGCCCGCCCGCTCGGTGGATGGCCCCGTCGACCCCGCCGCCGCCCATCAGCGAGCTGTTGGCGGCGTTGACGACGGCGTCGACGGGCTGTTGGGTGATGTCTCCCTGGTGCAAGGTGATTTCGGCCATGCGCCGATGATGCGTCGCCCCGACGCGGGCCGCAAGGGCGGCCGTCGATATTGTGTGAGCCCATGTACGCGTCCCGCATCCAACGAGCCCGGGCGCGCATGGACCAACTCGGCATCGACCTGTTGCTGATCTCGGTCGGCGCCGACCTGCCCTACCTCACGGGCTACGAGGCCATGCCGCTCGAACGGCTCACCATGCTGGTCCTGCCCCGCGAGGCGCAGGCCACCCTCGTCGTTCCCCGCCTCGAGGCGCCCCGTGTCGTCGAGCGGCCCGACGCGTTCTCGATCCAGCCGTGGGACGAGACCGAGGACCCGGTGGCGGTCGTGGCCGAGGTCGCCGGGGTGGCCGACCGCATCGCCATCGGCGACCAGACGTGGGCCCAGTTCGTCCTCGAGCTCCAGCGTCAGTACGAGGGCGCGGAATGGGTGAAGGCCTCTCTCGTGCTGGCGCCGCTGCGAGCGGTGAAGGACGGGGACGAGATCGCCGCACTGCGA
>CAZTOV010000109.1:0-4223 GCA_964615175.1 uncultured Burkholderiales bacterium
CCCCCACCGTACGCGTCCCGGACGGGCGCGATCTCAATCGGCTCTCATTAGGGTCTCGCCCGATGACCTTTGACCTCGAGGAACCCGCGTCCACCCGGCACCCCCACCTGGAGCGGGCCGCTCCGTCGGGGTGGGTGCGCGTCGACTGCCACCTCCACACGATGTACTCAGGCGACGCCGTCACCACCCTCGACGAGTTGGCGGCCGCGGTGGAGGAGGCCGGCATCGACGTCGTGTGCATCACCGATCACAACGCGCTGGCGGGGGCCGAGGAGGCTCGGGAACGGGCGCTGGCGGGGGACCTGGGGTGTCGGGTCATCGTGGGAGAGGAGGTGCGCACCGGTGCCGGCGAGCTGATCGGGCTGTTTCTCGACGAGCGGGTGTCGCACGGCATCGACGTTCGCGACGCGGTGGCGCGGATCCGTCGACAGGGTGGCGTGGTCACGGTTCCGCATCCCCTCGATCCGATGCGCCACTCGCTCGGCGAAGCGACGACGCGCACGCTGGCGGCAGAGGGCGCATTCGACGCTCTCGAGGTGTTCAACGCCAAGTCGCCGCTCGATCACCTCAACGACGACGCCGCCGCGCTGGCGGAGCGCCTGGGTCTCCCCGGCACCGCGGGTTCCGACGCCCACGACCCGCACGCGGTCGGCGCGGCCTATCTCGAGATGCCCGACTTCGACGGCGCGGCCGGATTCCGGGCCTCCCTCCCCGAGGCTCGGGTGGTGGGACACCGCTTCGACCGGCCGCGTCCGTTCCGGCCCCGGATCATTCCGGGGGGACTGCAACAGACCTGACGCCTGGGGGTCAGAGAGCGATCGCGGCGGCGGGGGCAACCACCACCAGATACGCCGCGAACGGAGCCAACGATCGGGTGCGCACCAGACGGAGGAGCCCGGCCACCGCGGCGTAGCCCGACACGGCGGCGACGGCGCAGCCGATGAGGACGGGGCCGGTGATCTCGAACGTCCCGTTGACCACATCGGGGATCAGCGTGAGCCCACCGCCTCCGATCGCCGGCACCGACAGGAGGAAGGCGAAACGGGCGGCTTCGGTGCGTGACAGCCCGAGGGCGAGGCCGGCCACGATGGTGGCTCCGGCGCGGGAGATCCCCGGGACGAGGGCCATCGCCTGGGCGGCGCCGATCGTGAAGGCGATGGCGACGGTCAGGTCACGGGCGGGCGCCGTCCGGTGGATGCGCTCGCCGACGACGAGGATGGCCGCGGTGACGATCCAGAAGGCACACACCCAGAGCGGCTCGTCGAAGAGGCCCTCGAAGAAGTCCTTGAACCCGAGCCCGGCGATGGCAGCCGGCACGGTGCCGATGATCAGGAAGCCCACCATGCGCCGCGCCGCCACCGGGTCGTCGCCTCGGCCCGCCAGCCCCTTGGTCATGTCCCAGAGATCGTGGCGGAAGTAGACGACGACCGCGCCGAGGGTCGCCACGTGGAGCAGCAGGTCGAAGCTCACCGAGGGGTCGTCCCATCCGAACACGGCGGGAACCACCACCAGGTGGCCGCTGGAGGAGACGGGCAGGAACTCGGTCAGTCCCTGGACGAGGCCGAGGACGGCGTCGATGACGGCTTGGGGCAACAGGTCTCCTCGGGCGGGGCGAGAGCGAGCGTGACGATACCGTTCGCCATCGCAAAGGCGAGACGCCGGGCCGCGGGTTCGTCGACGAGCAGCGTCACGCCCCGCGCGTCGCGCCCCGGTTCTCGATGGTCGTCCTCGTCGGCGCCCACGACCACGGCGCCCTCCACCACGGTGGTGGTGGCGTCGATCTCGGGAGGGACGAGGCCGGGGTCGAACGTCACCAGGACGTCGACGACCGACCCTGCTGCCAGATGGGGAGCTTCGTCGATCACCACCCGCATCGCCCGCATGCCTTCGGGGACGACGCCGTCGAGGCCGGTCCGATCGCGGGGTCCGAGGTGCCGCTTGGTGACGACGCCACCCTCGAGGACCGGCACGGTCACCACCCGTCCGGCGAGCCCGTCGCCGCTGAGCAGCGCCCCGTCGGGGAGGTGCCCCTGGTAGCGGACGGCCGTGTCGAAGTCATCGGCCTCGAGCGTGTGTCCCAGGGGGAGGTCGCGCGTTGCCACCACCGCGGTGACCTCGGCCCCGGCAGCCCGGGCGCGCCCGTGGAGAGCCGCCACGTCGCCGGCGATCACCCGCGCCGCGACCAGCGCGGCGAGACCGGCCACCGTCCAGACGGCCAGCGTGCGGGGTGAACGTCGAACCAGCATTCCCGACCCGCTAAGCGCGTCGAGACGGGAAAACGCGACAAGAACATGTCTCAGTCGCGTTAGCGCGAATCCTTCGCGCTAACGCGACTGAGACATCAGACGGAAAGGGATCAGGCCGCCTGCTCGGCGTCCTTGGTCCACTCGCCCTTGCGGGCGAGGTGGTTCATCCGGCAGCGGTGGAGGTAGGCGGCCTGGGCGTCGTCACGCTTCGAGTCGTCGCCACCCCAGGCCTTGAGGGCCGGCTGCTGGAGGGCGCGCCCGTAGCTGAAGCTCAGCTCCCACGGGTGCGGGCCGAGCTTGTTCATGGCGTTGAGGTTGGCGGTCGCCTCGGTGTCGCTCTGCCCACCGGAGAGGAAGACGATCCCGGGAACGTCTTCGGGGACGACCTCTCGGAAGCAGGCGATGGTGCGCTCGGCGACCTCCTCGGGCGGGGCCGTGCGGTCGCCCTTGCCCGGGAGGACCATGTTGGGCTTGAGCAGCGTGCCCGGGAGGTCGATCTTGTGGGCGTCGAGCTGCTCGTAGAGGGCGCTGAGGGTCCGCTTGGTGACCTCGTCGCACCGGTCGATGTCGTGCTCGCCGTCCATCAGCACCTCGGGTTCGACGATCGGCACCAGGCCCGCCTCCTGCGACAGCGCCGCGTAGCGGGCGAGCGCGTGGGCGTTGGCCTGGAGGCAGAAGTCGGTGGGAATCCCGTCGCCGATGGCGATCACGGCCCGCCACTTGGCGAATTTGGCGCCGAGCCGCACGTACTCGGTGTTGCGGTCGCGGAGCCCGTCGAGCCCCTCGGTGACCTTCTCGCCGGGGAAGTTGGCGAGGTCCTTGGCGCCCTTGTCGGTCTTGATGCCGGGGATGATGCCCTTCGAGGCGAGCAACTCGACCAGCGGGGTGCCGTCCTCGGCCTCCTGACGGATGGTCTCGTCGTAGAGGATGACCCCACTGATGCCTTCTTCCTGTCCTTCGGTGCGGAACAGGGTCTCGCGGTAGAAGCGGCGGCGCTCTTCGGTCGATTCGACGCCGATCGACGACAGCCGCTTCTCGATCGTCCCGGTGCTCTCGTCGGCGGCGAGGATGCCCTTGCCCGGGGCGACGATCGCCTGGGCGGTTTCGTGGAGCTCGCTCATCGTGTCATGCACTCCTTCGTTCCGGTTCGTCGGCGGATTCAGGTGGGAAGCGGACCCACCGCGTCCGCGCACGCACATCCGGTGCGTTCGTTCGGGATCTTCGGGATCACGTCGAACAGTACTGACCTGACCTGCGCGACGTTGGCTTCGAGGAAGGCGAACACCTCGTCCATCGTCACGGGCTCGACCCCCTCCACACCTTCGACGCCGGTGTCGTAGTCGGTCACCAGGGCGATCCCCGAGTAGCAGATGCCGAGCTCACGGGCGAGGTACGCCTCGGGGTACTGGGTCATGTTGACGACGTCCCAGCCGGCGCTGCGGAACCAGGCCGACTCGGCCCGGGTCGAAAAGCGCGGGCCCTCGACGACGACCACCGTGCCGCTCTCGTGCACCGAGACACCCGCGTCCCGGGCCGCCTTGGTCGCCAGCGCGGCCAACTCGGGGCAGTAGGGATCGGCGAAGGACACGTGGTGGGCCTGGGGCCCGTCGTAGAAGGTGTGGGCCCGACCCGAGGTGCGGTCGACGAGCTGATCGAGGACCACGAAATCACCGGGATGGACGTCGGGACGGAGGGAGCCGGCCGCGCAGGGCCCCACGACGCGTTCGACGCCCGCCTCACCCATCGCCCAGAGGTTGGCCCGGAAGTTGACGACGTGGGGAGGGAACTCGTGGTCACCGCCGTGACGGGGAAGGAACGCGACCGTACGGCCGCCGACGTCGCCGATGGTGAGGGGCGCGCTGGGCGAACCGAAGGGGGTGTCGACAACGACCTCTTCGACGTCGTCGAGGAAGTCGTAGAAACCCGAACCTCCGAAGACCCCGATGTCGGCGGTGGGCACCAGCACTCGGGGCGTCA
>CAZTOV010000109.1:4323-6064 GCA_964615175.1 uncultured Burkholderiales bacterium
CCCGAACCTCCGAAGACCCCGATGTCGGCGGTGGGCACCAGCACTCGGGGCGTCAGGCGCTCTTGGCCTCGGCCTTCGAGCTGCCCGACGTGCCGGAACTCTTCGACGACTTCGAGTCGCTCGACGAAGAACCCGATGAAGCGTCGGACTTCGAGTCCTTCGAGTTCTTCGAGTCGCTGCTCGTGGACTTGTCGGACGAGTCGGAACCGGAGGACTTCTTCGACGAGCCCCGGTTGTCGGTCCGGTAGAAGCCCGAGCCCTTCAGGACGATCCCGACCGGCTGGAGCACCTTGTGCATCTCGCCTCCACAGGCGCCGCACTCGGTGATGGGGTCGTCGGTCATCGACTGCACGACCTCCAGGTGCTGCTCACACTCCGAACACCGGTAGTGGTACGTGGGCATGTCCCTGGCTCCTGTGTCCTCGTGCCGGATGGTTGCACCCTGGCACTCGAAGGATTCGACTGCTAAGTCTAACGCTCCTGCTCGCTTCCGTCTTCCCGTCCCTCGCACCTTCGCGGGGCGCGATTGACACAATGGGGGCCGTCATGGCCGCTGCGCTCGCGCTCCTCCCCGTCGCCTACTTCGTCGGCACCTTCCCGACGGCCCATCTCGTCACGCGCGCCCACGGCTACGACATCACCACCGTGGGGTCGGGGAACCCGGGCGCCTCGAACGTCTACCGGGTGCTCGGCCGGGGCCCGGGCGCCCTCGTGTTCGTCGGCGACATCGTCAAGGGGACCCTGCCCGCCCTCGCCGGGATCCTGCTCTGGGGGCCTGCAGGGGGCTACATCCTGGGTGTGGCCGCGGTGCTGGGCCACGTCTACCCGGTGCAGCGCCGATTCAAGGGTGGCCGGGGGGTGGCCACCGCGGGGGGGATGGCGATCGCGCTCTACCCGATCGTGAGCGCGGCGCTCCTGGTGCTGTTCTTCACCGTCAGCGGCGTCACCCGCAAGGCGTCGCTCGGATCCCTGGTGGTCACCGCCGCGTTGCCGGTCGGGGTGGCGTTGATGGGGTCGGAGGTGTGGGAGATCGCCGCCGTCTCGGCGATCTGCCTCCTGGTGATCGCCCGCCACTTGGCCAACCTCCGGCGTCTGATCCACGGCGAGGAGCTGCGGATCGATCCCGAAGACCGGTCCGGCCCCAGTCGTTCGGAGAGGCGGTCGTGACCTCGCGGACGCGTCTCACGCTGGCCATCGCCCTCTCGGTGGGGGTGCCGGTGCTCGTCGGTGTGGTCTTCGCCCCCACGGTGTTCGCCGAGGACGACCTCCTCCGGGCCGCGCTCCTCCTCCTCATCCCCGGCATCCTGGCGGTCGCGCTGGCCGTCTTCGTGGTGCTCCGTCACGAGGAGGAGATGCGCTCAGCGGTGGAGCACTCCGAGCGGGAACGGATCGAGTTCCGTCGTGCCGTGGCCCGGCTGGGTGACACGCTGGCGGCGACACGCGACCTCAGCCGGCTGTCGGAGGTGGCGCTGCACGAGGCGGTGACCACGGTGGGCGGCACGGCCGGGGTCTTCTTCTCGGTCAACCCCGCCCGCATGCGGATCCAGGCCCGGGCGGCCGCAGGCATGGAGATGGGGGGCGAGTTGGCCTGGGGCAACGGCGTCGCCGGTGCGGTGGCCGCGTGGGGACGAGCGGTGATCGCTCCCCGTGACGCCGAGGTCGTCGATCCCGAACCCGCCTGTGACACGGCGGCCGCGGTCCCGCTGTTCTCGAGGGGCGCCATCTTCGGTGTCCTCGCCGT
>CAZTOV010000110.1:0-1659 GCA_964615175.1 uncultured Burkholderiales bacterium
CCTCCATCGCCTTGAGATCGGCGATGGCCGTCGATTCCTCGCCCTCCTGGTGAGCGTGAACCTGTTCGGTGAGGTCGGCACGCATGTCGATGACCGCCTCGAGCTGCGGACGGATCTCGTCGAGCACGGCCCGGGCCTCTTCGACCGTGAAGGTGCGCTCGTCGGGCATCTCGGGCACGTCATCCATGGATCCGCTCAGCGGTAGTCGGGGTTGGTGAAGTCGAACCGGCACCCGGCGTCCCACTCCGACCGCTGGTTGCCGTGAGCGGGGATCCCTCCCGCGTCCTTGAGCATCCGCGCCAGATGGAGCAGGTTCCAGGTCATGAAGGTGGTGTTGCGGTTGGTGAAGTCGTTCTGAGGCCCGCCGGAGTCGGGGTCGAGGTACGAGGGACCCGGCCCCGCCTCGCCGAGCCAGGCGGAGTCGGCCTGGGGCGGGATCGCGTAGCCGAGGTGCTGGAGTGAGTAGAGGATGTTCATCGCACAGTGCTTGGCGCCGTCCTCGTTCCCCGTGATGACACAGCCTCCCACCTTGCCGTAGTAGGCGTACTGCCCCTCGTCGTTGAGGACGTGCGAGTTGCCGTAGAGCCGCTCGATCACCTTCGTGCACACCGATGACTTCTCGCCGAGCCAGATGGGGCTGAGCAGGACGAGGATGTCGGCCGCCATCACCTTCTCGCTGATCTGCGGCCAGTCGTCGCGCTCCCAGCCGTGCTCGGTCATGTCGGGGTAAACACCCGGCGCGATCTCGTGGTCAACGGCCCGGATCACCTCGACCGAGACGTCGTTCTTCTCCATGATGGCGACCGCGATGTCGGCGAGACCCTGGGTGTGCGACGGCTCCGGCGACTTCTTCAGCGTGCAGTTGATGAAGACCGCCGAGAGGTCGGAGAAATCCCACCGGCTCTCGCTGCACTGCCGTTCCTGCTGCTCGGTGAGCTGCACCATCTGTTCCCCCCGCCGACATCTCGTCGGCTCCTCCAGCCGCGGGCGTGGCTCGCCCGATGCGCGCGCAGGCTATCCCGGTCGGTCGAGGTGGAGGACGGCGGGGTCGGGGGGACCGTCGGGGAAGCTGATGAACATCACCTGCGTGCCGTAGGCGACGAGGCCCTGCTCGGGACACCACAGCTCCATGTCGACCGATGCGTACCCGTGGGCGGCGTGGCGGGCCCGGCCGTGGGCGAAGAGCCACTCCGAGGTCGCCTCGCCGAGGATGTGGACGGTCAGGTCGGCCGACGGGCTCAGCCACATGACGTCCCGGGGCCCGACGCGCTCGCCAACGGACCCGGGCATGGTGTCGGCGAGCACCACAAGAGCGAGCGGGTCGTAGCTGCCGTCGTCGCGGAGCGGCGGCTCGTCGAAGCGGTACCAGTAGGCCTTCTCGGCCGACCGGGCGCCAACCGCCTCCTGATCCCACCAGGGACGGCCGATGGCGAAGCGCCCCTCGATCTGGTCCCAGAAGGTGGCCTCGAAGCGCCGTTCCCAGTCGGAATCGTCGGGAGCCTCGCGGAACGACATGCACTCGTGCGGGCCGGGGACGTCGGCTCGCGGCAACTCGGTGAACTCGAAGCCGGGTCGTTCGACGCCGAAGACCGCGATCAGGGTGTGCCCGGCCTCGGCGTCCTCGGAGCGGACCGTCGCCGTGGCCTGGCTCATCGATCG
>CAZTOV010000110.1:1759-6000 GCA_964615175.1 uncultured Burkholderiales bacterium
CGGCCTCGGCGTCCTCGGAGCGGACCGTCGCCGTGGCCTGGCTCATCGATCGTCCCCGTCGGAGGATCTCGACGTCGATCACCACCGGCCCGGCGGGAACTTGGGCGGCGAACACCGTGGATACCGACCGGAGACGCTGCTCGGGGTTCGCCAACTCGGCGGCCGCCGCCCGAAGGCCGAGGGCGGCCACGATGCCGCCCTGGGGCAACAACGGGGCATTCCAGCTACCGGTCAGCTCGCCCCGGTAACGGCCGCTGACGGCGGGATCGGGAACGACCTGCGTCTCCTTGATGAACTTGGACCGACCCACGGCGCCCGCCTCCTCGTGTTTCCCGCCGGCACCATGCAACCACGGAGATGTGACGCCGCGCCGGGACATAATGCGCCCCGTGACGATTCCGGTCGACATCGGAGATCTCTCCCCCGCCTGGTTCACCGCGGCGCTCGACGTCGACGTGACCGCGGCCGAGATCCTCGCCGCCCACTCGGGGACGACGGGCCGCGCCCGGGTCGCACTCGAGGGGGCCGGCGTGCCGGACTCGGTCTTCGTGAAGCTGGCCCCGTTCGACGACGACCAACGGGCGTTCGTCCGTATGACCGGCCTCGGGCTGGCCGAGACCCGCTTCTACGCGACGGTCGGAAACGACCTCCCCGTCCGCTCGCCCCGCGTCCTCAGGGCAGACAGTGACGAAGACGGCAACTTCGTGATCGTTCTCGAAGACCTCGTGGCCTCGGGGTGCCGGTTCCCCGAGCGCGCCGAGGCCGACGAGGACGAGCGCGCCCGCTCGACGGTGGAGGAACTGGCCCGCCTCCACGCCACCTTCTGGGAATCGGCCCGCTTCGACGGCGATCTGGCCTGGCTCCCGGGCCACGGCGGCTTCGGCGCCATGGACGCCGCGACGGCAGCGGCAGCGGCAGCGTCGGGCACCTACGTGCGCCAGGCCTTCGAGCCGTTCGTCGACGAGATGCCGACGGCGTTCCGCGAGGTCGGCGAACTGTATGCCGAGCGCACGCGGGAGATCCTCGACCTGTGGAACGAGGGCGAGCGGACGCTGATCCACGGCGACTGCCACATCGGCAACCTCTTCGTCGACGACGGGCGGACCGGCTTCTACGACTGGGCGTTGCTCAGCCGGTCGCCGGGCGTCCGCGACGTGGCCTACACGTGCTGCTACTCGATGTCGCCCGACGCCCGCCGGGCCCTGGAGCACGACCTGCTCGACCACTACCTCGCCACCCTCCACTCGGAAGGGGTGCGCCTCGACCCCGCGGTGGCCTGGGACCAATACCGCCGCTTCGCCGTCTTTGCCTGGGTGTCGGCGACGACGACTGCGGCCATGGGGACGAAGTGGCAAGGCGAGGAGTTGTCCCGCGCCGCCATGGAGCGGACCACCGCCGCGGTCGACGACCTCGACTCGGTCGACGCGCTGCGAGCGTCGCTGGATTGAGAAGCGCGGGCGCCCGGTGGGTCCGCGTGGTAGTCAAGGAGGCGCACACACGAAGACACACCACGAAGACGACCCACGGGAGGCATCGATGGGCAAGCTCCATCTCGGTGAGATCTCGATCAGCAGCCCCGCGTTCGACCACGGTGGGGCCATCCCCGCCAAGCACACCGCCGAAGGCGACGACGTCTCGCCCGAGCTGCGGATCGCCAACGTGCCCGAGGGGGCGCGTCAGCTGGCGATCGTGTGCCACGACCCCGACGCGCCGCTCACCGACGGGTTCACACACTGGGTCGTCTACGGCATCCCCGCCGACACCGACCAGATCCCCGAGGGCGGCGGCAACGCGTTCACCGAGGGACCGAACGACTTCGGCAACGAGGGCTACGGCGGGCCCGCTCCGCCTCCGGGGCACGGGACCCACCACTATTTCTTCCACCTCTACGCCATCGACACCGAGTTGGATGCCGGACCGGGCCTGACCCGCGAGCAGCTGCTCGAGATGATCGACGATCACATCATCGAGCAGAACCGGGTGGTCGGAACGTTCGAGCGCTGACCGTTACCGGGGGCCCTTCCTGCGGTCGCCGGCGCCACGGTGCCCCTCCCCGGGGTGTTCGTCGGGCCCGCGATCTTCACCGGCCATCTCGGACGGCGGGCCCGGGTCCGGCGTGCTCGACGCCGGCGCGCTCGCTCCCGCGTGTGCTGGACGTTGCGCGTGGCCGGGAGGGCTCGTGGGCTGCCGGGTGTGGCCCGGTGGAGTGGGCTCGGCCTTCTCGCCGCCGTGCGTCGGTGACCGTTCCGCGCCGCGCTCCTGACCCGGGGGTGTCAACGGGCCGTGATCAGGTTCCGGAGTGGAATCGCTCGGGGCGGTTGTCTCCTCCGGCTCGTCGGAACCGCCGGGATCGGCAGGCTCGGTGGGGGCTGCCGCAGGCTCATCGGATTCGACGGGGTCCTGCGTCACGACATCATGTCGCTCGGACACCGGCTGGGGTTCCGGATCGGAGGTCAACGTGCCGGGCTGGGCCGGACCAGACGGGGGTGGCGACGCCTCCGGCGTCACCGCCGAGAGGTTCTGTGTGTTGCCGGGGTCGAGGACGAGCACGCCGGCGGTTCTGGGCGGGATCATCGGCTCGAAGACGTCGGTGACTTCCTCGACGACGGCGTGGCCGGTGCTGCGCGCGACCGCCCGCAGGCCGTCGATTGCCCTGTCGGCCGGCTGGAACGGGTTGACCAACGCGCCGGCGACGAATGCGATGACGAGCTTGAGCACGGGGACTCGGCGCCGCCGCGAGCCGAGTTCGTCATCGCGCTCGGCCTCGGCGTCGAGGTCGAGCGCGAGACGGACCTCGATCTCCTCCCAGCCGAGGTCTGGCTCCTCGGCGGTCGCGCTCATGGCCAGCGACACCCGAGCGTGCATCTGCAGGAGTTCGTCGGGCTCTCCGTCGGGGTGGCACCGAGCCAGTTCGTCGGAACGCAGCTCACCGCGCTCCCATCGACCGAGATCGGCGGTCAGGCGGTCGTTCATTCGATCTCCAGAGCATCGTCGGACCCGCCCAACAGCTCTCGCAGGGCACCCAGCGCTCGCCACTGTTGTGTGTTCACGGCGCCGGGTGACTTTCCGAGGACGGCCCCGACCTCCTCGTTGCTGAGTCCGGCGAGGAACTTCAGCTCGACCACGACCCGCTGCTCGTCGGGGAGTTGCTCGAGCGCGGCGTGGAGGGCGAGGCGATCGACATCGGCGTCCCGCGTGTCGAGCGGCTCACGCTCGGCGTCCTCGCTGGGTTCCACCCGAGAGCGGGCCCGGTGCATGTCGGCCACGACGTGACGCGCGATCCCGTACAGCCAGGCCACGAAGGGCGCCCCGGTGTCGCGGTAGCGGGGCAGCGCGCTCCACGCCCGTACGAACGTCTCGCCGAGTGCGTCCTCGGCCGCGACCTTCGGGAGCGAGAAGCGGGCGAGGCTGAAGACCTTGGTGCGGTAGGCGCGATAGAGGAGACCGAACGCCTCGCGGTCACCGTCCTGGGCGCGCCTGACGAGGCGCGCGACGGCGTACCGGTCGAAGCCGACCGCCGGCTGCTCCCGGACGCCGCTACCGCCGAGCGCCCGGCGTTCGTCTGCCCTTCCTTGAGTTCTTGCCATTGAGCTCGCTTCGTCACGGAGCGCCTCCCACGCGCTTCGTGAGTTCCCATCGCCCGACCGGTCGAACATGCACGCGAGAGCTGGAAGGTTCGAGGAATTTGCCCGCTGTCCGTGCCCCATCAGCGCGGGTATCGGCACCGCCGTGCGCACGAATGGGACATGAGGGCACGACACCACACCGAGGGTGGCCGGCGACGAAGGGCTCGGGAGGTTTGTGCCCCGATCAGCCACCCAACGTGTCGACGAGGCGCAGCACCGCGGGACCGAGAATGACGATGAACAACGCAGGGAGGATGAAGAAGATCGTCGGAATCAGGATCTTGACGGGCATCTTCATCGCCCGCTCCTCGGCCCGCTGCTTCCGGCGGTCGCGCATCTCCCGGGACTGGACGCGGAGCACCTTGGCGATCGGCACGCCGTACTGCTCGGCCTGACGCACCGCGAGGATGAAGTGGCGGAGATCGGCCACGTCGGTGCGTCTCAGCAGGTTGGTGAGCGCCTCCGAACGGGAAGCACCGATCTGGATGTCCTGGAGCGTGCGAGCGAACTCCTCGGCCAACGGTCCGCTCGACGATGAGGCCGCCTCGGCCATCGCGGCTTCGAACCCGAGACCCGCTTCGACGCTGATGGTGATCTCGTCGAGGCCGTCGGGAA
>CAZTOV010000111.1:0-5975 GCA_964615175.1 uncultured Burkholderiales bacterium
GGAACCGCGGCTCATGAACGGACGGGCGGTCATGGCCCGGTCGTTCGCCCGCATCGCCGAGACGAACCTCAAGAAGCAGGGGATCCTCGCGCTCACCTTCAAGGATCCGGCCGACTACGAGAAGGTGCAGGTCGACGACGAGGTCGATGTGGTCGGGCTCGACGGCCTCGCGCCGGGGGCGCCCGTGACGGTGGTGCTCCGCCACGCCGACGGGTCATCCGACGCGATCGAGACCAGCCACACGCTCTCCGACGAGCAGATCGAATGGTTCAAGGCCGGCTCCGCCCTCAACCTGCTGCGGCGACAGCGCGCCGGCGGCACCTGAGGAACCTGCTCAAAGGCGGAGATTCTTCTGGAATCGCCCCAGCGAAGCGCTCGAGACGCGTGTTTCCCTCAAGATCCGGACAATTGCCGCCGATCTCTTCTCCGACACGGGGAGAGGGAGCATGTTCGTTGGAACGACCCGCCGGCGCATCGTCGCTGTCGGACTTCGGATGGCGCTTGCGACGTCGATCGTCGTACCCGCGCTCGCGCTCACCGAGATGCCGGTCGGGGCCGTGCCCGTGAGCGAACGGGTCAGCACACACACTGACGGCAGCCACGCCGATGCCGACATCCTCGAGGTCGCGGTCTCGGGGGACGGGAGCGTCGTGGCGTTCACCTCTGCCGCCACCAACCTCGTCGACGGCGACACCAACGCGATCGAGGACGTCTTCGTCCGCGACCGCACGACAGACGTCACGAGCCGGGTGAGCATCCACACCGACGGGACCGAGGCCCGCGACACCGGAACGATCACCGAGCCCGACGACCACGGCTCGTGGATGCCCTCGGTCAGCGGTGACGGTCGCTACGTCGCCTTCGCCTCGTATGCGGACAACCTCATCGATGGCGACGTCAACGGATCCCGTGACGTCTTCGTTCGCGACCGTACGGCGGGTACGACCGAGCGAGTCAGCGTGACCAGTGCCGGCGCGGGGGTTGCGGGAAGCAGTCGCCGACCTTCGATCTCGAGCGACGGCCGGTACGTGGTGTTCGACTCGCTCGCGCCACTCGTGGCCGACGACACCAACCTCTTCGACGACGTCTTCGTCCACGATCGGCAGACGGGTGCCACGATCAGGGTGAGCGAGGCCAGTGACGGAACCGAGGCCAACGAGGACAGCGAGTTCGCTGACGTATCCGACGATGGTCGCTACGTCGTCTTCCGGTCCCGGGCCACCAATCTCGTCGCGGGCGACACGAATGGGGAGCGGGACATCTTCCTGCACGACCGCGATTCCGACGGAGACGGCATCTTCGACGAGACGGGCGCGGTCAGCACGACCAGGGTCAGTGTGGCGAGTGACGGCACCGAGGCGAACGGGGCGTCGCTCGCACCCAAGGTGGATGCCGACGGAAGCACCGTCGTGTTCACCTCGGTGGCGACGAATCTCGTGGCCGGCGACGGCAACGGAGCCGCCGACATCTTCCTCCACGACGTCGCGACAGGCAGCACCGAGCGCGTCAGTCTCACTGACGGCGACGCCGAGGCGGGCGGTTGGAGTGGCGGACCCAGCGTCTCCGACGACGGCCGTTTCGTGGCGTTCCACTCCGGTGCTTCCGACCTCGTGGCTGGTGACGGCAACGGAGCCAACGATGTCTTCGTGCGTGATCTCACAGACGAGACCACCACCCGGGTGAGTGTCGCCGACGACGGGAGTGAGGCCGACCGGGGTGCCGAACCAGGAACGATCAGCGGCGAGGGGTGCACGGTGGCGTTCCTGTCGTCGTCGCAGAACCTCGACTCCCCCGCTGAGGGTGACATCGACGACGACGCGTTCGTTCGCGAAGACACCGACATCTGTGACGGGGGCGGGGGCTGGGCGACGTCGTCGACCACTTCGTCGACCACTTCATCGACCACTTCTTCGTCGTCGTCTTCGTCCACCACTTCCTCGTCCTCGACCACCTCGTCTTCGTCGACGAGCACCACGTCCTCCTCGTCGTCGTCGACCACGTCCTCCTCGAGCTCGACCTCGACCTCGACGACGACCACCGTGCCGGGTGACACGGATCCCGGCGGCGATGAAGATGACGGAGATGACGACGCACGTGACGGCGTCGACGACCCGTCGCCCACTTCGACGCCGGAGGGTGAGGGCTCCGAAGGCCGTGACGACGACGGTGGGGATTCGGAAGCCACCGATCAGGAGGCTCGCAGGGCCCAGGGTGAGCGACCCCGGCGCGGTGCTGCCGGCGAAGACGCGGCTCCTCGAACCGCGGCGCCGGAGAACACCGCCGGCGGCGCCGTCGTCGACACCAGCGCCTCGACGGCTGGTCGAGGAGGCTGGCTCGCGTTCAGGACCCTCGTCGGCACCGTCCTCCCAGTCCTCGTACTGTTCCTCTTCCCGTGGAGCCGCCGGAGGAAGGACGAAGACGAAGACGCAAGCCTCCGACGCGACGGCGCTCGTTCAGCGCAGTGACCGGAGTTCCTCGACCACCCGGGGTAGTGCGTCGAGGAAGGCGTCGACGTCGGCGTCGGTCGACGACCACCCGAGGCTGATTCGCAGCGAGTGTTCGGCGTCGACGCCCATGGCCTCGAGCACGGGCGACGGTTCCAGGGTCTCGCTCGAGCACGACGAGCCCGAATGGACGGCGACGCCGCGCTGGTCGAGCCCGAGCAGCACCGGTTCGGCCTCGACGCCCCCCACACCCAGGCACACCAGGTTGGGGAGGTGGGCATCGGGGTCGCCGTAGAGTTCGACGCCCTCGACGCGGGCCCTTGTCTCGGCCCGGATCCGGTCGGTGAGTTGGCGGAGGCGCTTCGCCTCCGTGTCGAGATCGGCGGCGGCTTCCGCGGCCGCGGTCCCGAACCCCACGATGCCCGGGACGTTCTCGATGCCGCCGCGGCGCGCCCGTTCCTGTGCACCGCCAAGGAGGAGCGGTGGGATACGGAGCCCCCGCCGCACCAGGAGCGCGCCGACCCCTTTCGGTCCACCGAACTTGTGCGCCGTCACCGACGCCAGGTCGACGTCGAGGGCGCGGAAGTCGACGGGGGCGTAGCCGACGGAGGCGCACGCGTCGACGTGGATCAAGGTGTCCCGGTCGCGGCAGGTCTCGACGATCGGATCGAGACCGTGGACCGTGCCCACCTCGTGGTTGGCCGTCTGGACCGAGACGAGGGCGGTGTCGTCGCGGATGGCCTCGGCGACGGCAGCCGGGTCGACATGTGCTCGCTGATCGCAGCCGAGGGTGGTCACGTCGTCGGCCCAGCGGGTGACGGCATCCGCAACACTCGAGTGCTCGACGGCGGTGGTGACGACGTGAGCGCGCCCCTGACGTTCGCGGGCGCGTTCGACGGCCCCGTAGACGGCGCTGTTGACCGCTTCGGTGCCCGACGAGGTGAAGACGACCTCGCGCGGGCGCGCGCCGACCAGATCGGCGACGTGCTCGCGGGCGTTCTCGATGCCGGCTCGGGTGACGTGACCTTCGGAGTGCACCCGCCCCGGGTCGGCGTGTTCAGACCGGAGGTACGGGAGCATGGCGTCGAGCGCGCCCGGCCGCAGGGGCGACGACGAGGCGTGGTCGAGGTAGTGGCGGCCGCTCAGCTGTCAGACCACCGTCGCCACGCAATGGGCGGCACCGTCGGGGCGACGCTCGACGAACTGGGGATCGGTCTCGCCGTAGAGCCCGGCGAGCATGCCGCGGATCATGCCCCGGTCGACGGCGCAGAGGACGTGCGGGTACTGCTGGGCGGCGGCGCCGAAGGCGCAGTGCTCGTTGACGATGGTCAACTCGTTGCCGTCGGCCTCGGCATGGGCGGCGAAGCCGTGGGCAGTGAGGGCGTCCGCGACCGCGCCCATGGCGGCCTTGCGCGAACGCTGTCCCTCGGTGGGTGACATCTGGGCGGCGAGCGACAGCCCGTACTCGTAACCCACGTCCTCGGCCATGTCGCGGGCCTCGTCGGCCGGGAGTCGCTCGAGGGCCCGGGCGAGGAGGGTGCCGACGAGGGTGTCGCGGCGGGGCGGGAAGGTGAGCGTGTCGTCGAGCGGCTCGGCCTGGTACCGCTTCGAGGGGCGCCCGGCCGACTCGGCGCGGGCCAGCTCGACGTTGAGGTATCCGCCGGCGGCGAGCTTGTCGAGGTGGTGGCGGGCCACGTTGGCGTGGAGCGAGAACGCGTCCGCCACCTCGGAGGCGGTGACGCCGGGACCCTCGTCGGCGGTGTGGCGGCGGGCGAAGAGGTAGATCTCCCGGCGGGTGTTGTCGCCGAACGCGTTCGTGATCGCGCTCACCGCGGCCGAGAACTCGTCGGCGTCGAGGCGCCGTGCCTCGTGAGGCTCGTCGGTCTGTCTCCCGGCAGGGGGTCCGGAAACCATGGTTGGTATTGTACCTACGCGGATAGTGGAAATACCGGCCCCCGGTCTCGCCCTGGCCGTGAGCCGATCCGTCCCGAGGAGCACCCGATGCCCAGCGAAGACCAGCTACGCGACGTCCTCCGAGAGGTTCGCGACCCCGTGCTCGACCGCTCGATCGTCGAGTTGGGGATGGTCGACGAGGTGAGCGAGAAGCGGGGCAACGTATCGCTCGAGATCGCGGTACCCGTCGAGGGCGCGCCCGCCGTCGCCGAGCTCGAGCAGGCCATCCACCGGGCGCTGGCCACCGTCGACGGCGTGAAGCGGATCGACGCTCGCTTCCGCAGCATGACCGAGGACGAGAAGATGACCGCGGGCGAGATCCTCAAGCCCCGTGGCGACGACGATCACCGCGTCAACCCGTTCACCGACGCCCGGACCCGCGTCATCGCGGTGTCGTCGGGCAAGGGCGGCGTGGGCAAGTCGTCGGTGACCGCCAACGTCTCGGTGGCGCTGGCGCGTCAGGGGCACCGCGTGGCCGCCCTCGACGCCGACGTGTGGGGGTTCTCGCTCCCGCGCATGTTGGGCATCGACCACCCGCCGTCGTTGGTGGGCGACCTCATCGTCCCGCCGCGGAGCAACGGCGTGAAGTTGATCTCGATGGGGTTCTTCACCGACGAGGACGAGCCCGTGATCTGGCGGGGTCCCATGCTCCACAAGGCGCTCGAGCAATTCCTCACCGACGTCTACTGGGGCGAGCTCGACTACCTGCTCATCGACATGCCGCCGGGCACCGGCGACATCTCGCTCTCGATGGCGCAGTTCCTCCCGCGCGCCGAGGTGCTGGTGGTGACCACGCCACAGATCGCCGCCCAGCGGGTCGCCCAGCGGGCGGCCGGCATGGCCGAGAAGGTGCGGCTCTCGGTGGTGGGCGTGGTCGAGAACATGTCGTGGTTCCGGGGCGACGACGGGGCGGCCTACGAGATCTTCGGCTCCGGAGGCGGGAAGGAACTCGCCGACCAACTCGGCGTGGAGCTGCTCGGGCAGGTGCCCTTGGTTCCGGCGCTGCGCGAGGGGGGCGACCACGGTAGGCCGATCGTGGTGTCGGACCCCGACAGCGAGGCGGCGCAGGCGTTCACCGCCATCGGCGCCCGGCTCGAGGAGATCGGCCCCCGCCGCATCGCCCACCCCGAACTCAAGATTGTGTAATTGAAGATGGCGGTCGTGACTGCGCGAGCATGACCGGCGTGCTGAACGGCTTGTCGAACGGAGTGCACGGGCTCGTCGGCGTCCTGCTCGACTACGACCCCCTGGTCGAGATCGACCTCGGGCCGCTCGCCATCTCGCCTCACGGCCTGGGGATCGCCCTCGGTTACCTGCTCGGTGCCCAGTTCCTGATGCTCCCGGCGGCGCAGCGGCGGGGGATCACCTACGACCAGGTCTTCTCCATGCTCACTCGGGGAGCCATCGGCGCCATCATCGGCGCCCGCCTCGCCTTCGTGATCAACCACCCGTCGCAGTACACCGACGACCCGCTCGAGATCTTGAAGGTGTGGGAGGGCGGCATCAGCCTCCTCGGCGGCATTGCCGGGGCCGTGCTGCTCGCCGCCACCCGGATGCGCGCGGAGGGGATCTCGTTCT
>CAZTOV010000112.1:0-5931 GCA_964615175.1 uncultured Burkholderiales bacterium
GGTTTGTATGCTCGGTGGAGCAGGGGAGCTCGGCGCGCCGGGCTGAGAGGTGCCCGGGAGCGGGGCACGACCCTCGGGACCCGATCCCGACGACCTGATCCCGGTAACGCGGGCGGAGGGAGCTTCGATGGCAGATCAGCCCGCAGGCGATCCGCTGGTGATCGCAGGACGCCAGTTCACGTCGCGCCTCATTCTCGGCACCGGCAAGTTCCCGTCGGTCGACGCCACCCGTCAGGCGATCAAGGCCTCGGCGACCGAGGTGGTGACGGTGGCCATG
Source organism: uncultured Burkholderiales bacterium (assembly GCA_964615175.1). Classification (GTDB taxonomy): domain Bacteria; phylum Actinomycetota; class Acidimicrobiia; order IMCC26256; family JACPCJ01; genus CAZTOV01. The sequence continues at coordinate 278 of CAZTOV010000112.1, forward strand.
CGCCGTGTCGACACCGGCCCCGACGAGGGCGACGACGTGCTCGACGCCGTCGACGGCGACTCGGTGCTCATCCTCACCAACACGTCGGGCGCGATCGACGCCGACGAGGCGGTCCGCTTGGCCCGGCTCGCCCGGGCTGCGGGCCTGCCCGACTGGATCAAGCTCGAGGTCACCCCCGACCCCCGCTACCTGCTGCCCGATCCGGTCGAGACGCTCCGGGCCGCCGAGACCCTCGTCGCCGAGGGCTTCACCGTGCTCCCCTACATCAACGCCGATCCCGTGCTCGCCAAGCGACTGGAAGAGGTCGGCTGCGCGACCGTGATGCCGCTCGGCTCGTGGATCGGTTCGAACCAGGGGCTACGCGCGAAGGCCGGCATCGAGGTGATCGTCGAGCAGGCGCGGGTCCCGGTGGTGGTCGACGCCGGCATCGGCGCTCCGTCACAGGCGGCCGAGGCCCTCGAGATGGGGGCCGACGCCGTGTTGGTGAACACGGCCATCGCCACCGCCGACGATCCCGCCGCCATGGCCGACGCCTTCCGCCTCGCCGTTGAAGCGGGCCGCGCCGCCTACCGCGCCGGGGTCGGCCCGTCGTCCGCCGACGCGGTGGCGTCGTCGCCCCTCACCGGCTTCCTGGATGGCGAGCCGGCGTGAGCGCCCTCACCCTCGAGACCCGCCCGTCGACGCCGCCCGAGGACTCCGCCGCCGCCGACCTGGCGGCGGTCGACCTCGACGCGCTGCGCGACGTCTGCGAGCGCGCCACCCCCGCCGACGTCGAGCGGGCCCTCGACCGTCCCCACCGGTCGCTCGCCGACCTGGCGGTGCTGCTCTCCCCCGCCGCCGAGCCCTTCGTCGAAGACCTCGCCCGGCGGGCCCACGAGACCACCGTGCGGCGGTTCGGGCGGGCGGTGCGGATGTTCGCCCCCCTCTACCTGTCGAACGACTGCGTGAGCGAGTGCACCTACTGCGGCTTCGCGGCGAGCAACGACGTCGTGCGCCGCACCCTGAGCGTCGACGAGGTCGTGAACGAGGCCCGCGCCCTCGTCGACGAAGGCTTCCGCCACGTGTTGCTGGTGTCGGCCGAGCACGCCCGCCTGGTGTCGAAGGAGTACCTGCGGGAGTGCGTGGAGGCGCTGGCGCCGGTGGTGCCCCAGATCAGCCTCGAGACCCAGGTGTGGGACACCGACACCTACCGCTCGCTCGTCGACGCCGGCTGCGACGGGCTCGTCGTCTACCAGGAGACCTACGCCCGCGACCGCTACGCCGAGGTGCACGTCAAGGGGAAGAAGCGCAACTACGACTGGCGGCTGGCCTCACTCGACCGGGGCGCCGAGGCGGGGATGCGCCGCCTCGGGATCGGGGCGCTCTTCGGCCTCCACGACGACTGGCGCTGGGACGCCCTCGCCCTCGCCGCCCACGCCGACGCCCTGGTGCGCCGCTGGTGGCGCTGCGACGTGACGGTCTCGCTCCCCCGGCTCCGGCCCTGCGCCGGGGGGATCGAGCCGCTCGACGTGCTCGACGACCGCTCGTTCGTGCAGCTCCTCTGCGCGCTACGGCTCACCCTCCCCGACGTCGGCGTGGTGCTCTCGACCCGCGAAGAGCCTGAGTTCCGCGACGGGGTGCTGCCGCTCGGCATCACCCACATGTCGGCCGGCTCCCACACCGAGCCGGGCGGCTACGCCGAGGAGACCGACGCCGAGCCCCAGTTCGAGATCGCCGACACCCGCCGCCCCGCCGACGTCGCCGCCACGCTCCGCTCCCACCGCTACGACCCCGTCTGGAAGGACTGGCAGCGGGTCTGACCCCGAACTTGACTGTGAATTGCCCGCTGGGCGGGCAATTCACAGTCAAGAACTTCGGGGTCACACCCCAATCGGTCGGCACCGGCCGTCTGCACGTGGGCAGCCGCTTGCTCGTGAGCCCCGTCCCACCGGCTGCCCTGCAAGAGCCCCGAAACGCCGTCCGCAGCATTGATGCCGGCAAGCACGGCGTTGCCTCCCGCCGCGTCGAGGTCTCCCCGCTCCAGGGCGGCCTGCGCGCTGCGCAGGTACTCCTCGGCCTTCCGCGGGTGCTCCTCGCCCTGAGCCACCGTCAAGGCGGTGATGTTCGGGCCGGCGCGCCGATCGCGAGCCATCGTCAGCGCGTTGCCGACGGGGCGTCACGTCCCGGCATGATCTCGCCGAGGGATGCCCCGCTCGCCACGATGCCCTCCCGGCGGATCTCCTCCCAGAGCGGCTCGCTGACGCGCTCGGCCAGTTCCTGGTCCGCCACCACGATCTCGGCCACCGGGTTCCCCGCGAACTCCGAGACCCGATCGAGCCACGAACTGAGCGACGCCAGCCAGGCCTCGTCGTCGGCCCGCCCCGGTGGCGCCACGACGGCGATGTCGACGTCGCTCTCGGCGGTAGCCGTCCCCCGGGCGAACGAGCCGAACACGATGATGCTCTGGGCCGGAGGCTCGATCGCATCAGCGGTCGCGCGCATGCGGTCCAGCACCGCGTCCCGAAGGTGGCTGAGCGACCGGACCAGCTCGGACGCGGCGCTGTCGGTCAGCGTCACCAGATGGCTGCGCCCCACGACCCGGCGCGAGACCACACCCAGCGCCTCGAAACGCTCGAGGTGCGAGGCCACCTGTGGATGGGTGGCTCCGGCTCGTTCGGCCACCTGCCGGATCGTCAGCGGCTCCTCGGTCTCGGACAGGACCGCGAGCACCGCCGCCCCCACGCCGGGGAACAGCGCCTCGATCGGCGAGAGGTAGTCCATGGCCAACCCCCTTCGAAACCGGAATGGTAATGATACCTCATACTATGGTCAATATAGTTACCAACCAAGTGCCTCAGGCCGTCACGATTCACCACCCGGCGGCCGCTCCAGGACCGCTTCAGCTCGGCACCATCCCTGCGACCATTGTGTCTATGATTCCAGACACTCGTCTGCTAGAATTGACACTCGTGGATGCGGCTCATCCCTACGCCGATGTGATCCCCGGGCCGCGAGGTGCCGTGTTGGCCACCCTCGTGCAACTCGAGACCCCGGTCACCGTTCGGGCACTCGCACGTCACTCCAACGTCTCCGCGCAGGCGGCGCTCGACCACGTGAACGAACTCGTCGACGCCGGCATCGTGGTCGCCGACCAGGCCGGCAGTGCTCTCATGGTGTCACTCAATCGCGACCATCTCGCTGCCGACGCGGTGACAGCTCTTGTCGAGCTGCGTGGGCGGCTCGTCGAGAAGCTGACCTCCGACCTCACCACGTGGGATCGACTGGCGGGCGCATGGCTGTTCGGTTCCATGGCTCGCGGGGACGGAACACGTGACGCCGACATCGACCTGCTGCTCGTCACCGACACGGAGATCGACAACCCCGCATGGGTCGATGCCACCGCCGGTCTGCGCGACCGCGTCCGCGCCTGGACCGGCAACGAAGGGCAATTCGTCGAGCACACCCGCCGTTCGTTCACCCGACTCGTCGAACTCGGCAACCCCCTCATCGCCGCACTCGTCGCCGAGGGCATCCCCCTGACCCCCGAGTCCCGACAGATGATCCGGGGGGCGGCGTGACGGGACGCAGGCTATGAGCGCCCGGCCCACCGGACGTCGCGTCTCCTGCACCGTGGCCGATGCCCGGGCGCGCCTCGGTGACGCCGAGGCTTTCCTGGAGGCTGCCCGTATGGCGTCGAACCCGGACGTCGTCGCGACGACGCGATCCACGCGACGATCGCCGCCTGGCGCTGACGACGTCGCCGCCACCCTCCGCTCCCACCGCTACGACTCCGCCTGGAAGGACTGGCAGCGGGCGTGAGACCGCAGGTTCGGACCACCGCGTGGCGGACGAGCGAAGGGCGAGCGACGTGACCGATCCCCGATCTCGTCCCCTCCCCCCGATCACGTGACCTCGACCGGACCGGCAGCTTCGATCAGGTCCGCCGACAAGCCGGAAACCCCGCGTGAGCCACGCGAGCGGCTCATTGGCAGGCCTGCAACATGTGCGTTTCACGCATGTTATCCTCACGATATGTTCGAGCGCGAAGCACTCGAGAACGCGCTCGCGACACTGGGGGAACTCCTCCACGAGCGCGACCACTGGCTCAACACCGGCCCCGCAGGGCTCATGGACTTCGGCTTGCCGCCGGGTCTCGAAGGGCGCGTGAGGAAACGTCACTACTCGGCCCTGGAGATCCACGTGCCGGCAGCCGAGGACCTGGTGTGTTTCAAGCTCTACGCGGCTGTCGATCAGGGCGAACGCAGCAAGCACTTCGCCGACCTCCGCGCCCTGCAACCGACGGTCGACGATCTCATGACGGCAGCCCGATGGACACGCACGCACGACCCCTCTCCCGCGTTCCTCGACGAGCTGCGCCGAATCCTCACGCTGCTCGGCGTGGAGGTGGATGATGGCGATCTCTAGGCAGCGCAGGCCGGCGGAGACGTTCGCCGAGCAAGCGATCGCGCTGGCGTGGGGTGCCTGGAGCGAACTCGGTGTGTCGGGCTGGACCGCCACGCACGGCGACTGGGCGATCGATCCCGAACCCCTCATCATCTTCACCGCCGGGTTGGGTGACGCCGACCCGCGCCTCCGTGACGAGGCGACCGACTGGTGCATCCGCAACTGGCGTCTCGTGTCGAAGACCCGCCTCAAGAACCTCTACCGCACCCAGCCCGACCCCGTGCGGGAAGCGTTCGGCGAGTTCTCCGCCACCGTCGCCACCCACGCCGGGATCGCATGGCCGGGCGCAACCGATCCGCGCCGGTACACCGTGACGGGTCGCTCGTCGCTCCCTTCGCTCGAACGTCCGTCGCTCGCCTGGGTCCGCCTCCGGGCCATGTTCGGCCTCGGGGCGCGCGCCGAGGTCCTGCGGTATTTCCTGTCTCGACGCGCCCGGACCGCCAGCGTCGCCCGTCTCGCGGACGCCACCGGCTACTCGAAGCGAAACGTGGCCGAGGCGTGCGAAACGCTCCACCGCGCCGGTGTGCTGGCTGTGCGCTCGGTCGCCAACCGCTTCTCCTACCGCCTCGCCCGCCGGCAACGGCTCGAGCAGTTCGTCGGAGAGCTGCCCGCCGTCCTCCCGGAGTGGACCGCCCTGTTGAACATCACCCGTGAACTCGTCGACCTCGAAGCGCAACTCGAGAGCACACCGCAAGGGGCGTTCCTCGTGGAGGTCCGCAAGACATTCCGCAGGATCGAGGACGACCTCGACGAACTCGACATCGAGGTGTCGATCGACGACCTGTCAGGCGAGGATCTCTGGCCCGCCGTTCAGGCGCTGGGGTCCGAGACGCTCGCCCCCTGGTCGGTCGGACGATGGCCCGCCACCGGCGACACGGACCCAGAAGCGGGGAACGCCGAGATCCGCCGCCTCCGCCCGCGAACCGGCTAACCCGGGCGGTGCTGCCGGCGACCTGCTGGGCGGCCCAGAACCGGTCTCTACGTCACAACCGTTCAAGGGCCTCAGGGCGTGACGATCACCGGGGTGCCGACCGGGGCCCAGTCCCAGAGGAAGGCGGCGTCGGCGTGGGCCTGGCGCACGCACCCCGCCGAGCGGAACTGGCCCAGCTCGTCGAGGGTCTGGATGGGCTGTCCGGTGTTCATGTTGATGGGGAGCCCGTGGAAGCCGATGGCGAGCGTGCGGCCGTGGGCGAAGCGGGTCATGTAGTCGA
>CAZTOV010000113.1:0-5924 GCA_964615175.1 uncultured Burkholderiales bacterium
CCCGGGTTCCGGTACGTGTTGTAGGGGCTGTCGACCTCGAGGTCGCGGAAGAGGACCCGCTCCGTGTGCTCGCCGAGGGCGTAGATCACGGTGGCGTCGATCTGGAGGAGCATGCCGTCGGCAAGCCGGTTGTGGATCACCGAGGCGATCAGCTCCCGGTCCTCGGAGACCTTGGCCTCCGCTTCGACGAGCGACGCCAGGATCACGGCCTCGTAGGGCGTGAGGCCGGCGGCCTCGGTCCGCTCGGCGAGCCCGATCGAGTCGGAGACCTGCTCGAAGAGCGTCACCATGCGACGCAGGATGTCCTCCTCGTCCTCATCCTCGGCGATCAGGTACGTGTCGGGAAAGAGCAGTCCCTCGAGCGTTTCGACGCCCTCGGGCTGCAGCGACGAGCGGACCGCCGTCCCTGATGTGGCCAGCTCGAGGAACCGATCAGCCGATCGTCCTTCGAGGGCGCCGACCCGTTCGGCGATCTCGTCGACGGTGAGACCCTCGGGCACCGTCAAACGCTCATAGGCGATCTCGGGACCCGACTCGAGGGCATCGACCACGTCGCCCATGGCCATGTTGGTGCGCAGCTCACCGTTGTTGTAGATGCCGGCTTGGAACTCCCCCGCCCCCATGACCCGCATGTACAACCGAAACACCCCCGACGACGTGATCACGTCACGGTCGTCGAGGAGATCGGCGATGGCCGACTTGGCCGAACCCTCGGTGATCTCGATGGCCACGGCGTCGCCGGGAGAACCGGGCGGGTCGATCTGCCGCAGCAACCACACACCCGCGGCTCCGGCGACCAGGAGGACGAACGCCATCGCGCCGGCGACGATCTTCCAGGTGCGGGTGAGCCGGAAGGGTCGGCTGTCCGACTCGTCGGCCCCGGCGGTACCGGCCTCCGGAGACGGCCCGGGCGGTTGCTCCACCGGCTCGTCGACGTGGTCCATCATGAACCCTGGGCGTCGAGCCAGCTTTGCAGGATCACCGCGGCCGCCGACTCGTCGACCCGATTCCGTCGCTCCTGGCCCGACACGCCCGCCTCGCGCAACGCCGCCTCGGCGGTGACCGTCGACAGCCGCTCGTCGACGACCTCGACCCGAACTCTCTCGCCGGCGGCCCGGCGGAGCTCGTCGACCGCCGAGAGCGCCTGCCGGGCCGAGGTGCCGACTTCACCGTCGAGGCCGAGTGGGAGCCCCACGACGATCACGTCGACGTCGTTCTCGGCGGCCGCGGCCAGGATGGCGTCGTGGTCGCTTCCCCGATCGCCGCTGCGCTCCAGCACCCGATGAGGTACGGCAGTGGTCAGGGCCGAATCCGACAACGCCAAGCCGATCCGCCGACTCCCCAGGTCGACTCCGAGTGCCCGGGTCACGGTCTTCAGCCCCGCGCTCCCCGCAGCGCGTCGCCCGCCTTCTCTCGTGCCTGGCCGAGGGCGCCGTCGACCCCCTCGGGCTTCTTGCCGCCGCCCACCACCAGATCGGGGTTCTTCGCCGTGCCGCCACCCAGGGTGCGGGCGGCGTCGGCCACGACCTCGGCCGCGGACACACCACGTTCCTGGAGGTCCTTGCTGACCGCCGCGGCGATGGCCGCCTTGGCCGGATCGGCAGCGGCGCCCGCGATCACCACGATCCCCGAACCCATCTCGTCGCGCACTCCCGCCACCAGACGCCGCAGACCGTCGGGATCGAACCCGTCGCGGCGCGCCACCACCAGGCCGTCCTCGGCGGCGGCGGCCAACTCCTTGGCCTCGCCGGCTGCCTGGCGCGACCGCATGGCGTCGAGTTCGTCGTGCAGCTCGCGGATCTGCTCCTGCAGCTTCTCGACCCGTGCCGGCACCTCGTTGGGGCTGACGTTCAGGGACGCCGCCAGCTCGCGGAGCACCTCCTCCTCGCTCCTCGTGTGCGTGAACGACGCTTCGCCGGTGAGCGCCTCGATGCGGCGGACGTTGGCGCCGATCGAACTCTCGCCGAGCACCTTGACCGGACCCACCGACCCGAGCGCATGCACGTGGGTGCCCCCGCACAACTCGACCGAGTGGGGGCCGGCCTCGACCACCCGCACGATGTCGCCGTACTTGTCGCCGAAGAAGGCGACGGCACCGACCGAGTCGGCGTGCTCCTTGGTCGTCTCGTAGGCGCGCACCGGCGCGTTCGAGAGGACCTCCTCGTTGGCGGCGGCCTCGACCTCGGCGAGGGTGTCGTCGCTCACGCCCTCGAAGTGCGAGAAGTCGAAGCGGAGCCGGTCGGGGGCGACCAGCGAGCCCTGCTGGCGCACGTGGTCGCCCAGGACCTCGCGCAGCGCCCAGTGGAGCAGGTGGGTGCCGGTGTGGTTGCGGGCGGTGCGGCCGCGCAGGGTCGACTCGACCCGGGCCACCACCTCGTCGTCGAGCGAGAGCACGCCCTGCTCGACCTCGGCCCGGTGCACCGGAAGCGATCCGGCGATGGCCCACTGGGTGTCGTGAACCTTGACGCGGGCGTCGCTCGAGGTCTCGAGCACGCCGACGTCGCCGACCTGACCGCCGGCCTCGGCGTAGAAGGGCGTCCGGTCGAGGATCACCTCGACCGTCGTGCCCTCCTGGGCCGAGTCGGCCGGCTCGCCGTCGACGAGCAGCGCCAGCACCCGCGCGCCCTCGGTCACGGTCGCGACGTAGCCGGTGAACTCGGTGGCACCGCGATCTTCGAGGAGGGAACGGTAAATGTCGGGCGGGGCCGAGAGTCCGGCTCCGACCTCGCCTTCGGCGGCCGCGTGGGCGGCCTTGGCTCGTTCACGCTGTTCGGCCATCAGCTCGTCGAAGCGTTCGATGTCGACGCTGCGTCTCCGCTCGGCAGCGATCTCACGGGTGAGGTCGATGGGGAAACCGTGCGTGTCGTGGAGTTTGAAGGCGTCGTCGCCGGAGACGTCGCCCTCCTCGAGCTGGCCCTCGAGCATTTCGAGGCCGCGGTGGAGCGTGCGGCGGAACCGCTCCTCTTCACGTTCGACGATCTCACGCACGAAGCGCGCGTTGCCGGCGAGATCGGGGTAGGCGTCGCCCATCACCTCGATGGTGGCGTCGACCATGGCCGGCATCACCGGGTCGTCGACGCCGAGGAGCACCGAGTGCCGCACGGCGCGGCGGATGATGCGGCGGAGGACGTAGCCCCGATCCTCGTTCGAGGGGTTGACCCCGTCACTCACCAGGAACGAGGCCGCCCGACCGTGCTCGGCGACGATGCGCAGCGAGATGTCGGTGCGCTCGTCGGCCCCGTACTCCTTGCCGGTGATCCGCTCGGCCGCCGCGAGCACCCGTCGCAGCACGTCGGTCTCGAACACCGACGGGTCGTCGTTGATCACCGCCAGAAGCCGTTCGAGACCCGCTCCCGTGTCGATGTTCTGGTTGGGAAGAGGCTCGAGGCTGCCGTCGTCGAGACGGTCGTACTGCATGAACACGAGGTTCCAGACCTCGACGTAGCGCTCCTCGCCGCCGTGTTTGGGTCCGCCCTCGTCGCCCAGCTCGGGACCGCGATCGTAAAAGATCTCGGAACACGGGCCGCACGGGCCGGTGGGCCCCATGGCCCAGAAGTTGTCGTCCTCGCCCATCCGCTGGATCCGCTCGGTCGGGACGCCGACGGTGTCACGCCAGATGGTCTCGGCCTCGTCGTCGTCCTCGAACACGGTGACCCACAGCCGCTCGGGCTCGAACCCCAGGACGTCGGTCACGAACTCCCAGGCCAGAGGGATGGCGCGGTCCTTGAAGTAGTCGCCGAGGCTGAAGTTGCCCAGCATCTCGAAGAACGTGAGGTGCCGGGCGGTGGTGCCGATGATGTCGATGTCGGTGGTGCGGAAGCACTTCTGCACCGACGTCGCCCGCGGGTAGGGCGCCGGCTCCTCGCCGAGCATGAAGGGCTTGAACTGCACCATGCCCGCGGTGGTGAGCAGGAGCGACGGATCGTGCGGGATCAGATTCGACGAGGGCACCACGACGTGATCGCGCTCCTCGAAGAACCCGAGGAACGCCTGACGAAGCTCGGCGGCGGTCATCTGACCCATGAATCGACCAGGCTACCGAACGGCCCTGTCAGGACCGGGGCAGGATCGGCGGGTCCTCGGACGGCATGTCCCCGAACCGCTCGGCCGCTCGGGCTTCGAACTCGGCCCGCAGCTCGATTTCGCGCTTGAGCATCGCCTCCCGCCCGTCGAGCGCGGCCTCGCGCAGGAGCCCCCAGACGTCGCGCACGGTCAGGGCCATCCGGTCGGCGGCGGTGCGCGGGGCCCGGCGGATGGTCCGCGCCATTCGGATCGACAGCCAGAAGCCGAGACACACCCCGGTGAAGAGCCAGACGATGCGCCGGATCACGGCCGCACCACCGCTCAGCGTCCCTGGCGCAAACGGCGACCCGCCCGGGCCACACCGGCCCCGAGCGACATGGTCTTGACCAGGGGGTTCGAGAAGGTGGCGTAGGCGAGCCGGGACGCCGCCTCGACCGTGGTGCCGACCGACTCGGCGCTCGACAGCAACGCGTCGACGTGGTCGAGGTCGTGGCGGGCCTGGGCAGTGGTGGCCCGCAGCTCGTCCACGAGCGGCACGGTCTGCTCGTTCAGGCGCTCCAGGGTGAGCCGCAATTCGCGCACCGTGCGAACGAGGGAGCGTAGAGCGACGATCAGACCCACCGTGGCGCTCGCGGCCACGACGGCGATCGCGACGGCTGCGATCTCACCGGCGTCCATCGTCGTCCCTCCCCTCGTCGGGGTCGTCGTCAACGTCTCGGCGTGGGTGGCTGATCCGCTCGGCCACTTCGGGCTCCTCACCGTGCCGGGAGGGCTCGTAGTAGCGGCGGCCCTCGATCTCGTCGGGGCGGTGCTGCTGCTCGGCCCATCCCTCGGCGAGATCATGAGGATACACATAGCCCTCGCCGTGCCCGAGGCCGCGGGCGCCCGGGTAGTGGGCATCACGGAGGTGCACCGGCACCGGGCCGGTGCGGCGCTCCTGCACGTCGGTGCGGGCGGCACCGAGCGCCGTCGTGACGCGGTTCGACTTGGGTGCGGTCGCGAGGTACACGACCGCGTGGGCGAGGTTGAGCTGCGCCTCGGGGAGACCCACGAACTCGACCGCCCTCGCCACCGCATCGGCGACGAGGAGGCCCCGGCTGTCGGCCATGCCGACGTCCTCGCTGGCGAGGATCACCAAGCGTCGGGCGATGAATCGGGGGTCCTCGCCCGCCTCGAGCATGCGGGCGAGCCAGTAGAGGCCGGCGTCGGGATCGGAGCCCCGGATGCTCTTGATGAAGGCCGAGACCACGTCGTAGTGCTCGTCGTCGCCGTAGCGCAGCGCCCGGGCGGCGATGGCGGCCTCGGCGTCGGCCACCGTGATGAGGTCCCGTCCGTCCTCGTCGGTGAGGGCGGCCGCCACCTCGAGGGCATTGAGCACCTGCCGGGCGTCGCCCTGGGCGCGGTCGGCCAGGTGATCGCGGGCCTCGGCGTCGATCGTCAGACCGGCGCCGCCAAGCCCCCGCGCCGCGTCGGCGAGAGCGTCGTCGATGAGCCCGGCCAGCGCCCCGGCCGGCAGCTCCTCGAAGCGGAAGAGGGTCGAGCGCGACATGAGCGGCGCGTTGACCGAGAAGTAGGGGTTCTCGGTGGTGGCGCCGATGAGGACGACGAGGCCGTCCTCGACGTGCGGAAGCAACGCGTCCTGCTGGGTGCGGTTGAACCGGTGGATCTCGTCGAGGAAGAGAATCGTTCCCCTTCCCCGCTCCGCCAGCCGCTCGCGGGCCCGGGCGACGACTTCACGGACGTCCTTCACCCCCGCCGTCACCGCCGACATGGGGTCGAAGTGCTTTTTGGTCGCGTCGGCGATGAGGCGGGCGACCGTCGTCTTGCCGGTGCCGGGCGGTCCCCACAGGATCACCGAGGACAGCCGGTCGGCCTCCACCAGCGCACGCAGCGGCCTCCCC
>CAZTOV010000114.1:0-3227 GCA_964615175.1 uncultured Burkholderiales bacterium
CTCAAGGACCCGGCGATCGTGATCCTCGACGAGGCCACCTCGCATCTCGACTCCGAGTCGGAGCTGCTCATCCAGCGGGCCTTCGCCGACGCGCTCGCCGGGCGCACCAGCCTGGTGATCGCCCACCGGCTCTCCACCGTCGTGGCCGCCGACACCATCCTCGTCCTCGACCGCGGACGGGTGGTACAGCAGGGCAGCCACGCCGACCTCCTCGACACCGGCGGCCTGTACTCCGAGCTGTACCGCACTCAATACCACCGCACGGCCACCGAACCCGTCTGATCCTTCGAGTCGCGGCATTGCCGCCCGCTGACGGAACGCGGGGAGAATGTGTCCCCTCCCCGCCCCATCGATACGCTCTGCGCCCGTGCCTGCATCGGATGAGTCCGGCCTCGAAGCCGCGCAGAACGCCGTCGACGTCGCGTCTCGCGTCGTCGACTCCGCCGTCAACCACCTGAGCCGGCTCTGCGCCGACGGAGCCCGGATCTCGGTCGCCAAGCTCGACGAGCACCAGATCTTCGCCTACGACCTCGCGCACGCCGCCAGCGCCATCACCGGGTGCCGAAGCATGCTCCGCTACGGCGAACACGGCGACGTCGAGGCCGCGCTGGCCCGCTTCTACGTGGCCGATGCCGTGTGGGACCTCCTCACCCGCATCGCCGGGCGTGAGTCCGAATGGGGCGTCGCGGTCGCCGACCTCGACGCCACCCGCGAGTTCGTGGAGGAGCAGCGCAGCCCGGCGGTCATCGAGGATCTCGCAGCCGAGATCTCCAAACAGGCGGGGGGACCCAACCACCTGTCCGAGGAATTCGAGTTGGTCAGCGAGACCTTCCGCCGCTTCGCCGAGGACAAGATCCGACCGGTGGCGGAGGACGTGCACCGCACCAATGCCGACGTGCCCGAGGAGTTGATCGACGGGCTCGCGGAGCTGGGTGGGTTCGGCCTCTCCGTACCCGAGGAGTACGGGGGCTACGCCACCGGGGGCGAGAGCGACTACCTGGGAATGGTGGTCGCCACCGAGGAGCTGTCCTGGGGGAGCCTCGGCATCGGCGGCTCGCTCATCACCCGGCCCGAGATCCTCACCCGCGCCATCGTCAAGGGCGGAACCGAGGAGCAGAAGCAACAGTGGCTTCCCCGGATTGCCAGCGGCGATCTGATGGTGGGCGTGATGGTGACCGAGCCCGATTTCGGCTCCGACGTCGCCAACCTCACCACCATGGCCGAGAAGGTGAAGGGCGGCTACAAGATCCGCGGCGTCAAGACGTGGGCCACGTTCGCCGGACGCGCCGACGTCCTCATGCTGCTGGCCCGCACCGACCGCGACCGTGAACTGGGCCATCGGGGGCTCTCGTTGTTCGTCGTCGAGAAGCCTGAAGCCCCGGGACACGCCTTCACCTTCGAGCAGGACGACGGCGGTCGCATGGAGGGCCGGGCCATCGACACGCTCGGCTACCGCGGCATGCACTCCTACGAGGTGTCGTTCGACGACTGGTTCGTGCCCGAGGAGAACCTCATCGGGGGCGAGCAAGGCCTCGGCCGGGGCTTCTATCTGCAGATGGAGGGGTTCGAGAACGGGCGTCTCCAGACGGCCGCCCGGGCCGTCGGCATCATGCAGGCGGCCTTCGAGGCCGCGCTCGACTACGCCAACGAACGCACCGTGTTCGGCACGCCGATCTCGGAGTTCCAGCTCACCAAGATGAAGCTGGTGCGCATGGCCGCCCTCATCCAGGCCGGACGCCAGTTCGCCTACGACGTGGCCCGCCAGATGGCTGCCGGCGAGGGATCGCTCAGCGCCTCGATGGTGAAGGCCTACGTGTGCCGCACCGCCGAATGGGTCACTCGCGAGGCCCAACAGATCCACGGCGGCATGGGCTACGCCGAGGAGTTCGCGGTGAGCCGCTACTTCGTCGACGCCCGGGTGCTCTCGATCTTCGAGGGTGCCGACGAGACCCTCTGCCTGCGGGTCATCGCCCGCCGCCTGGCGGAACGGGAGCTGGACGCTTCCTAGAAGGGCACCGGCTGGTCGAGCAACCCCGTGCCCTCGTCCCGACCCGAGAGGATGCGGCAGAACTCGACCGCGTCGATCTCGATGGCCTCGCCGCCCTCTCCTCCGACGTAGTGCCCGCCGGCCGGGCCGGTCAGCACCAGGTCGAAGGGCTCACCGTGCAGGTCGGCCCACTCCTTCACCACGTCGGCCACCAGCCTCCCGTCGTGATCGGGCGTGATCACGAGATCGCGGCCCACCGCGCGGGAGATGTCGACCCGGTGCATCCACATGTCGCGGTTGCCGATGGTGTCGATGAGGTAGCCGAGGGGCATGCGCCGACCGATCGGCTCCGGGAACTTCATCGGCACCCTGCGGATCAGCGCCGGGGTCTTGGTGCGGCCGCGGAGGGCACGCCCGAACACCTCCTCGGCCGCGGCGACGATCTCGTCGGGCGAGAGGTGCCCGCGGGCCTCGACCTGGTTGGCGGTCCAGGCGTCGATGTAGTCCATCCCACGGGCCTTGGCGGTCCGCTTGGCAGCGCGATCCTGGCGCATCGCCTCCCGGACACTGGCGTGCGACTCGGCGGCTCCGAGTTGATGGCACATCAGCTGGCGCACGTTCCAGGCCGGGCAGTCAGGGACGTGGGTCTCCCATGCGGCCGGCTCGAGGGCCCGCAGCAGGTCGAGCGTTCGCTCATATTCGGTGGCGGCCAGTGCCATGAACTCGTCATGGCCGAGCTTCGAAATGTCGGTGATGGCGGTCGCGGTCGCGGTCATGGGCGGGTTCCCTTCTGGTGTCACTCGGGCAGGACGTGTTCGAGGTACATGTCGACGGCCTCGTCGATCAGCCGCATGAAGCGATCGCCGCCGGGGTCGTTGGACATCTGCTGGCTGACGAGGCCGGTGCCGATCGACGTCCACAGGTCGAGGTCGGCCTGGTCGGTGATCCCGATCTCCCCCATCTGCACCCGCATCTCCTCGTAAGCGGAGACGGCGATCTCGTACGACTCGGGCGACGGGACGAACCCGGGAATGGGTCGTTGAAACAGAAGCTGGAAGCGGGCCGGGTCGGCGGTGCAGAAGTCCGCGAACTTGAGGGCCGCCACCTTGAAGCGTTTCCGCACGTCGTCGTCAGGATCGACGGAGATGGCGGCGGTGAACTCCTCGTAGCCCTGGGCGAACATGGCGTCGTAGATCGCCTCCTTGCCGTCGAAGTACTCGTACAGCGACGGCGCCTTCAT
>CAZTOV010000114.1:3327-5905 GCA_964615175.1 uncultured Burkholderiales bacterium
CGTCGTAGATCGCCTCCTTGCCGTCGAAGTACTCGTACAGCGACGGCGCCTTCATCCCCACCGCCTGGGCCAGATCCCGCAGGGAGAAGCCGGCCAGGCCGTACTCACGGGCGAGGGCCCACGCGGCCTCGAGGATCTCCTCCCGGGTCGCCGCCCGCCGGGTCGCCACCCGGTTCGACGTCGTGTTCGAAGGCTGTTCGATTTTCCTAACGATGTTAGGAGTATGCGCGATCTGGCCGCGGAAGTCAACGTCAGGTCTGACGCCCCAACCATGCCCACCTCCGGGCTCCTCGCTCCGCATCGTCGCCCTCACCAACACACGACCAGGTGCCACCAGTCGCACACTGCGCAACGCCCCCGGATGACTCGCGCTCGGTCAGGCTTCACGCCCCAACCACGCGAGCAACATCGCCTGCGGGTTGGCGTCGGCGGGGGCGTCGATGCCGTCGGCGAACATCCCGCTCTCCTGGAGCAGCTCCTTCTGGGGCTCGACCACCTCGATGGCGCCCTGCACCAGCTCGGGGTCGAGGTCGGTCGGCTGACCGGTGGCCTTGGCGAGGTCCCATCCGTGGATGAGCGTGTCGATGAAGCGGTGCCCGCAGTAGATCTCGCCCGGCACCGGCCCGTACGACACCGCGCAGGGCGCCTCGAGCGCCCCCGGCGCATTGAACACGTCGGCGGCCGGCTTGCCGGCCCGCTCGTAGGCCCCGAGCGGATCGTCACCGACGACATCACCGTCGAAGCGGTCGCCGACCTCTTCGATGGTCTTGCCCGCCGCCAACTCCGATGCCCACAGGTGACCGCTCACGATGTGGTTCACGAGTTCGCGGACGTTCCACTCCTCGCAGGGCGTCGACTGGTCCCACTGATCGTCGCTGATACCCGCGACGACGTCACGGGTGGCGTCGATTGCCTGCTCGTGAAGTTCGTTGACGGCGGCCATGGCGTCTCCCCTCGCTCGGCAGCTCCGCGCATCATGCCGCGGATCCGGGAGCCAAGCGACCGGGTCAGCCGCCGGGAGATGCGTCAGCCACGGGCCCCGCCGGTGAAGTTCCACGAGGCGAGGTGGAGGGAGGGGCAGTGGACCATGCCGACCCCGAACTCGGCCGCGGCGAAACGGGCATCGTCGCCGACACCGAGCACGGCACCGGGAGCGAGCGCCTCGACGAAGCTCTGGGTGAAGCGGAAGTTCTCCACCGCGCCCGTGACCTTGCCGCCCTCGACGAGGAACGTGCCGTTACGGGTGAGGCCGGTCACCACCAGCGTCTTGGGGTCGAGCACGCGGCAGTAGTTGAACTCGGTGACCAGGAGACCCCGCTCCATCGACCCGATGAGGTCGGCGGGCGACTCGCCACCGGAGGCCAGGAACACGTTCGCGGCGAACGCTCCGTACGACTCGCCGCCGGGAATGGCATGACCGGTGCTCTCCGCGTCGAGTTTTCGGGCGGTGCGCCGATCGTGGACCAGCCCCGACGTGCGTCCACCGTCGACGAGCTTCAGCGGTCGCTTCGGCGTGCCCTCGATGTCGAACGGCATGCCGATCGCGCGCGGGTCGGTGGCGTCGTCGACGAGATCGATCTTGGCGTCGAACTGGGTCTCGCCGAGCTTGGCGAACGACTGGCCCTCGATGACCTGCTTGGCGTTGAAGCCGTAGAAGGCGAGGAAGGCCAGCACCTCGGCCACACACTCCGGCTCGAGCACGACCTCGTACTCCCCGGGCTCGAGGTCGGAGGCGTCGATGGAGTCGACCGCCTTCCGGGCCGAGGCGGCCCCGGCGGCGGCCCCGTCGAGATCCGCGATGCGTTGAGACGTGGCGTGGCCCTTGCCGGCGGCGACGCCGAGAACCTCTCCGGCCTGGTGGATGCCGTCGAGGGTGGCGCGTGAGCTGGTCGAGGCCAGCCGCTGGCCGGCCGTGTTGGCGAAGGCGTGGGTTCCGCCCTCCGTGTCGCAGAACCCCGCTGCCTTGAGGTCGGGCCCGGCATCGACGAACTCCTTGACCACCTCGGCGCGCTCCCCCGGCGATGCGAACTCGGTGGCCTCGTCGTAGTGGTCGACGTCGGCGACCGGGGCCGCGGGCGCCAGACCGGGCCAGTCGGGGTCCTCGGGACGAAGGCGGGCGGCCGCGAGTGTCGCTTCGACGAGTCGCTCGAGCCCGGCGTCGTCGGTGGCGGTCGTGGACGCCGACGCCGACCGTCCGTCGAGCACGACCCGGACGAGCACCGACAGCGAGTCCTCGCCGACGTTCTGGTGGATGAACGAGTTCGCAAACCGGGTGAGCGCACTGCGACCGTCGCTCACGTTGACCTCCGCCTCGGCGCCGGGCTCCGCCTCGCTCACGAGGTCGAGCACGCGGTCGCAGAGGTCGAGCGCCTCGTTCATCGGGCCTTCACCCCCACCCGCACGCCGCGGAACCGGGCCGGCACCGCCGGGTGCCCGGTGTGGGCGACCTGGAGGGGCTGACCCTTGCCGCAGTTGGGCACACCCCAGAAGGTCCACTCGTCCTCGTTGCCGAGCATGTCGAGGGAGGCCCAGAACTGCGGGCCGATCCCCGTGTAGGTCGGGTTCCGCAGCATGCGCC
>CAZTOV010000115.1:0-5881 GCA_964615175.1 uncultured Burkholderiales bacterium
GGAGTGCCCACCGGGATCATGGACCAGCTCGTCTCGCTCACCGCCGAAGCCGACCACGCCAGCCTCATCGACTGCCGCGCCCTCACCAGCCTCCCGGTGGCGTTTCCCGACGACCTCAGCGCCCTCATCGTGCACTCGGGAGTCGAACGCCGCCTCGACGACACGCCCTACGCCGAGCGGCGAGCCGCCGGTGAGGCCGCGGCACAGCGCCTCGGCGTCGACTCGCTGCGCGACCTCCCGCCGGAGCCCCTCCCCGACGATCCGATCGCCCGTCACGTCGTCAGCGAGAACGCCCGGGCAGGTGCCTGCGCCTTCGCCCTTACCGCCGACGCGCGCAGCACGCTCGCCGACGCCTTCGCCGCTTCGCACGCGAGCCTGCGTGACGACTTCGCGTGCTCGACCTCCGACATCGACGATCTCGTCACCCGGCTCGTTGATGCCGGCGCGATCGGCGCCCGGCTCACCGGCGCCGGCTGGGGCGGCTGCGTGGTCGCCCTCGTCGACCGCGAACATCTCGTCGAGGTGCAGGCGTCCGTCACCGAACTCGACTCCTGGGTATGCCGTCCCGTGGCCGGGGCAGGCTCCATCGAGCGATCCGTCCGATGAGAGTCCGCTGAGAGAACGCCACCCCGTGAAGGTCGAGCAGACTGCTCACGACCTGGACGGCCACCGATCCGACTCCGGCGCGCGCCAAGTGCGGCGGGCCACAGGCGGCAGGTAGTTTCCGGGTATGACCACCGGACGAGAAATCCTGCTCGACGTCCTCGCCGACGAAGGTGTGCAGCACATCTTCGGCAATCCGGGGACGACCGAACTGCCGCTCATGGACGAGCTGGCCGCCCGCGACGACTTCGACTACGTGCTGGCGCTCCAGGAGAACACCGCCGTGGGCATGGCCGACGGCTACGCCCAGGTCACCAACCGGCCGTCGTTCGTCAACCTCCACACTTCGGCCGGCCTCGGCGGCGGCATCGGCAACCTCACCAACGCGCTGTGGAACCGCACGCCGATGGTCGTGACGGCCGGTCAGCAGGACCGTCGCCACCTCATCGCCGACCCGCTCCTGTCGGGCGACCTCGTGGGCCTCGCCCAGGCGGTCTCGAAGTGGCAGCACGAGGTGCGCCACGTCGACGAACTGGCCGTCACCCTCCGGCGGGCCTTCAAGGACGCCATGACCCCGCCCATGGGGCCGATCTTCGTGTCGATGCCCATGGACATGCTCGACGACCTGGCAGCGGACGAGACCGTCATCCCGGCCAAGTCGACCATCGAGCGCCAGGCCGTCGCCGGCCGCCTCGAGGAGGCCGCCGACCTGGTGGCCGACGCGGCTCCCGGAAACTCGGACGGGAAGAAGGTCGCCCTCGTGCTCGGCGACGAGATCGCGCAGCAGGGTGCGCTCGACGAGGCCGTGGCGGTGGCCGAGGCGATCGGCTGCCCGGTCTTCGGCGCCCCGCTCTACGGCAACCTCCTCTTCCCCACCACCCACCCACAGTGGAAGGGGATGCTGGTCCCGTACGCCAACGTGATGCACGGACAGCTCGCCGAGTACGACCGGGTGCTGTGGGTGGGCGGCCAGGTCGGCCTGGTGTACCCGTACACCCCGGGGAGCCCGATTCCGGCGTCGATCGAGTTGATCCATCTGTCCGACGACGCCGGCCAGGTGGGCCGGACGTTCGAGACCCGCCTCGGCCTGGTCGGCGGCATCAAGGCCTCGCTCGGCGCGCTCGCCCCGCTCGTCAGAGATCGCGTCGACCAGACCAAGGCCACCGAGGCCCGGGAGGCCGCGGGGAAGGAGCAGGAAGGCGCCATCGAGGCGTTCGCCACCACCGCCCGCGAGCGCTACGACGCCGTGCCGATGGATCCGATGGCCGCGGGCCACGCGTGCATCGAGGGGCTCCCCGAGCACGGCATCGTGGTCGACGAGGCCGTCACCACCGGCATCTACATCCGCGGGTTCCAGCGCACCGCCGAGCCCCGCAGCTACTTCTTCTGCCGAGGCGGCGGCCTCGGGTGGGGCATGCCGGCGGCCGTGGGCGCCAAGCTCGGCCGCCCCGACCGGCCCGTGCTCTGCGTGGTCGGCGACGGCTCGGCGATGTACGCCGTCCAGTCACTGTGGTCGGCGGCCCACCACGACCTCCCGGTGGTCTTCGCGGTGGTCAACAACCGCCAATACAAGATCCTCAAGGACAACCTCACCGCCCAGATGGGGAAGTCGGCCGAGACCGGCAACTACGTCGGGATGGACCTCGACGAGCCCGCCATCGATTACGTGTCGCTGGCCCAGGGCATGGGGGCCGAGGCCACCCTGGTGGAGAAGGCGCCCGACGTCACCGACGCCGTGCGCACCGCCTTCGACTCGGGGAAGCCCTGGCTCATCGAACTGCCCGTCACCACCGGCGGCTAACCGCGATCAGCGCAGCCTCCCGAGCACCGGTTCGAGCCGCTCGACGGCACCGGGAGTACGGATCCCCCACCAGAAGAGGTCGCGGCCGTCGATCAACTCCACGGCGGCGTCGGGGAACGCCTCGGCCACCTTCTCCACGTGCTCGGGCTTGAACGGATAGGGCTCGGTCGGCAACAGCACCACTTCGGGGTCCCGCTCGCGGATCTCGGCCAGCTTCAACTCCGGGTACCGGTCGCCGGCGGCGGCATACACGTTCTCGAACCCGAGGAAGTCGAGCAGCGACGATCCGTAGGTCTCGCGGTTACACGTCATCCACGGCCGGGGCCACACCGCCACGAAGACCCGCTTCGGGGTCTCCCCTGTATCCGGTCGCCGCTCCGCCAGCCACCGGCGCCACGATGCACCGTCGAGGCCTTCGGGAGGCTCCACGCCGACCGCGGCGGCCAACTCGACGATGGTGGGTCCGACGTCCTCGACAGAGCGCGGGGAGATGGATCGGGTCGGGATGCCGATCTCCTCGAGCGCCTCGGCGTCCTCAATGCGGTTCTCCTCGTCGTTGACGATCACCACGTGCGGATTGAGGGCCGCGATCGCGTCGAGGTCGGGACTCTTGGTACCACCGACCGTGGGGATGCCGGGCTGGTCGCAGAACCGGGTGCACCCCACCGGCGGCGCGCCGAGCTCGATCAACGACTCGGTGATCGAGGGAACCAGCGAGACGACCCGCACGTACGCGCGACCTCCCGCGCTACATCCGGTCGAGCAGGTCGCGCTTCTTGCGCTCGAACTCGTCGGCGCTCAACACTCCCTGATCGCGCAGCTTGGCGAGCTGTTCGATCTGTTCGGGGATGGTCGCGGTACGGACCTCTCCGCCGCCCACGCCCGCTCCCCCGCGGAGACGCATCTCGTTGGCCTCGCCCTGGCGATGAATCTCCTGCTGCACCTCGTCGGGGTGCGGGATGTCGGTGAAGCGCTGCTGCCCTTGTTCACCGGCCGACTCGATCAGCAAGTCACCGGCCCCGATGATCCGCTCCCACAGCGACTGATTGAAGGTGATGTCGTTCACCCGCTCCAAAGGGATCTCACGTCCGTGGCGGGCCAGCACCCCCGTGCGGAAGATGAGCCGGTCATTCGTGACCACGAAGTGGGTGGTGAACCACCGGGCGAGGCGGATGAGGAGGAACACCGCCCAGACCACGGCCGCGATGGCGAAGATCCACAGGCCGACGTCTCGGGCCCCGCCGTCGAGCTGCAGCACCGCCACCAGGAGCGCCACGACTCCCACGCCGCCGACGACCTGCTTGACGAAGAACCACCAGTGGGGCCGGAGGTCGTAGGCGACCTCCTCGCCCTCGTTCAAGAGCCGCCTGGGATACGGCACGTGCTCTCCTCCCTCACCCTGACCTTCCCCCGGACGGTAGGCCAGTGTGCGCAAGGCTATTCGGAGGGTGACCGCCACAGCAGCCACATCGGCGGCACGTCCGGGCGCGACGTTCCCGTCGTTCTCGGTTGGATACGCAACTCGTCGATCACCTCGAACCCGAAGCGCGCGTAGAACCCCAGGTTCTCGGGGTTGGTCGTGCGCAGGTACCCCGGCTTCCGGTCGCGCTCCAACCGCTCGACGAAGGCTTCGACCAACGCGTCACCCGCGCCCCGCCCCTGGTGCTCGGGATCGACGCCGACGACCACCAGCCACCAGTGCGGCACGTCGACGTGACTCCGGCGCTCGACGTCGGCCACCCGGATGGCGTCGCCCACCGCGCCGGGGAACCGAATCGCCACCGACAACAGCCGGGGTAGCTGGCGGAGCTGTCGCCCGAATCCCTGTCGGTGCGCGCCCGGGGGGAGCCAGGCGGTGACGCCCACGAGCCGGTCGTCATCGTCGAAGACCCCATGGACCTCGTGAAACGGCCACGCGTCGGCGAGCACGGCCCGCTCCACCGACCGGAGCGCGGCTTCCCGCCGGCGCTCGTCGGGGAAGAAATGCTCCGAGTACGGATCGTCGAAGAGCGCTCGGGCGAGAACCCCGGCCGCGTCGCTCAACTGGCCGCGACGCAGCCGGGCGAACGTAGCGCTCATTCGCCCCCGCGGTGCTTGCCACCGGTGGAGCCGCCGCGGGCGGAACGACGACGCGCGTAGCGACGACGTTGGAACGTGTCGCGCTTGAGCGAGGCCACCCGGTCGAGGAACAGCAGGCCGTCGAGATGGTCGATCTCGTGAAGCAGCGCCCGCGCCTCGAAGGCGTTGGCCTCGAGGACCCGGGTCCGCCCGTCGAGGTCGAGCCCGCGCACCACCACGTGCCCGGCGCGGGCGACGTTCCCCGTGTAGTCGGGGACGCTCATGCAGCCCTCCCGGGCGATCTCGGGGGCGCTCGTCAGGATCACCTCGGGGTTGAAGAGGACGAACTCACCATGACACGAATCGGCCTTCCTGTGGCCGGTCACATCCAGACAGAACACCCGGAGCGGGACACCGATCTGGGGGGCGGCGATCCCCACGCATGCCGGCGACACCCGCATGGTGTCGAGGAGGTCGCGAGCCAACTCGCGTTCATCGTCCCCCACGCTGTCCACGGGCTCGGCCACCTGCTTGAGAACGGGGTGGGGCAGGCGGAGGACCGGATGCTCAGGCACGCGCTCGCCCGCTACAGCAGGTCGGTCTCGATGGGGTGCAAGTTGGCGTCGACGCCCAACTCGCGGGCCGCCCCCTGGAGGTGCTCACGCAGCTTGTCGACCTCGATGCCGTCGGGCACCACCACCTCGAGATGCATGGCGTAGACCGGCTCGTCCTCGGGGCCCAGCACCTTGGTCTCGAGGTCGGTGATGTTGACTCCCTCCCGGGCCAGCATCTCGGACACCTGATGCACGATCCCGGGCCGGTCGGCCCCGTACGCCGTGACCATGTAGGGGTCGCCTTCGACATCGGCACCGAGCGCCTCGTCCCCCACCTCGCGCACGGCCAGGCTCAACCCGAGGGGCTCACCGGCTTCCTTCAGCGCGGCCTCGAGCGACTCGGCGGAGACCTCGTCGGGCCCGCGGACGAGCAGCATCATGGCGAAATGCCCCGAGAGGATCGTCATCGAGCAGTCCTCGAGGTTGCAGCCCTGGTCGTAAAGGGCACCGGTGACCGCCGCCACGATCCCCGGCCGGTCGAGCCCCGTCGCCCACGCTGCGTACTCGCTCATGATGAGAATCTACCCGCGCCTACAGCACTCGACCTGAGTGTCACCCCCAACCGAGGTCGTGGAGACGATCGTCGTCGATCCCGAAGTGGTGGGCGATCTCGTGCACCACCGTGGTGAGAATCTCCTCGGCCAGATCCTCCTCGGTGCGCGCGACCTCGACATGGGGCCCCATGAAGACGGTGATGCGATCAGGGAGGACCCCGGCGTAGTTGATCGGTGACCGGGCCGTGAGATCGATGCCCTCGTAGAGGCCGAAGAGCGTCTCGCCGTCCGGCGTCTCCGAATCGCGGAGC
>CAZTOV010000116.1:0-5841 GCA_964615175.1 uncultured Burkholderiales bacterium
GCTGGCGAAACGCCGGCGGGAGGAAGACCACGTGCTCGACGTGAACGAGTTCGATCAGCTGCGAATCGGTCTCGCCACTGCGGACGAGATCCGTATGTGGAGCAACGGTGAGGTCAAGAAGCCGGAGACGATCAACTACCGGACGCTCAAGCCCGAGAAGGACGGCCTGTTCTGCGAGAAGATCTTCGGGCCGACCAAGGACTGGGAGTGCTACTGCGGCAAGTACAAGCGCGTCCGGTTCAAGGGCATCATCTGCGAGCGCTGCGGCGTCGAGGTCACCCGATCGAAGGTGCGGCGTGACCGCATGGGCCACATCGAGCTGGCCGCCCCCGTCGCCCACATCTGGTACCTGAAGGGCGTCCCCTCTCGTCTCGGCTACCTGCTCGACATGGCGCCGAAGACCCTCGAGAAGATCATCTACTTCGCCGCTCACGTGGTCACCGAGATCGACGAGGACGCGCGCCACCAGGAGTTCGGCGAGCTCGAGAAGGAGATGGACGAAGAGATCGCCGAGGTCGAGGCCGAGCGCGACTCCGAGATCGAGAAGCGCCTCACCGAACTCGAGACCGAGGTGGAGGGACTCGAAGAGAAGGGCGCCAAGAAGAGCGAGATCGACAAGCTCAAGAAGGGCACCGACAAGGAGATCGAGGAGCTCCGCGAGCGGGCCGAACTCGAGATCGACCACCTCAAGGTGGTCATCGACACGTTCAAGTCGATGAAGCGCAAGACGCTGGTCGAGGACGAGCGCGTGTGGCGTGACCTCGTCGACCGGTACCAGGAGTACTTCGACGGCGGCATGGGTGCCGAGGCCGTCCGTGCCCTCATCGAGAAGCACGATCTCGACGCCGAGGAAGAGTCGCTGCGCGAGACGATCTCCAGTGCCAAGGGGCAGCGCAAGGCCAAGGCCATCAAGCGCCTCAAGGTCGTCACCGCCTTCAACGGCGACCACGACGACGGGCGGGCCAAGAACGACCCGCAGGGCATGGTGCTCGACGCCGTGCCGGTCCTTCCCCCCGAGCTGCGGCCGATGGTCCAGCTCGACGGCGGGCGCTTCGCCACCTCTGACCTCAACGACCTCTACCGCCGGGTGATCAACCGCAACAACCGGCTCAAGCGTCTGCTCGACCTCGGCGCTCCCGAGATCATCGTCAACAACGAGAAGCGGATGCTCCAGGAGGCCGTCGACGCTCTGTTCGACAACGGCCGTCGCGGTCGTCCGGTCACGGGCCCGGGCAACCGCGCCCTCAAGTCGCTCTCCGACATGCTCAAGGGCAAGCAGGGCCGGTTCCGTCAGAACCTGCTCGGGAAGCGGGTCGACTACTCGGGCCGCTCGGTCATCGTCGTCGGTCCCCAGCTCAAGCTGCACCAGTGCGGCCTGCCCAAGCAGATGGCCCTCGAGCTGTTCAAGCCGTTCGTGATGAAGCGGCTGGTCGATCTGGAGTTCGCTCAGAACATCAAGTCGGCCAAGCGGATGGTCGAGCGGGCGCGCCCGCAGGTGTGGGACGTGCTCGAGGAGGTCATCAAGGAGCACCCGGTCCTCCTCAACCGTGCGCCGACGCTGCACCGGCTCGGGATCCAGGCCTTCGAGCCGATCCTGGTCGAGGGCAAGGCCATTCAGATCCACCCCCTCGTCTGCGCGGCGTTCAACGCCGACTTCGACGGTGACCAGATGGCGGTTCACCTGCCCCTGTCGGCCGAGGCGCAGAGCGAGGCTCGGATCCTCATGCTCTCCGCCCACAACATCCTGTCGCCGGCCCACGGCCGCCCGATCGCGGTGCCGAGCCAGGACATGGTGATCGGGGCCTACTACCTCACCGAGGCGGTACCGACGATCGAGGGTGACGCACCGATCCCCACCCTCGGCTCGGTCGCCGAAGCCCTCATGGCTCACGACGGTCGCTTCGACGGCGGTGAGCGTCACGTGAAGCTCCACGACACCATCCGGGTGCGGATGCCCGGCGGGAAGTTCCCCGAAGACCTCTACCCGCTCCGTGACCGCGACGATGCCGAGGCCGAGAGCCCCGTGATCGCCCGTGACGACGACACCGGTCAGGTGATGGTGCAGACGACGCTCGGTCGGCTCATCTTCAACGATGCTCTGCCCGCCGACTTCCCGTTCGTCAACGACGCGGTGAAGAAGCGTGACACCTCGACGATCATCGCCCAGCTCGTCGACCGCTACGACCACGCCACGGTGGCCGAGAGTCTCGACAACCTCAAGCACCTCGGGTTCCGGTACGCCACCCAGGCGGGCCTCACCATCGCCATGTCCGACGTGAAGTCGCCCGAGAGCAAGGCCGAGATCCTCGACAAGTACGAGCAGGAGGCCGAGAAGGTCGAGAAGCAGCACGCCCAGGGCGTGATCACCGACCTCGAGCGGCGTCAGAAGGAGATCGAGATCTGGACCGAGGCCACCGACGAGGTGCGCCGGGCCATGGAGGTCTCGCTCAAGCAGGACACGTTCAACCCCATCGACATGATGGTGGGCTCAGGTGCCCGAGGGAACGTCATGCAGGTGCGTCAGATCGCCGGTATGCGTGGCCTGGTGGCCAACCCGCGCGGCGAGATCATCCCCCGCCCGATCAAGTCGAACTTCCGTGAGGGCCTGTCGGTGCTGGAGTACTTCATCTCCACCCACGGCGCTCGGAAGGGTCTGGCCGACACCGCCCTGCGGACGGCCGACTCGGGGTACCTGACCCGTCGCCTCGTC
Organism: uncultured Burkholderiales bacterium; assembly: GCA_964615175.1. Lineage (GTDB taxonomy): Bacteria > Actinomycetota > Acidimicrobiia > IMCC26256 > JACPCJ01 > CAZTOV01. The sequence goes on from CAZTOV010000116.1 coordinate 2,711, forward strand.
GACGTGGCCCAGGAGCTCATCGTGCGCGACGTCGACTGCGGGACCGCCCGCGGGATCTGGGTCGAGCACATCGACACCGACCCCGAGCACCAGCGTGTCGTCGAGGCCAAGGTGCTGGGTCGGGCGCTGGCCGAGGACGCCGGCGACTTCGACGCCGGTACCTACATCACGCCCGAGGTGCTCGAGACCCTCGCCGAGGACTCCAAGGTCGAGCGGGTGCGGGTGCGCTCCGTCCTGACCTGCGAGACCGTCTACGGCGTGTGTGCCATGTGTTACGGCTGGCAGATGGCCATGGGCGACAGCGTCGAGCTGGGTGAGGCCATCGGCATCATCGCCGCCCAGTCGATCGGTGAGCCGGGCACGCAGTTGACGATGCGGACCTTCCACACCGGTGGTGTGGCCGGCGAGGACATCACCCACGGTCTGCCCCGTGTGGTCGAGTTGTTCGAGGCCCGCACCCCCAAGGGCAAGGCCGTGCCGGCCAAGATCTCCGGCAAGGTCAAGCTCGAGGAGGACGAGGACAAGGGCCAGATCATCATCACGGTGACCGGCGACGACGAGGCCGAGCAGGAAGAGTCGGTTTCGCGCCACTCGCCCATCGCGGTGAAGAACGGTGACGAGGTCGCGGCCGGCGACCGGCTGGTCGGCGACGAGAACTCGCCGCTCGACCCCAAGGAGATCCTCGAGATCCAGGGGATCCGCGAGTGTCAGCGGTACCTGGTCGACGAGGTGCAGAAGGTGTACCGGGAGCAGGGCGTGTCGATCCACGACAAGCACATCGAGGTCATCGTGCGCCAGATGCTCCGTCGGGTCGCCGTCTCCGAGCCGGGCGACTCGCCCTTCCTGCCCGGTGAGAAGGTCGACGCCCGGGTGTACGCGGAGACCAACCGCAGCCTCCTCGAGGACGGGAAGAACCCGGCCGAGGGCCGTCCCGAACTGATGGGGATCACCAAGGCCAGCCTCGCCACCGATTCGTGGCTGGCGGCGGCGTCGTTCCAGGAGACGACGCGGGTGCTCACCGAGGCGGCCATCGAGGGCAAGAGCGACGGGCTGCTCGGCCTGAAGGAGAACGTCATCATCGGGAAGCTGATCCCGGCCGGTACCGGCATGCCGAAGTACCGCGAGTTCGAGATCAACGCCCCCGACGCCGAGCCGCTGCCGTTCCAGGCGGCGCAGGAAGGCGAGGAGGACCTTGCCGAGTGGCTGCGCTCGATCGGCGAGGACCAGTCCGGCACCGAGTCTGCCGCGGCCGCGCTGGCTGCGGTCGGCGACTCGGGGGACGGGTCCGGCGACGGCCAGTCGTCCGAGGGCTCGTCCGACGACTCCGACCTCGGCGACACCGGCACCGAGTGAGCCCCCGGGCCTGATGGCCCGGCTCTGAACGATCGACGAGGCCCGGCTCTTCCGAGAGCCGGGCCTCGTCGCGTCTCGTCGTCGCATACCCCCCGATCGGGTGGTGGCGAGGAGGGCATCACGCCGCGGTGCCTGACCGCCACCGAGGTCCCCACTTTGCGCATGTATCTGACCGTGCAGCGTGGCTTTTCGCCCGGGTGATGCGCCACCAGTGAAAAACGCGCGCGACACGTCACGTGGTTGTTCGTATCAAGAAGTAACGGAGCGTGACTGCCGTCACTTCACCGCGGGGCGGCTCGGACAATCGGAAAGGAAGACGGACCATGCGCAAACTCATCCGACTCGGAGCAGCGGTGGCACTCGCTGCATCCGGCCTTGTCGTGGCGGCCCTGCCGTCCGAGGCAGACCCGATCGAGATCATCGATTGCGACAACCCCCCGGTGAACAATCCCGGCCAGGACGTCCCCGACGAGGTGCCCGAACTCGGTGGACAGAAGCTGATCGGCGACGAGGACCCGTGTGCGGAGGTACTCCGGACGATCGTCTTCGTCGGCAGCGCCGGCATCAGCAACGGGGTGAACTTCAACGGAACCGGTGACGGCACCCCGGGCGGAGACTTCCTGTTCGAGGGCGAGTGCGTGATGGTGAACTGGGAGAATCCCCAGGGCTCGTCGGCCGCCGCACACCCGCTGGTGACCGACTGCGGGTTCGCTCCGGTCCTGGGCGAGTACCACGATCCCACCAACCCCAACCCGATCATCAACCCCGTCTTCGGCGGTGTCGCCGACGGCAGCGGTGAGGATGCCTTCCGGTGGGCGCCCAACGACCAGGCGAGCTGCCTCAACTCCAGCGGGACGGGCGCAGCCAGCTTCGTCTCGGCCGGGCCCGTGCAGCTCGTCGGCGGGACCACCGAGGTGTGGTCGTCGGACTTCGCCTGGGAGGACGACCTCGACAACCTGCGGGGCGACGTGTGGCTCGACGACGGAAACGGTGTCCAGGATCCTGGTGAGACCGCGTACGACTTCGACGCCAAGATCAACACCAACGCCGACCCGCGAGCGGCGCTCATCGATCCGCTCGACGCCACGGCCGCGGGGTGTCTCCAGAAGCCCATCCAGAACCTCCAGAACCAGCCGACGGACGCGGACACGGGTCTGAACACGATCCTGGTCACCGGTACCGCCAGCTGGAGGGCCGTCGTTCCCACCAACTGCTGCCTCGCCGGATAACCGAAGCAGGCGGATCGAGTGCATCCCCGGCCCGGAGTGTCCGGGCCGGGGATGACACAGCCCCGCATCGTCGTACCAACGATCGGACCATCGGACGAACATCGTGAACCACCACCGCACGACATCCCGCCGGCCCCCGTGGCTGCGCATGGCGGCGCTCGTTGTCGCCGTCGTCGCGGGTGCCGCGGTGGTGCCTCCGGCCGGGCCTGCCGGTGCGGAGGAGGAGGGTGCCGCCCCACCTGGCTTCAAGCTGGTGGGCGAGATCCCCACCGGGACCGGGGCTGCATCCGAGGAGTCGTTGCTGGTCGACCCGGTCCACCGGCGCGCCTACGGCTACCGCGACTTCAACAGCTCGAGCGCGGTCGGACTCGAATTCCGGGTCTTCGATCTCGATGCCGTGGGCACCGACGCGCCGATCGAACTCCCGTCGATCCGCGTGACCCGCAATCCCAACGACGCCAACGACCCCGACAACGCCATCGGGCCCACGGGGGGCGACGAGGAGTCGGCCGGTTCCGAGCCGGTGATGGACATCGACGAAGCGCGTGG
>CAZTOV010000117.1:0-5799 GCA_964615175.1 uncultured Burkholderiales bacterium
CCCGGGATGCCCCAGGTGTTCACGGGGACGATCGACGACGGATGGGACGGCTTGCTGGGCTGGGTGTGGCTCACCTGCGCCGTGACCACCATCGCCCTCGTCGGAGTCGTGCGCCTCGCCCTCAACGAGCGCTACTACTCGGCCGTCATGGCCGCCACCGGCCTGCTCTACCTCGCCATCCTCACCGGCTTCGGCACCGACCTCGTCGCCCGCGCGGTCCTCGCCCCATGACCCGAACTTGGGACCTTGACTGCGGTCAGGGCGCAGCAGAGAGGCCAAGAACGTGGGTGCTCGTCGGCGGTCTCGCCCTCGTCGTGGCCGGCGTACACCTCGTGACGGGTTGGCACTCCGAGGGGCCGGTCGTCTTCGGCGACGAGGGCGGCTACCTGCGGATCGCCCGGCACCTCGCGGGGGAGGGCCCGGTGGCCACCACCAAGTACTTCCCCGGCTACAGCCTGCTGATCGCCCCCGTTCATTGGGCGCTGGGATCGACCGGGGCGATCTTCAACGGCGTGAAGGTGCTCAACGCGGCCCTCGGTGGCGTCACCGCGGTGTTCGCCTACCTGGCGAGTGGATACCTGCTCCCGCGGGGCGACCGGTGGAAGCGTCTGGGGGTCACGGCGTTGGTCTCGCTGTACCCGAGTTACCTGCTCTTCTCGAACCAGGCGTTCTCCGAAAATCCGTTGGTGCCGGTGTCGATGCTCGTGGCCTATGCGGTGGCCCGCTTGGTCGCCGATCGTCCCGGCTGGCTTCCCGCCGCCGGATTGGGAGGGCTGGCCGCATTCGCCGTGGTCGTCCACCCGCGGGCGATCGTGGTGCCAGCCGCGTTGGCGTTCGTGGTCGGTGTCTGGTGGTGGCCGTGGCGGCGCCACCGCCGGTGCTTGCTCGCCCTCGCGTCGGGTGTGGCGGTGGTGGCGGTGGCGGGGCTGGCCTTGGTGCTGTGGGAACGCTCGGGTGCGGGCCCGGGGGCGGCCACGTACCAGGTCGACCGCATCGTCGAGAAGCGCCTCGGCCTCGAAGGGCTGCGGACGGTCCTCGTCGGGATGGCCGGGCAGATTCTGTACCTCCTCGTCACCACGGCGGGTCTCGCCGTGCTGGCCGGCCTCGAGTTCGCCCGTGCGACGCGGCGGGCGTGGGTGGAGGGCGACCGGTCTCCGGCGACGGCGCTGGTGGTCTACGCGGGCTTGACGTCGATCGTGGTGCTCGGCATGTCGGCGTGGTTCATCAGTCCCGCCCCCGATTCCGGGCGGCCCGACGCGATCCTCTACGGCCGGTACAACGAAGGCCTCGTCGCGCCCATCATGCTCATCGGCGCCGCGGTGCTCGTGTCGGGGCGATTCCGGGTGTGGGACCCGACGCGATGGTGGCGAGGCGCGGTCCCGTTGGCGATCGGGCTGATCGTGGCGACGGGCGCGGTCGTCGAGCTGTGGCAGGCCGGCCAGCTCTTCGAGTCTCCCGTCAACAACCCGTTCAACATCCTCGCCATCTACCCGGTCGTCGTGTTCTTCGGGCGTGTCGATCCGGCGATCTTCGCGGTTCTCGGGATCGTCGGCGCCGGGGTGTTCCTGGTACTCGGTCGACGGCGCCCGGCCGTCGCCGTGATGCTCGGCGTGACGGCGTTCCTGGCGGTCGCCTTACGGATGGCGTTCTTCCATCTCCCCGACGCGCACTACGAGGTGCGGGCCGAGCAACGCCGGGTTGCGGTCGCCGCCAACCAGGTGGTCGAGGAGCGAGGGCTGGAGTGTGTGGCCGTCGACCGGTTCGAGTCGGCCATCTATCACTTCCAGCTCTATCGCTGGTACGTCGACGAGGCCGATCTCGAGGAGTTCAGCTCTGACCAGAGCGATGTCCCGTGCAGCCCGGCCGTCATCACGAGCCGGCGGGATCTCGACGCCGATTATCCCGGCGCTCAGCTCATCGAGCGGGAGGGCGGCGAGATCGACGTCTTCCTCTGGCTGTTGCCCGGCCGCGTTCCGGCTTGACGGCTCAGTCGGCGGGGACCAAGCGGAGGAGCTGCCCCGGCCCTCGGGTCGCGAGATAGAGCGTGCCCGAGGAGTCTTCCCCGAACGCGGTGGCCGAACCCTCGACGCTTGTGAGGGCGACCTCGGCTACGACCGCTTCGCCCTCGAGGACCAGGGCACGGATGTCCTGGGCGCAGAAGTCTCCGAAGATGTAGGCGCCCCGGAGGAACGGGATCTCCGACCCTCGGTAGACATGCCCACCGATCACGGCGCAGCCCGCTCCGCCGTGCGCGTAGTCGTAGAGGGGGAGGAGGTGGTCGTCGGGCATGTCGGCCTCGGGCCGGAAGTGGGGGTGAGAACCCTCGAAGAGGGGCCATCCGAAGTTCGTTCCGGGAGCGTCGTCGAACGGCACCCGGGTGACCTCTTCCCAGTGGAGGTCGCCGACATCGCCGACCCAGAGGTCGCCGTTCGCCGCGTCGAAGCTGAACCGCCAGGGATTCCGGAACCCGAAGGCCCACACCTCGCCGCGCGCGTCGTCGCGTTCGAGGAACGGGTTGTCGTCGGGGATCGTGTAGGGAGCGTCGTCCGACGGCGTCGGGTCGATGCGGAGGATGCTCCCGAAGAGGTTGTCGAGGTTCTGGGCCTCGCCGCGCTCGTCCGGCCCCCCGTCGCCGATGGCCACGTAGAGGAGACCGTCGGGACCGAACGTGAGATGACCCGCCTGGTGCACCGGGCTCGGGAACGGGATCTCGAGGAGCCGTCGCGCGCTGGCGCGGTCGGCCCGACCCCCGGAGAACCGGTACTCGACGAGTTGGATCACGTTGTCGAGGCCCGTGAAGTACAGGTAGAGACGCTCGCCGTCGGGGTGGAAGGCGATGCCGAGCAGGCCCTGCTCACGCCCCTCGCTACTGACGAGGTCGGTGATGTCGAGCACCGGCTCGGGCTCGTTGTCGCCCGAGATCGCCTTCACCACCCCCGCGGCTTCGATCACGTAGACGGCGTCGTCGCCGCAACGGAAGGCGATCCCGACGGGCTCGTCCAGCTCGGCCACTTCCTCCAGCGCCACCGATCGTTCGCCGAGCGACAGCTCACCCGCGATGGCGCGGGGATCTTCAGGCGTTCCCGCGTCGATCGAGGCGTCGGCACAGGTGGTGGCATCCGGTGTCGACCGAGGTTGGGTCTCGTCGTCGGCTCCGTCGCCGTTGCAGGCCGTGGCCAGGACCACGACCGCCAGGATCTGTGCGAGCAGCTTGATCACAAGCGGGGACCCTATCTCCGAATTCCGTAGGCTCGGGACCGTGAAGATCCGAATCGGCTACGGCCTGGGTACGCGCGGGATGAGCCACGACGGGGAGCGGTTCGGTCCCTTCGTCGATGCGCTGGAGGCCCACGGCTTCGACTCGCTGTGGCTCTCCGAGCGGGTGTCGCATCCGGGACCCGACCCCTTGGTGGGCCTCGCGTTCGCCGCTGCTCGGTCGCAGAAGCTCAAGCTCGGCACCAGCGTGCAGGTGCTTCCGGGCCGGTCGCCCGCCACGGTGGCGAAGTCGTGGGCGAGCCTCGACCGTCTGTCAGGTGGTCGGACGCTCCCCGCGTTCGGGCTCGGACTGCGTGATCCGCGGGAGCAGCAGGCCTTCGGCGTGGAGCGCAAGGAGCGCGCCGCTCGCTTCGACGAGGCCCTCGGGCTGGTCCGCCGCTTCTGGCTCGAGGACGAGGTCACTCATGATGGCGAGTGGTACCGCTACGACGGCGTGTCGGTGCTGCCCAAGCCGGTGCAGTCGCCGCCCGACGTGTGGCTCGGAGGACGGGCCGATTCGGAGCTGCGCCGGTGCGGCCGCCTCGGCGACGGGTGGCTCCCCAGTTTCACCACGCCCGAGGCCGCCGCCCGGGGGTGGAAGCTCGTCAACGAGGCCGCCGCCGAGGCCGGCCGCGAGATCGACGACGACCACTTCGGGGTGCTGGTGCCCTACGCCAAGACGGCCATCGACGACGCCGTGCTCGAGCTGTTCGCCGCCCGCTTCCCCGACACCGATCCGTCGGAGGTCTTTCCCGTCGGCCTCGACGCCATCCGCGAACTCCTCGAACGCTTCGTCGAGGTCGGCGCCTCGAAGTTCGTCCTCGCCCCGGTGGAGCAGCCCTCCGACTGGGACGACGAACTCGGGCAGCTCGCCGAGGCCGTCGTCACCCCGCTGGAGAACTGACCCCCTCCTCGAACTTGGGACCTTGACTGCGGCTATGCCGCAGGAGAGAGGCCAAGTTGGTTTCGACGACGCTCGAGGGCCAGCTTCTCGTCCTCGTAGGCCGCGTCGATCCGGGCGACGAAGCGACCCCTGGCGTTTCGCAGTTCGAACTGGAATTCGGGGACCGCCAGATCCGATCGGCGAATCAGCCGCTCGAACTCCGCCTCGAGCACGCTCTCGGGCGCGTCGGTGCGTTCTGCAACTGACGCCCTGCACGGCCCGACACCGCGGCGTCCTCGCCGGCCGACCTCGTCCAGCATCCGCAGGATGCCGTCGAGAGTGACGAGCTTCTTCGCGAGAGCGTCATCGACCGCCCGGTCGAGCACCTTGCGAGGGACGACCGCGCCGAGATCCACGAGAGTGCGGTGAGGCTCGGTCACGGGAATGCGTCGACGGACCGTGATGTGATCGGGCGTCAGGTCGGTGCTCCGATGGATCGTGGCGCCCTTGGGTCGCGACTTGTCAGACCGCTCGCCGGTCAGCTCGACGTGGCCACCGAAAGGACCGGAGAGTCCCCAGAGGGACGCGGCGGCCCGGTGGGACGAGGCGGCACGGTCGCCCATCGACAAGCAGGCGGCCAGCATCTTCTGCTCCCACGTCGCCGGCGTCCCGACCAGCCGGTAGACGCCGGGATGGCAGACCTCGAGTCGTTCGGAGTCGATGAGGTGCCGGATCGCCGCATCCGACAGGCCTGCTTCGTCGAGCTGTCGCCGAGTGACGAGTGCGTGTTGACGGGCGGTGAGTTCACGGAGTTCGTTTCGCATGCCGCCATGCTTGCCGAGCCCTGTGACAGTGACGGACGCCGTGCCTCGACATCTCGAACTTGGCCTCTCTACTGCGCTCTGGCAGCAGTCAAAGTCCCAAGTTGGCGGTGGTTAGCGGGCGAGGAAGTACTTGGCGTCGGGGTGGTGGCAGATGATGGCGGAGGTCGACTGCTCGGGGTCGAGCTGGTACTCGTCGCTGAGCGTCACGCCGATGCGTTGCATGTCGAGCAGCTCGGCCACCTTCTCCTGGTCTTCGAGGTCGGGGCACGCCGGGTAGCCCCACGAGTAGCGGCCGCCCCGGTACTGCTGCTTGAACAGGCCGGCCAGCGTGGGACCGTCCTCGTCGGCGAACCCCCACTCCTGGCGGATGCGCAGGTGCCAGTACTCGGCGAGCGCCTCGGCCATCTCGACGGAGAGGCCGTGGAAGTGCAGGTAGTCCTGGTACTGGTCGGAGGCGAACAGCTCGCGCTCGTGCTTCGAGGCCTCCTCGCCCATGGTCACCACGTGGAAGGCGGCCCAGTCGATCTCGTCGCCGGATGCCGGCCGGTGGAAGTCGGCGATGCACAGGTGCCGCTCGTCCTTCACCTGGCGGGGGAACCGGAACCGCAGCCACTCCTCGGCGCGTGACTCGTCGCGCCACACGATCAACTCGTTGCCGTCGGCGTTGACCGGGAAGTAGCCCCATGCCACCGCCGGTTGGAGGACCCCCAGCTCGTGAGCCCGGGCGAGCTGCTCGCGCAGCACCGGGCGGATGCGCGCCTTGAACTCGTCGTCGGACTCACCGCCCTCGGGCCGGTACTGCCACTGGTTGCGGAACAGCGCCGTCTCGTTGAGGTA
>CAZTOV010000118.1:0-5755 GCA_964615175.1 uncultured Burkholderiales bacterium
GCGAGAAGTCGATGTACGGCCGCAAGTACGAGGGCATCATCCGCTCGGCGTTCGTGGTCGACGAGAAGGGCAAGGTGGCCGCCGCCTTCCCCAAGATCAGCCCCAAGGACACCGTTCCCAAGGTGACCAAGGCCCTCGAGGAGCTGGGCTGACGTCACCCAGAGTGTGTGAGCATTCCACGGGGTCATGACCCCGTGGAATGCTCACACACCCTCAGGGGATCTCGACGTCGCCGAGGCCGGGTCCCTCTTCGCCCTCGCGCTCGGGGCGGGGCGACGACGATGCGGACTCGTCGGACAGGTCCTCACCGGCCATCAGGGCGTAGTAGTCCTCCTCGTCGAGGCTGTCCCGGCTCAGCCCGCGCCAGGGCGCGAGTATCAGGACCAGGAGGACGAAGACGCTCCCGGCGACCACGGCGACCACGATGGCCTCGTTCGACACGTCGCTCAGGGTACCGATCGGCCTCAGGCCTTTGGGCCGATGAATTGGTCGAGGACGGCGACGGATTCCCTGCGTGACACATAGGTCAGCTTCGAGCCCCCCTCGCTCCACGCGACGCCCTTGAGATCACAGGCCCATCTGAACAGCTCGTGGATTTCTCGCGACATGTTCGAGAACGAATATCGCGGGTACTCGTACCACCGTCCGCGTACGTGGACGCGGTTGATGGACCGGCAACCATCAGAGTGGATCAGCCCTCGGAGAAACTCCTCTGCGTTCGCTGCCGCGAGGCGGTGTTGCCAGGCCTCGAGCATGATCTCGCGTTCGTGCTTCCGGCCCGGACCGTGTTGCGGAAACGCACAGGGCCAGTGGTTCGAATACCCCGAGACCTCGATGACGCCGTGGCCTGTGTCGTGGGTTGAAGCCGGTACACCGAGAACGCAGGTCAGGGCATCGACGCATTCGAGGATGATGTTCGGGTAAGCGTCACAGCAGGAGATCCGGAGCCGATGCACTCCGTTCTTGTGGGTGGCGATGTATCCATCTCCCAGATACATGCCGAGGAGATAGCTGTAGCGGCCGCCGAAACGTGACGCCCGCGCCCGGATGCCGCATGCAGGACACGGTCCGTCGAAGCGCAGTCCACGACGTGTGGTGTCGCCGCGAACCCACTTGGGTTCCTCGGCCAACCATGCCCGCACGGTGGATCGAGACATCCCGAGCAGCGACGCGATGCGCCGCTTCGGATAGCCGAGATTCCGGAGCTGGCGCACCTGAGCGAGTTCTTTTGTCGTGTACACGCAGCCAGGGTAGCGAACACGTGTTTGCAAGAAGCGGACCTTCGTGCCCGGGGTGGGATTCGAACCCACACGCCCCGAAGGGCAATGGATTTTGAGTCCATCTCCTGTGCCTGTTCGGATACCCGGGCGTGGGGGGTGAGGCTACCCGGGGTCGAGGCGGGGAGCGTGCCTGACGGTGGCAGGAATCGGGGCTGGTCGTATAGAAACCTCCCGGAAGCGGGACCTGACCCACGGGTCAAGGTTCGATCGACTCACCCGGTGGGGGACGAGTGAGCCCAGGCGCGCAGGCCACTGAAAAGGGGACCGGCGAGCAGGAGATCGACGTCACCGAACCGCCCCGCGCGAGCCGGTTCGACGAGGTCGTCGGCCATCCGATGGTGCGTCAGGCGACGTGGGGGATCACCGCCGTCCTCGCCTTCTGGTTCGTGATCCAGTGGCTCTGGCCAACGTCGTTCGGCCAGCTTGTCGAGGGCGCGGTCGTCGGTGGCCTCACCGCCCTCATTGCTCTCTCCCTCGCCCTCGTCTACCGGGCCAACCGGGTGGTCAACTTCGCCGCCGCCGACCTCGGGTCGGTCCCGGCCGTCTTCGGGGTGATGCTGATCACCGCGGTGGGCTTCCACTACTTCCTAGCGATCCCCATCGCGCTGATCTCGAGTCTCATCCTGGGCGCGCTCGTGGAGTTCTTGTTCATCCGCCCCTTCTTCAAGGCCGCCCGCCTCATCCTCACCGTGGTCACGATCGGGCTCGCGCAGGTCCTGGGCGCCATCGGCGCCATCCTGCCGCAGGCCTTCGACCAGGACATCCCGGCGCAGGACTACCCCTCGCCGTTCGACTGGTCGTTCACGATCGGCAACCAGATCCTCACCGGCAACCACATCATCGCCATGATCGCCATCCCGGCCGTGATCGCCGGGCTGATCCTGTTCTTCCGGTACACCGACGTCGGAATCGCCGTACGGGCGAGTGCGTCGAGCGCCGAGCGGGCCAGCCTCCTCGGCGTCCCGGTCAAGCGCATGCAGACCACGGTCTGGATGATGGCCGCCTTCCTCGCCACGCTCTCGATGCTCCTGCGCGCCGGCATCATCGGCCTCCCCATCGGCCGCCTCCTCGGACCGAGCATCCTCCTGCCCGCCCTCGCGGCCGCGGTGATCGGTCGATTCGAGCGCTTCAGCTGGGTCGTCATCGCCGCGCTCGGCATCGGCATGGTCGACGTCGCCGTGTTCTCGAGCACCGGTGAGTCGCAGTTCGTCGCCCCGGTGCTGTTCGTGATCATCCTCGGAGCACTCCTCGTCCAGCGGCGGTCGGCGAGTCGCCTCGAGGCGAACCAGACGTCGACCTGGCGGGCGGTGCAGGAACACCGCCCCATCCCGACCGAGCTGGCCCGGCTCCCCGAAGTGCGTTTCACGAAGTGGGGGCTGGCCGCCGCCCTCGGCGCCTTCGTGCTCACCGCCCCCCTGTTCATGAGCAACGGCGACACCATCCGCCTGGCGGCGATGATGACCTTCGCCATCGTCGGCATCTCCCTCGTGGTGCTCACCGGATGGGCGGGCGAGGTGAGCCTGGGGCACGTCGCCTTCCTGGGGCTCGGCGCCGCCGTCGCCGGCGGCATCACCCAGCGAGGCCTGTGGATCTTCGACAGCGTCGACCTCTCGATCGCCCTCCTGCTCGGCGGGCTCTTCGGCGCCGTCGTGGCCGTGCTCATCGGACTCCCCGCATTGAGGGTCCGGGGGATGTTCCTCGCCGTCACCACCCTCGCCTTCGCCCTCGCCACGTCCGACTACTTCCTCGGCCAGCGTTACTTCGGCGACGTGCTCCCCGTCGGTCTCGTCGAGCGGCCGCCGCTCCTCGGACGCATCTCGGTGGCCAGCGAACCCCGCTTCTACTACCTCACCCTGGCCTGCCTGGTGCTCGTCATCTTCGCCGTGCGAGGTATCCGGCGGAGCCGCACCGGCCGGGCGCTGATCAGCCTCCGCGAGAACGAACGGGCGGCCGAGGCGTTCGGCATCAACGCCACCCGGGTCAAGCTGACCGCCTTTGCCTTCTCGGGCTTCTTCGCCGCCTTCGCCGGCGGCCTGTTCGTGCACCTCCAGCGCTCGCTGGGCGTCAACCCCTTCCTCCCCGAGGAGAGTCTCAAGGCGTTCACCATGGTGGTCATCGGGGGGCTGGGCTCGGTGCCCGGCGCCATCATCGGCGCCGCCTACATCCGGGGTCTCGAGTGGTTCCTTCCCGGCTGGCTCCCGAGCGAGCTGGCCTTCGTGGCGCCGCTCCTCGGGAGCGGCCTCGGCCTCATCCTGGTGCTCCTCCTCTTCAAGGGAGGCCTCTCGGGCGCGCTCTACCAGCTCCGCGACGACCTCCTCCGTCGGGTCGCCGAACGCCGGGGGATCCTCGTGCCGAGTCTGGTCGCCGACGCCCGCGACGCCGGGACGGCGGGCGACGAACCCGTGGTCGACGCGGCCGAAGCCGCGCCTCCCGAGCCTGAGGCCGGTGGCGGCAACGGTGGCGCTCGACGTTCTCGGCGGTCGAAGGCGAAGACCGAGGTCGGCGCGTCATGAGCCGGATACGCGAGTTCGTCGACGCCTGGCGCCCGTCGAACATCACCCAGGGCGAGGCCATCTACCCCTTGCTCGTCCTCTTCGGCCTCAACCTCGCCGACGAGCTGGACCGCTCCGCGTTCTTCATCCTCACCCCCGAGATCCGCGACCACTTCGGCCTCGACGACCAGGGGATCCTCTCAATCGTCGGCATCGCGGCCATCTTCGTGCTGCTGCTCACGGTGGTCGTCGGCTACTGGGCCGACCGCCTGCCCCGGCTGAAGATCGCCGGCGGGGGAGCGGTGACCTGGGCCGGCTTCGCCGTCCTCACCGGCCTCGCTCCGGCGGTGGCGGTCCTCGTGATCGCCCGCGTGGGCCAGGCCATCGGGCGGGGGGTGAACGAACCCACCCACGGTTCGCTGCTCGCCGACTACTACTCGCCCGCGGCGAGACCGGGCGTCTACGGGGTGCATCGCGCCGCCAACAGCCTCGGCCAGCCGCTGGGCGCGCTCCTCGGCGGCGTGATCGCCTTCTATCTCGGGTGGCGGGCGCCGTTCTTCGTCCTCGCCGTCCCCACGCTCATCCTCGTCGTGCTCGCGTTCCGGCTGCGCGAGCCGGTCCGCGGTTACTTCGAGCGTCAGGAGGGGGGTGCTGACGACGAGGCGGTGAACACCGAGGAGGAGCCGCCGTCGTGGGGCGAGGGCTGGCGCATCCTCTGGCAGGTCAAGGTGCTGCGCCGCATCTGGATGTCGTTCACGTTCTTCGGCCTGCCCGTCATCGCTCTGCTGTCGCTCTACTCCCTCTACTACGAGGACGTGTTCGGCCTGAACGAGGCCCAGCGCGGCGTCCTCGGAGCCGGCACCGAGACCGCCCAGTTCCTCGGCATCCTCGTCGGCATCCCGATCGCCGCCCGTCTGATGCAGCGCGACCCGGGTCTCGGGCTCAAGGTGACCGCCATCAACGGGGTCGTGGCCAGCGGCACGTTCACGCTGTTCGCCCTGGCACCCAACCTCCCCGTCGCGGTGGTCGGCAACGTGCTGTTCTCGGCCTCGGTGGGCCTGCTCGCCCCGGTGCTCTTCGCCTCCGCCTCGTTGGTCATCCCGCCCCGCGCCCGTTCACTCGGGTTCGGCGCCGGCCTGATGTTCCTCATCCCGGGCGTCTTCCTCCTCCCGGTCATCGGCGGCGTCTCCGACGCCTGGGGCATCCGACCGGCGCTCATGCTCGTCGTTCCCACCATCCTCATCGGGTCCTGGATCCTCGCTTCGGCGGGTCGGTTCATGAAGGACGACGTTGCCAAGGTGCAGGCGTCCACGGTTGCCCAGTCCGAGGTGCTCGCCGCCCGGCGCCGCGGCGAGGTCAAGCAGTTGCTGGTCAAGGACCTCGACGTCGGTTACGACGGGGTGCAGGTGCTCTTCGGTGTCAACTTCGAGGTCGACGAGGGCGACCTGGTGGCGCTCCTCGGCACCAACGGGGCCGGCAAGTCGACCTTGCTGAAGGCGATCTCGGGCGTCGTCGACCCCACCGGCGGCGCCATCATCTTTGACGGGCGCGACTCCACGTTCACACCGCCCGACGAGATCGTGGGCCGCGGCATCATCCAGGTGCCGGGCGGCAAGGGCGTGTTCCCCGACCTCAGCGTGGCGGAGAACCTCCGGGTGGCCGGGTGGCTCTACCGCCGTGACCCGGCTCACGTCGCCGACGCCACCGAACGGGTCCTCGAGTACTTCCCCGAACTGAGCGAGCGGATGGCCGATCCGGCGGGCAACCTGTCGGGCGGCCAGCAGCAGATGCTGACGTTGGGGATGGCGTTCATCGCCCAGCCCAAGCTGCTCATGATCGACGAGTTGTCCCTGGGCCTCGCTCCGGTGATCGTCGAGCGGTTGCTCGAGATCGTGAAGGCGATCCACGAACGGGGCACCACGATCATCCTCGTCGAGCAGTCGGTGAACGTGGCCCTCACCGTCGCCGAGACCGCCTACTTCA
>CAZTOV010000119.1:0-3242 GCA_964615175.1 uncultured Burkholderiales bacterium
CACGCCTCGGATGCCAGGGTCGTGTAGTAGTCGTCGACCCACGCCTTCGCCTCTTCGGGGTTGATGAACGCGAAACTGAGCGCCCCGATCCCTCGTTCGGCGGCGAGGTGGATCGTCTCGCGACGTGAGCACGCCACCCACAGCGGCGGATGGGGGCGTTGGAGCGGCTTCGGGATCACGTTGCGGGGTGGCATCGACAGGTACTCGCCGTCGTAGCCGGCAAAGGGCTCTTCCACGAACATGCGGGTGACGGCGTCGAGGGATTCCTCCCACATCGCTCGCTTCTCGGTCCGCTCGATGTCGAAGCCACCCAGTTCGGCCTCGCTCGAGCTTTCGCCCGTGCCGAACTCGACTCGGCCGTCGGAGACCAGGTCGAGGGTGGCGATCCGTTCGGCCACCCGGGCGGGATGGTTGAACGCTCGCGGGAGCTGCACGATCCCGTGGCCGAGCCGGATGCGCTCGGTGCGCTGGCTGGCGGCGGCGAGGAACACCTCGGGAGCGCTGGAATGCGAGTACTCCTCGAGGAAGTGGTGCTCGACCTCCCACACGTAGTCGATGCCGAGGCGGTCGGCGAGCTCGACCTGTTCGAGCGCGTTCTTGAACAGCCGGTGCTCGGCGCCGTCGCTCCAGGGCCGGGGCAGCTGGTGCTCGTAGAAGATCCCGAACTTCATGTGCGCCGGGCCCCCGGTTCAGCCCACGCCCTCGAGGGCCTGGTCGAAGAACCGGAACAGTCCCGGGCGGGCCGGTTGCTCGCGCTGGGCGATGGCGAGGCGGCGGGCGTCGCGCGCCAGTTCGCGGGCCTCCCGGCCGGGCCAGGGGTGGGGGAGCAACTCGGGCGGGAGGAGGGGGTCTTGGTCGAAGACCTCGACGAACGCGACCGTGAGAGAGAGCGCACCGGGGAGGAACACGGTGTCGGAGAGGCGCTCCTGGCGTCCGCGCATCTCCTCGAGGCGACCGACGACGGGAGAGAAGGTGTCGATCAACTCCCGGTAGCGATGCGCTAGCTCGTCGACCGGCCATAGCCGGGCGGCGATCTCGGTGGGGTGGGTCACCTCGCCGACGGCGAGGTCGTCGGTGGCGGCGAGGGTGACGAGGTCGGAGATCTCGAGTCGCTCGGCCTCGCTGCGCACCTCGGCGTGCCAGGGGTGGGGCGACACGTACAGGCCGCCCTGCACCGAGGCCCCGCCGAGAGACACCAGGGTCTGGCGGAAGGCGTCGCGGACGGAGCGCCGGTCTTCCGGGATGGCGAACGCCACCAGTCTCCAATAGCGGTCCCACCCCCGGCCGCGGGCGTCCTGGGCGTACGCCCGCCGGGTGCGCTCGAACGGGGTGCTGAGGAACGACGTCCCGTCACCTCGAGGCCTGTAGACGGCGTCCCGGCCGGTGCCCTGGCGTTCGTAGTCGCCGTCGGACACCAGCCGGCGCAGGCACGACCGGATCTGCTCGGCGCTCTGCCCGCAGGCCTCGGCGACCTCGTACAGCTCGTCGGCGTGGATGGTCCCGTCCTCGCGTGCCATCCCCAGCACGAGCATCCTGGTCGGAATCGAGACGGTCGTATCGTCCACGACCGTCATGCTCCCCGACCGCCCGCACAAGTGTCAAACAGCGGGCCAAACCGCGGGTCAAACAGCGGGTTCGGCCACGACGGTGTTCTCGAGCACCCCGACGTTCTCGATCTCGATGCGCACCGCGTCGCCGGGTCGCAACCAGCGGGGTGGTTGGCGGGCGAGGCCCACCCCCGCCGGTGTCCCGGTGGCGATCACGTCGCCCGGCTCGAGCGTGCACACCGTGCTCAGGACCTCGATCTGGGCCCAGCAGTCGTAGATCATCTCGGCCGTCGACGCGTCCTGGAGCAGGTCGTCGTTCACCCACGTCCGGAGCCTGAGCGTGTGTGGATCACCGACTTCGTCGGGGGAGACCACCCACGGTCCGAGCGGGCCGTGGGTGTCGAAGCTCTTGCCCAGCGTCATGGTCGGGGCGCGGAGCTGCCAGTCACGCACGCTCACGTCGTTGACCACGGTGAAGCCGGCGACCACCTCCCGAGCATCGCCGGCGCTCACGTGACGGCAGCGACGGCCGATCACGATGCCCAGCTCGCCTTCGTAGTCGACCATCTCCGAGACACGCGGCACCTCGATGGCGTCGCCCGGCCCGACGACGCAGGTCGACTGCTTGTTGAAGAACACCGGGAAGTCGGGGGCCTCACGACCCAGCTCGGCGATGTGGTCGGCGTAGTTCATCCCGATGGCGAGGAACTTCGGTGGTCGGGCGACCGGGGCCAGGAGGCGCACCGCGTCGAGCCCGATTGCCTCGCCGGTCGGTTCGGTGTCGCCGATGAGCACGGCCGACACGTCGCCCGCGACCGGACGGAGCGTGTCGCCGTCGACGATGCCGGTGCCGACGGCACCGGCGTGCTCGTAGCGGGCGACCTTCACGACCGGCTCGCGGCTACCGGAGGGCGTCGGCGTTGTAGGTGACCGCCGGGTCCCACATCAGCCACCCCTCGTAACCCATCTCCGCGGCTGCCTCGCGCTGGGCGATGATGTCGTCGACCTCGTAGGTCACGTTGAGCGTGAAGTGCTGGAGCCAGGGAACCAGCGGCCGTCCCGTGCGCGTCACCGCCTGCTTGAAGTCCCGCATCGAACGTCTGATGATCTCGTACGGTTCCTTCTCAGGGTCCTCGAGGCCGTACTCGCCGACGTTCCAGTGCGACGGGTAGAGCATGGGTGCGATGTAGTCGGTGTTGCCGGCCATGTCGAGGATGTTCTGGCCGATCTGCTCGGGGCGGGTGGCGGCGATCCCGAACACCGAGGCGCCCTGGACAGCCCCCAGTTCCCGGACGCGTTCGTGACTGCTCGCGAGGAACGACGTGATCGACTCTTCCGGCTCACCCTCGAGGCCCGGGAAGCGCATCTCCTCGATGAGGCCGTCGGGCCGGCGCACGTAGTCCCACAGGATGTCGTCGACACCCGCCTCGACGGCCTCGACGGCGAGGTCGATGTTGTATTGCCGCACGGTCGGGTGGGCGAAGTTGGTGAAGCCACCGTCGTAGAGGCCGTACCGGTTGCCGTCGGGAGTCTGGATCACCATGTCGCGAGCGCCCTCCTCCCACGCGGCGGAGGCGAAGATCGGGTCGCGGAAGGCGACGATCCGCCCGGTGACGCGGACGCCCTCGGCGTGGAGGAAATCGACGACCTGCTCGAGATCGTAGAGGTCCTTGCTGGCGCCGACCCGATTCGCCA
>CAZTOV010000119.1:3342-5744 GCA_964615175.1 uncultured Burkholderiales bacterium
GACCCGATTCGCCAGTGGGACGTCGCTGCTGTGCCCGACGATGCCGCCCTCGTCCTTGAGACTGAGGACCACGGTGTTGACCAGCCCGGCGTCGATCAGCTCCATGACCCCCTTTCGGAGTGACGGAGTGTCCCACGCCACCGCGGTCACGTGGACGCCGTGGATGTCGTTGGGATATTCGAGCGGCACGTACACGGCAGCGCGGCGTTCGTTGCCCGCCGCGTCCCGGGCGAGCAGCTCGGTGGGCCCGGGGGGCGGCGCGTCGAAATTCAGCCGGAAGCTGCCGTCGACGCCGATGTCGTGGGGCTCACCGTTGACGACCAGCTCGTCGGCCCCTTCGACGCGGCCGCTGATCTCGACGGGCTGGTCCATCTCGTGGGGCGGGAGATAGGGGGGAGCCGCGATCCGGGGCGGCGTGCCGTCGATGACGAACTTCCAGGTGTGTCCCGAGGCAGGGAGGACCGGTCGCGGCACGCTCAGGTGCAGCTCGTACTCACCCTCGGGCAGAGCCTCAGGGGTCCACGAGATGGTGTCGCCCTCCACCGCGGCGTCGTCGAGCACGTCGTCGCCGTTGAACGTCAGTTCCGCCTCACCGAGTCGGTCGCCGGGCGACACCTCGACGACGAACGAGAGTCCCTCCGCTTCGGCGGGGGTGATGACGGCGCCGTTGTCGATCCCCGTCAGGTTGGCGTCGACCCGGGTGGCGCGCCACCCCCAGAAGATCGCCGCTCCCACCACGAGCACCACGACGATGAGGAAGATCCGGCCCTCGGGCGAGAGGTTGCTGCGTCGGCGCCGGCGGAGCCGGAGTCTGCGGTCGGGGAGAGGTGCCACCGTGATGCGGCGCGCCGGGGGCCGGTACGTCGACACCCCGGTGCTCGACCAGGCGCGATCGTCGGCCCGGCGGCGCCGGTACGCCCGGAGACGTTCTCGCCCGCGATCGGTGATCAGCCTCATGTCATCGTCGAGTCATCGTGGAGAGGTCGTGGAAGGAAGAACCGCCGGGGACCCGTGGGCGTTCCGACTTCCCTCAGTGTTCAACAGTGGCCCGGTGACCTCAAGCCGCGACTCGACCGATCCCGTCCAGAAGTCAGGATCTGTGCCTGAGCCGGCTCACAAGACGAGTTCGGCCATGAGGCGCACCGCCTCGGGTTGGCCCGCGCCGACGATCATCGTACCGACGTCGGAGGTCTTCCACTTCTCGACGTGCTCGGCGATCCGCTCCTCGGGTCCGACGAGGGCGATGTCGTCGACGAACTCGTCGGGGACCTTGGCGGCGGCTTCCTGCTTCTTACCGTCGAGGTAGAGGTCCTGGATCTCCACCGCCGCGGCCTCGTACCCGTAGCGGCAGGCGAGGTCGAAGTAGAAGTTCTTCCCCCTCGCGCCCATACCCCCCACGTAGAGGGCCAGCATCGGCTTCACGAATTGGCGGCAGGCCTCGACATCGTCGCCGAGGATCACGGGGCAGTTCGCGGCCACGTCGAAGGCGTCGAGGCTCTTTCCGCCGCCGGCCTTGTCGAAACCCTCCTGGAGGACGGGTGCCCAGATGTCGAAACGCTCGGGCGCGAAGAAGATCGGCAACCAGCCGTCGGCGATCTCGGCGGTGAGCCGCACGTTCTTGGGGCCGATGGCGGCCAGGTAGATCGGCACGTCGGCCCGCAGGGGGTGGGTGATGAGCTTCAACGGCTTGCCCAGCCCGGTGGCGTCGGGCCCGTCGTAGGGGATCTGGTAGTGCTCACCCTGGTGCTCGAGCGGCTTCTCGCGCTCGAGGATCTCCCGCACGATCTCCACGTACTCACGGGTCTTGCCGAGGGGCTTGCCGTAGGGGACGCCGTGCCAGCCTTCGACCACCTGGGGACCCGACAAGCCGAGACCCAGCTTGGCCCGGCCGCCGGAGAGCATGTCGAGGGTGGCGACGGTCATGGCGGTGTTCGCGGGCGTCCGGCCCGGCATCTGCATGATCGCCGTCCCCACGTTGATCGTCTCGGTGCGGGCGGCGATCCAGGCCAGCGGCACCACGGCGTCGGACCCGTAGGCCTCGGCGGTCCACACCGACTCGTAACCGAGCTGCTCGGCCTCCTCGACCACCGGCATGAACTCCGCCGGTCCTGAACCCCAGTACCCCAAAGCGAGTCCGAGCTGCATGAGTTCTTCCTTCCCTACGTGTCGTTCTCGGTCTCAGTGTCCACCAGGTCGGCCACCTCGTCCAAGGCGATGGCGTCCTCGTTGCAGGTGAACACCGCTGACACCTCGACCGGTTCCTTCGGGCCCTCGGCGGTCAGCGCGTTCCCGACGACCGTGCCGGCGGCGCGCGTGCCGACGAGGGTGATCGTCTTGTTGTCGACCAACCAGCTCGTTCCCGGCTCGGTGAAGGTGAGCGAGCCGCTCTGGTATGCGCCGTC
>CAZTOV010000120.1:0-5720 GCA_964615175.1 uncultured Burkholderiales bacterium
AAGAGGACAACCTCGGTATTTCTGGGGATTTCCACGGGGACGAACCCCCATTCCCTGTGGGCATCCCTGTGGAAAGACCGGTCGGGCTGTGGATGGCGGGAGATACGAGAGCGTCATCCATGCCTCGAGGAAATCACAAGCGTGTGACACTCACGCCGGAACCCGGGCTCACAGCGGGCGCCCGGCCGGTGTGGCCTGTCCACACCCGCTCCCGACGATGTCCACAGGACGACCGCGCTCGCGACGCGAACCCCGGACGCGAAGAGGCCGCCGGGGCGACGCCCGACGGCCTCTCGGTGGTTCGTGTTTCCGCGCCGGGCTACTTCTTCTCGAGCACCACCACGTGGAACGAGGCCTCGACCTCGGGGTGGAGCTTGAGCGATACGTCGTGCATGCCGACCTCCCGGATCGGCTCGGGGAGCGCGAGCTTCTTGCGGTCGAGGTCGACCTCGAGCTGCTCGACGACCGCCTCGGCGACATCGGTGGCGGTCACCGACCCGAAGAGCTTGCCGGCTTCGCCGACCCGGGCCTGGATGCGCACGGTCTGGTCGCGCAGGCGACCCGCGACCGCCTCGGCGGCCTCCCGCTCACGCGCCTCCCGGACTTCGCGGGCGCGCTGCATGGCCTGGGCCTGCTTGATCGTTCCCTTGGTGGCGACGATGGCCAGGCCTCGAGGCACCAGGTAGTTCCGCGCGTACCCGTCGGCCACCTCGATGAGGTCACCCTTACGGCCGACGTTGTCGATGTCGTCACGCAGCACGATCTTCACGACGAGGCCTCCTCGTCGCCGGCGGCGGAGGCCGCGTCACCGGATGCCTCGCCGTCGGACCCGCCCGACTCGGGAGTCGAGGGTTCGGTCGACTCGGGAGTCGAGGGTTCGGTCGACTCCGCCGAAGCGGTGTCCGTGTCGGAGCCGGTACCCGTGTCGGTGCTTTCGGAGCCCTCGCCCCCGCCTTCGTCGTCGGGGCCGCCGGCCTTGGGCGGCGGCGGCGGTGCCGACGGCGCCGGCGGCGGGCCCGAAGCCCGGGGTCCGCTGTCGCGGCCGCCGCGCTTCTTGCTGCGGACCGTCACCTGCCGCTGGGCGTAGGGCAGGAGGGCCAGCTCGCGGGCGAGCTTGACGGCCCGGGCCACCTCGGCCTGGTGGAGCCGGCAGTTGCCGCTGACCCGCCGGGCGCGGATCTTGGCCCGGTCGGAGATGAACCGACGGAGCATCTCCGCGTCCTTGTAGTCGACCCAGTCGATGTTCTCGGAGCAGAAGACGCACACCCGCTTCTTGACGGGTCGCTGCGACGGCCTCCGGCTGCTGCTGCGGTTCTTGGACCTGCTCTTCGCCACGTTCTCCTCCGGGGAAGTGGGAGAAGAGCCCTCCTAGAAGGGCTCTTCTCCGCTGTCGCTGCTGTCGTCGCCCGAGGCCGAACCGACACCGGCGGTCGCCGGGGCGGAACCGCCCCCGCTCGGTGCGTCGGAACTTCCCGAACGACGGTCGGTCTTGTGCACCTCGGCGGTCGCCCACCGGAGGCTGGGGCCGATCTCGTTGGCGACGATCTCGACGATGCTGCGCTTGTCGCCCTCGTCGGTCTCCCACGAGCGCTGCTCGAGGCGGCCGGTGATCACGACCCGCTGACCCCGCACCAGGGATTCGCCGACGTTCTCGGCCATCTCACGCCAGCACACCACGTTGAAGAACGAGGTGGCCTCTTCCCATTCGTTGGTCTGCCGGTTCATCCACCGGCGGTTGACGGCCACGCCGAGCGTGGCCTTGGCCACCCCCGTGGGCGTGAACCGCAGCTCGGGGTCGCGGGTCAGATTGCCCACGACCGTGACGGTGTTGTCGTTCGCCATGCGAGTACCTCCCTAGGATTCCGCCGTCGCCGTCTGCGATGCGCGCTTCCCGTAGACGGACTCGGGAACCTGCACCACGCGGTGGCGGAGCACTTCATCGGCAAGGGAGAGCACGCGGTCGAGCTGCTGCATGGTCTCGGGCTCGCACATGGCCTCGACGACCACGTAGTAACCCTCGGTGCGGCGCTTCATCTCGTAGGCGAAACGTCGCTTACCCCAGTGCTCGACACGGCCGGGCTCGCCGCCGCCGCTCGTGATCTGTTCGACCGAGCGGTCGGTGACGGACCGGATCGTCTCCTCATCAAGGTCCGCGTCGAAGATGATGACGACCTCGTAGGGTCGCATCGACCTCACCTCCTCTGGACCGCGGCGTTGACCGCGGGCCCCGGATCTCGGGGCAGGACGGGGGCGCCCGTCGCTTTTCACCCACCGGCGGGTGCCGGTGCGTGACGCCGGCTCGACCCGCTTGCGCTGTCGTGGCCGAACCGTCGGCGCCGGTGAACTCACGCAGGCTACCAATGCCCGCACCCCCACTCCAATGCCGGTCGAAGAGCGCCGTCTGACGCGTACCGGAATCGACCCTACCGGTGGGGTATGACACTCATGCGGAAGCGGTGCGATCAGCCGGCAGATTCGGCCAACGACGGACCGGGCGCGGCTCGGACAGCTCGTCGCGTCGCGCGATGGAAATGAGGCCGTGCCGGCGGCGAAGCCACCGGGCGACAAGCCTCCCAAGGGGGCGGGGTCGGCCCCGGGCGTCAGGGGATCAGCTCGAAGGCGTCCGTGTGGGCGGGGCGGACCACCCGGAAGTCGCGGTGGTCGAGCGTGGCGATGGTGGTCACATCGAGGCGTTCGGCGAGCGCCACGAGGCTGGCGTCGACTCCGCCGAACCGTTGGTCGGCCTAGTGCTCGCCCGCAGAAGTACCGCTCGTGTCTCACCGGCCCTGGACGCCGCTCGCTGCGTCCTCGCTCTCGACGCAGCTTGTGGCTGCGCCTTCGAGCTGCGTCCTTGCGAGACGACGCCCATGCCTCGGTGATCCACATGATCGCTACTTCTGCGGGCGAGCACTAAGTCGCGACGAGATCGGCAATGCGCTCCCAGTCGAGAGCCGTGATCTCCTCGATCATGAGGTCGCCGGCAACGAGGCTTCGGTAGAAGCGGGCCTCGGCAGCGGGGCCGAGTTGACGGTCGATGAGCCAGCCGGCTTCGGCGACCACGAGCACGGTGGTGACAAGCGGACCAGGGTGGCTTTCGAGGACAGCCAGGCAGCGATCGTGGTCCGGGTCGGCGTCGTCGGCGGCAGCCAGGATGACGTTGGTGTCGACGACGAGGCTCAGCGGCCGAACCCTTCCGCCAGCATGTCCTCGTCCTCGGTCGCCCTCCGGTCACCGTTCGAGCGGCCCAGGCTGGCAAAGCCCAGCCGACGCCGAGCAGGGACGTGCTCGGCCAGCACATCTGCAACCAACTCGTCGGGGGTGACCCCGCGTCGCTCGGCCTCGGCCGCCAAGCGGGCGGCGAGGTCATCGGGCAGATGGACGGTCATGACCATGCCCTCAAGTGTAGGGCTCCGCGCCGACCTCGGACCGATCCGTCCGTTGATCGATCCGAACCTGCCCGACCCCTCAAGGCGGGGGGCACAGGTACCGACGTCGGAGGTCTCCAAGTCATCGAGTCTCCGCGGAACCCAGGACGATTCACACGACGATGGTGAAGCGTCCTGCGAGCGCAGCCCGCACCAGGCGACCGGTCACCCCACCTGGGGCAATGGCCGCGGAGACGAGGACGTTGGGATCGAGGACGACGCGCACCGACGGTTGAAGCTACGCGCCCCGTGCCTGCTGCTGCTCGGTCCTGAACGCTCGTAGCTCGTCGACCGCGAGTGCAATCGCCTCGTCGTCGCTCGGCGGACGGTCGGTCTGACGCTCGGCGATCTCGTCGAGAACCGCGAGACCTCGAAGCCCGAAGTAGCGACGGAGCGCGTCCGCGACCACCTGTTCCTCGGTGGTCTTGTCTTCAACCGCGGCCCGACGAAGCGCGTCCGAGAGCTGCTCATCGAGGTCCACCGCCAAGCGTCGGCCCATGCCGTCATCGTACCGGCAGGGAGGCACACCGTCAGCCGAACACGACGAACTCAGGCCCCGCCGACAGCCAGCCTCTCTCGCAGCGTGGTCGTCACGATCGTGCTGTGGTCGGCCGGATGCGAAGTGCTTCGGGGGCTCGCTTCGCTTGCCGGTTCGGGTCGTCGGGCCGGCTCAGCCGGCAGATTCGCCGCAGAGGTCGCCGAGGGGGCCGTCGGGTAGCTCGCCGGGGGCGGTCTCGAGGGCGAACTGCCAGCCGTCGGGGGCCGGGTACTGCTCGCAGCCGGTGACCGCACCTTCGCACGGGGTCATGGAGTGCCCGCCGATCCGCTCGCCCCCGGCGTCGTAGAAGGCGACGTCGAGCGGTGCCACGACCCCGGCCATGGTGAAGAAGCCGGTCGTCCCGGTCTGGGGCTCGTCGTGGACGAAGAGCATGCCGTCGACCCGGTCGAGCTCCGACTCCCGGTGGCGTAGCCCCGACGCCCGTTCCGCGGACGTGTCGGCCACGAGCACGCACAGGCACTCGTCGCCGACCGTGCGCTCGACCTCGGCGAAGTCGAGGCCGTCGGCAGGCGTGCCCGCAGTGACGTCCCCCGCGGGTGTTTCGGGGAGCCGAGGGTCTTCGGGGCGATTGGCGCCCCACAGGAAGAAGGCCACGACGCCGATCGCCGCGGCCCCGGCGAGGAGCCAGGGCCACGCCGTGCGGAGGAAGCCGAGCACCAGGTCACCGCCGCTGGCCGACGCGTCGGACGGGTCTTCAGGCTGCGGAAGCACGCCGGAAGGGTATCCGCGGGAGTCCCGAACGGGGCCAGCGGTCTGGGACCACTACCGAGTGTGAGCATCGGGCCCGCGGCTCCACACCGTCAGATGCTCACGCCGACGCTGGTCAACGACCTTGCAACCGCATGCTGGAGAGCGTGAGCATCTGACGGCGTCTCGCATCCGGGGGCTTCGCCCGATCCGGTCCCGCTGCTCACACAGAACTACGCCGTTTGGGTGCCGTACAGGCCCAGGCTCTCGCCGAGTTCGCGGGTGGTGCCGTAGGACTCCTCGGCCGAGGGGAACCGGCCCGAGCGCACGTCGTCGGCGAAGGCCTGCACGGCCTCGGTGGCGTCGGCCTTGAGCTCGGCGTAGCGGCGCACGAACTTGGGCTGGATGCGGTCCTCGAAACCGGTGAGGTCGTGCCACACCAGCACCTGGCCGTCGCAGTGGGCACCGGCCCCGATACCGATGGTCGGCACGTCGACGGCCTCGGTGGCCATCCGGGCGACTTCGTCGGGCACCGCCTCGAGCACGATCGAGAAGCAGCCGGCCTCGGCGAGGGCGACGGCGTCGTCGACCAGGGCGCGGGCGGCGTCGAGGGCCTTGCCCTGCACCCGGTAGCCGCCGAGGGCGTGCACCGACTGGGGGGTGAGCCCGAGGTGGCCCATCACCGGCATCTCGGCGTCGAGGATGGCCTCGACGGCCCCGAGGCGCTTGGCCCCGCCTTCGAGCTTCACCGCGGTGGCGCCGGCCCGGACGAGGGCGGCGGCGTTGCGGACTGTCTCCTCCCTCAACACGTGGTAGCTCATCCACGGGAGGTCGCCGATGACGAGCGGGGCGGGATCCTCCCGGTCGGCGCCGTTGGAGGCGATGCCCCGGTGCACGGCGGCGACGTGGTGGGCCATGTCGTCGACGCTCACCTGGAGGGTGTCGTCGTAACCGAGCACGACCATGGCGACGGAGTCGCCGACGAGGATCATGTCGACCCCCGCGTCGTCGGCCACCCGCGCCGTCGGCGCGTCGTAGGCGGTGACCAT
>CAZTOV010000121.1:0-2598 GCA_964615175.1 uncultured Burkholderiales bacterium
GTGAACGGGTGCCAGACGTGGGCCTGGTCGAGCGCGGCGAGTCGTTCGGTGCGGGCCGAGCGCTCGGTCACGGCTAGTCGACCTGGAGGGGGATACGCGTCTTGCCGTCGCTCGAACCCGCCGGTGCCTTCGCCGGCAGGGCGTGCACGCCGTCGGCGCCGACCACGTAGCGACCCTCGCCCGGCCCGTCGGCGACCGGCATGCCGAGCGACTCGAGCAGCGCCACGTCGTCCTCGGCGGATCGCCCGAGCGTCGTGAGGTAGTTGCCGATGATGAGGGCGTTGGCACCGGCGTAGAGCCCCATCGACTGCAGCTCGCCCAGCACCAGCTCGCGGCCGCCGGCGAGGCGGATCCACGCCGAGGGCATCACGAGGCGGAAGAGGGCGATGGCCTGGAGCGCCTCGCGGCCGGTGAGCACCGGTACGTCGGCCAGTGGGGTGCCCGGGCGGGGGTTGAGGAAGTTGACCGGCACTTCGCACGGGTCCAGCTCGGCCAGCTCGAAGGCGAAGTCGACCCGCTGCTCGAGCGTCTCGCCCATGCCCATGATCCCGCCGCAGCACAGCTCCATCCCCACGTTCTTGGCGACGAGGGCCGTCTCGACGCGGTCGTCGTACGTGTGGGTGGTGCAGATGCGGGGGAAGACCTCGCGCGGCGCTTCGAGGTTGTGGTTGTAGCGGCGCACGCCGTGTTCGGCGAGGCGTTGCGCCTGCTCGGGGGTGAGCAGCCCGAGTGAGCATGCCACCTCGAGGCCGGTTTCGTCGTGGACGGCGTCGACGGCCTCGATCACCCGGTCGAGGAGTCGCTCCGACGGGCCCCGCACCGCCACCACGATGCAGAACTGGGTCGCCCCCGCCTCCTTGGTCTCGCGGGCGGCGGCGAGGATCTCGTCGAGGTCGAGGAAGGGGAACACCTCGACGTCGGTCTCGAAGTGGGCCGACTGCGAGCAGAAGGCACAGTCCTCCGCGCACGCCCCCGACTTGGCGTTGATCAGGCTCTCCAGCTCGACCGCCGGGCCCTGGTAGGCGAGGCGCACCCGGTGGGCGAGCGCGATCAGATCGGGTAGGTCGTCGAGCGGCAGGTTCGCGACATCGAGGACTTCGTCCTTGGTGAGGTCGCGACGCTCCTCGAGCAACGCGCGCTCGGCCAACTGCAGGGGCGTGGTCACGGGAGACATGGCCGGGAGCCTATGCGTAGGCTCACGGGTGACGCAGTATGGCCGCGGGACGCCGAGCTGTTCGGACGGCCGCTGGTGGGGCAGGGGCCCCACCACAACCCCCGTCGGAGCCGGAGGCCCCGACGGGGACCCCTGATGTTGTCGGAGCCGACGAGATGTCGGCGGGGAGGAACATGGCACGAGTTCTGATCACGGGCTGCTCGAGCGGCATCGGACGGGCGACGGCGGTCGAGCTGACCACGCGTGGCCACGAAGTGGTGGCGACGGCGCGCAAGCCGGAGACCCTCGACGATCTCGACGTGACGGAGCGGCTGGCCCTCGACGTCACCGACGACGAGTCGGTCGCGGCGGCGGTCGATGCCGCGGGCGACATCGACGTACTGGTGAACAACGCCGGCATCGGTTTGCGGGGCCCGATCGAGACCACGCCGATCGAGGACGTCGAGGCGCTGTTCGCCACCAACGTGTTCGGCGTCATCCGCATGCTCCAGGCCGTCGTCCCGCGGATGCGGGAACGGGGGAGCGGTGTGGTGGTCAACGTCTCCTCGGGCGCGGGACGGATCGGCCTGCCGCTCTCCGGCTACTACTCGGCCTCGAAGTTCTCCGTCGAGGCGATCTCCGAGGTCCTGCACTACGAGACCCGCCGTTTCGGGATCCGCACCGTGGTCGTCGAGCCCGGCTACATCGCCACCCGCTTCGGCGACAACAGCACCTGGGCCGACATGGACGGCTCGCCCTACCTGGGCCTGCGAGAGCAGGTGGAGGGCGCCGACCGCAACGCCCTCGCCGGCGAGCAACGCCCCGGGCCCGAGGTCGTCGCCCGGGTGATCGCCGACGCGATCGAATCCGACGACACCCCGCTCCGGATGCCGGCCGGCGTCGATGCCGAGATGGCCCTCAACACGCGGGCGCAGCTCGACGACGCCGAGTTCGAGAAGGTCATGCGCGAGACCCTCAAGATCGACTGGTGAGCGGCGTAGCACGAGCGCGTGACCTGTGGAGGCGTGTGATGCGCGAGACCCTCGAGATCGACTGGTAGTGGCGGGGGGCGTCCTTCTCACCGGCGGCGCCAGCCGCCGCCTCGGCACCGACAAGGCCTCGGTGATGGTCGACGGTTCGACGCTCGCGGAGCACGCCGCCGCCACGTTGACCGAGGTGTGCGATCCGTGTGTCGAGGCGGGGCCGGGGCGCAGCGGCCTGTTCTCGGTGCGGGAGGTGCCGCCGGGTTCGGGTCCGCTCGCCGGCCTGGTGGCCGGTTGGCAGGCGCTGCGCCTCGAGTTCGGTCACCATGGGCCCGTGGTCGCGCTCGCCGTCGACATGCCGCAGGTGACCCCCGCCCTTCTCGAACTACTCGTCTCCACACCCGCGCCCGACGGCACTTCGGTGGTCCCGGAGGCGGGCGGGCGTCTCCAGCCGCTCTGCGC
>CAZTOV010000121.1:2698-5714 GCA_964615175.1 uncultured Burkholderiales bacterium
ACCGAGGAGCCGATGGAGATCAGGGTCGAGGGCCCGGGTCAGGATGCGACGCCCCTGGCGGTGACGATGCGGACCCCGGGCGACGACTTCGACCTCGCCGCCGGGTTCCTCGCCACCGAGGGTCTGGTGGCGAGCCCCGACGAGCTGGAGTCGGTGGCCTACTGCGTCGGGCCGGGCGGGGTCCAGGAGTACAACGTCGTGACGGTCCGCCTCCGCCGCCCCTGGGACCCCGAAGCGGTGCAGCGGAACTTCTATGCCACCTCGTCGTGCGGGATCTGCGGCAAGGCGACCCTTGACCAGGTCGAGGTGCACTGCGAGCCGGCCGCCCCCGGACCCACTGTGACCCGCGACGCCGTGCTCGACCTGCCGGGCCGGCTCCGCGAAGCGCAGGCGGTTTTCGAGCAGACCGGCGGTCTCCACGCCGCCGGTCTCTTCGACGCCGGCGGACAGCTCGAATCGCTCCGCGAGGACGTGGGTCGGCACAACGCCCTCGACAAGGTGCTCGGGGAGGCCTTCCTGTCGCGTCGCTGGCCCCTGTCGGAGTCGGTGGTGATGGTGTCCGGGCGGGTGAGCTTCGAGATCGTCCAGAAGTGCGCGGTGGCAGGCGTTCCGGTGGTGTGCGCGGTGTCGGCGCCGTCGAGCCTGGCGGTCGACGCGGCCCGGCGCTTCGGGATGACCGTGGTGGGGTTCCTACGTGACGACACCTTCAACGTCTACAGCCACGCCGAGCGGATCGACCTCGGAGGAGGTGACGGCTGATGGTGAAGCTCCGGCGACGCCGCGAGCGGGGCGCGTTCAAGGGGCCGCGGCGTCCCCGGCGCGACCTGTGGGTGGGCTTCAAGCCGTACGGGGTCGGCGAGACCAAGCCCAACCACTACGCGGAGATGCTGCGCACGGTCTGGGAGAACAAGCGTCACCCGATCTACGCGTGGCGCATCCTCGCCCGGGGCGTCTGCGACGGCTGTGCCCTCGGCGTCGCCGGCTTCCACGACTGGACCATCGAGGGAGTGCACCTGTGCACCACCCGGCTCAACCTCCTCCGCCTCAACACGATGGGACCGGTCAAGGCCCGGAAGCTCCGCGACGTCGATGCGCTCCGTGAGCTGAACGGGGCCGAACTGCGGGACCTCGGCCGCCTCGCATACCCGATGGTCCGCCGCCGGGGTGAGCGTGGGTTCCGGCGCGTCGGGTGGGACGAAGCCCTCGACCTCGTCGCGGGTCGAATCCGCGAGGCCGGCCCCGATCGCTTCGGCGTCTACCTCACCAGCCGGGGGCTCACCAACGAGGTCTATTACGCGGCGCAGAAGGCCGTGCGGGCGATGGGCTCCAACAACATCGACAACGCGGCGCGCGTATGCCATTCACCGTCGACGGCCATCCTCAAGCGGTCGGTGGGTGCCGGTGCCACCACGATCTCCTACACCGACCTGTTCGAGGCCGACCTGATCGTCCTGTTCGGATCCGACGTCGCCAACGCGCAGCCCGTGACGATGAAGTACCTCTACCTCGCCCGGAAGGGCGGCACGAAGGTGGCGGTGGTCAACCCGTACCGGGAGCCGGGGTTGGACCGTTACTGGGTCCCCAGCAACGTCGAGAGCGCGCTGTTCGGCACCAAGATGACCGACGAGTTCTTCGCGGTGCACACGGGCGGCGACGTCGCCTTCGTCAACGGCGTGCTCAAGGTCATGATCGAGCGGAGTCTGATCGATGAGGCCTTCGTCGCCGAGCACGCCGAAGGCTGGGACGAATTGCGGGCCCGCATCGAAACGGCGTCGTTCGAGGACCTCGAGCGCTCCTCCGGTGCGAGCCGGGCCGACATGGAGCGTTTCGCCGACCTCTACGGTGCTTCGCGATCGGCGATCTTCGTGTGGTCGATGGGCATCACCCAGCACGCCTTCGGCTCCGACAACGTGCAGGCCATCGTCAACCTCGCCCTGGCCCGCGGCAACGTCGGCCGACCGGGCGCCGGGCTCATGCCCATCCGCGGGCACTCCGGTGTGCAGGGAGGTGCCGAGATGGGGGCGTATGCCACCGTGCTCCCCGGGGGCGCGCCGGTGTCCGATGCCGGGGCCGCCGAGCTGTCCGAACGCTACGGCTTCCCGGTGCGGGGAGAGGCGGGACTCACCGCGGCCGAGATGTTGGAGGCCGCCGGTCGCGGCTACCTCGATGTGCTGTGGTCGAGCGGGGGCAACTTCCTCGACGTGCTCCCCGACCCCCCGGCGGTCCGGCAGGCGATGGAACGGGTGCCGCTGCGCATCCACCAGGACATCGTGGTGACCACCCAGATGCTGATCGACCCCGCCGACACCGTTGTCCTGCTGCCGGCGGCGACGCGCTACGAGCAGCCGGGCGGCGGCACCGAGACCACGACCGAGCGGCGGATCGCCTTCAGTCCTGAGATCCCCGGACCCCGACCCGGTGAAGCGCGTCCAGAGTGGGAGATCTTCTGCGACGTTGCCCGCCGGGTCACCCCCGAACGGGGGCGCGCCATCGCCTTCGACTCGACCCAGGCCATCCGCGACGAGATCGCCTCCGTCATCCCGATGTACGCGGGCATCGAAACCCTTTCGGAGAGCGGCGACCAGGTGCAGTGGGGTGGACCCCGGCTGTGCGACGGATGGACCTTCGAGACCGACGACGGCAAGGCGCACTTCGTGTCGGTCGAGCCGCGGGAGTTCGATATCCCCGAGGGCCGGTACCTGTTGTCGACGCGGAGGGGCAAGCAATTCAACTCGCTCGTGTGGAAGGAGAAGGACCCGCTCACCGGCGCCGGCCGCGACGACCTCTTCATGAACGAGAGCGACGCGGCGGCGCTGGGCCTGGGAGAGGGCGACGCGGTGACCGTGCGCTCGGGTGCGGGCGAGATGCCCGCGCGGGTGAAGCTCGCCCCGATCCGGCCCCGCAACGTGCAGGCCTTCTGGCCCGAGGCCAACGTGCTCATCGCCGGCGGCGTGCGTGATGCCGCCTCCGACGTGCCCGACTACAACGCCGTGGTCGAGATCGTCCCCCGCGAAGC
>CAZTOV010000122.1:0-5623 GCA_964615175.1 uncultured Burkholderiales bacterium
TCGATCTTGATCTCGTCGATGGGCAGTTGCCGGAGGTCGGCGAGCGACGAGTAGCCGGTCCCGAAGTCGTCGATGCTGACCCGCACGCCCATCTGGGCAAGGCGCCCGAGCGTGGCCGCCGCCTGGATGCGGTCACGCATGATCTCGTGCTCGGTGATCTCGACGACCAGGCGGTCGGCGGGGATGTGCCAGCGCTCGAGGCGCTCGGCGAAGCGGTCGGGCAGCTCGCCGTCGTGGAGGTCGCGGGCCGAGATGTTGACCGATACGGCCAGCTCGATCCCCGCGTTCATCCATGCCCGGCACTGCCGCAGGGCCCGGTTCAGCACCCACAGCGTGATGGGCTGGATCAGGCCGGCGACTTCGGCGAGGGTGATGAACCGATCCGGGCCCATGAGCCCATGTTCTGGATGGCGCCACCGCACGAGCGACTCGACGCCGATGATGCGATGGCTGCGAAGGTCGAGCTTGGGCTGGTAGTGCAGCTCGAGTTCGCCGCTCACCAGGGCCCGACGCAGGTCGCCGATGAGGGCGAGGCGGCGCATGCTGAACCGGTCCTGGTCGGCGTCGTAGACGGAGTGACCACCGCCGTTGCGCTTGGCCAGGTACATCGCGACGTCGCCGCGTTGGATCAGGGTCTCGGCGTCGTGGCCGTGCTCGGGGTAGACGGCGATGCCGACGCTGGCGCGGGCCTGGACGGTCATGTCCTCGAGCTGGAAGGGATGCTCGAGTGCTGCCTCGACCTTGCCCGCCACGATCTCGGCCTCGACCCGATCGGCGTTGGTGACGATGACGGCGAATTCATCACCGCCGAGGCGAGCCACGGTGTCGTGATCACCCAGGACGCGTTGGAGCCTCGATCCGATCTGTTGGAGGAGACGGTCGCCGTGCTCGTGCCCGAGGGTGTCGTTGATCTCCTTGAACTGGTCGAGGTCCAACAGCAGGAGTGCCAACGGCTCGCCCGTCCGCTCGGCGACCGAGATCGTCCGCCGCAGACGGTCCTGGAGCTGGATCCGGTTGGGCAGCCCGGTGAGGGCGTCGTGGAGCGCCTGGTGGCGCAGCGCCTCCTCGGCACGGCGCCGCTCGGTCACGTCGACGGCCACCCCCCGCAGGGACAGGGGCTCGCCGGCCCCGTCGAACTCGATGGTGACCCGGGCGTGGAACCACAGGACCCGCCCGTCGGCGGCGATCATCCGGAACTCGACGTCGAAGTCACGCTGCTCCGCGACGGCATTCTCGTAAGCACGCAGGCACCGCGGACGATCGTCGGGGTGCACGTGGTCGAAGAAGAACGAGTCGGAATCCATCCACTCCTCGACCGGGTAGCCGAGAAGATCCTCCACCTGATGGCTCACGTACGTGAACGCCATGCGGCGGGGGTCGATCTCGAGGAGGACGGCGTCGACGCTCTCGATCATGGTGCCGAAGCGCTCACGCGACTGGCGCTCGCGTGCGGCCAGCGTGGTCAGGGCGAGCACCGTCGACGGGCCGGCGAAGGCGAGCATCGCCACCCCGAGTGTCCATGTCTCGGGCCCGTTGATCGGCCCGACGACGGCGAACGAACCGGTGAGCAGGGCAGCGGAACCGAACGCGACCACCCGGCTGAACAACACCGCGTGGAGCGCCAGGTTGGCCATGCCGATGAGCAGCATGGGTGTCCACATGGTGTCGGGGAACACGGCCGCGACCGCCGCCGGCATCGCCGATTCGAACGTCACCATGGCGATCGGCAACCGGCCCCGGCTGCTCGCGTACCAGGCGGTCAGGACCGCGTACGGGAGACCCACGCCGATGACGGCGGCCACGAGCCCCGCCCGGTCGGGTTCGGCCGCCGGGAGCAGCGCCGCTGCCACCCCCAGGAACAGAAGCACGACGATCCGCGACCGCGAGATGAGCTGGGCAACCCGATGATCAGGATCGAAGAACGCGCGCGCGTCGAACCAGCGCCGACGTCGCTCCCCCGCATTGCTTCCACCCATCGACGGGCATGTTGCCACACATTGTGGCAGGACGAAAGCGCTGTGTGGGATTCCCGCGCGCTCAGGTCGGAAATCGCACCCGAACGGGGGACGCGCGTCGGGCGCCTACCGGTAGGGGGAGAAGTCCGGCGGCCGCTTCTCCGAGAAGGCCTGCACGCCCTCGCGGGCCTCGTCGGTCTCCACGAAGAGATCGAGGGTGTCCCAGGCCATGGTGCTGAGGCCCGCCATCGACTCGGTGTCGGCATTGAACGAGTGCTTCAGCACCCGCAGGGCGGTGGGGCTGAGCCGGACGATCTCGTCGGCCCAGTCGCGGACCTCGTCGCGCAGCCGATCGGCCGGCACCACCCGGTTGACGAGACCCCACCGCTCGGCAGTCTCCGCGTCGTACTGGCGGCAGAGAAACCAGATCTCGCGGGCCCGCTTCTCCCCCACGATCCGGGCGAGGTAGGCCGAGCCGAAGCCGGCGTCGAACGACCCCACCTTGGGTCCCGCCTGGCCGAACGTGGCCGTGTCGGCGGCGAGGGTGAGATCGCACAGAACGTGCAGCACGTGGCCGCCGCCGATGGCGACGCCGTTGACGGCGGCGATCACCGGCTTGGGGATTTCACGGATGACCCGGTGCAGCGCCTCGATCTCGAAGAGCCCCGAATCGCTCGGGCCGTAGTCGCCGGTCTCCTCCCGCTGCTTCTGGTCACCGCCGGCGCAGAAGGCCCGGTCGCCCGCTCCCGTGAGGGCCACCACCCCCACGCCGGTGTCGGCCCACGCCGCCTTGAAACAGGCGATCAGCTCGTCGACCGTCCGGGCCCGGAACGAATTGAACCGGTCGGGCCGGTCGATGGTGACCCACGCGAGGCCACGATCGACCTCGTAGGTGACATCGGTCAGTTCGTCGAGTTGCATGGACTCGCCCTTCGTTCGGCCGGCGTCGTTCGGTCGGAATACTCAGCCCAGGCGCCGGCGGATCTCGTCCGGGTAGTCGGGAAAGTACCGGGAGATCACCGACAGCTCGAAGCTCGCAAGGATCGACTCCTTGGGCTCCCGCTCGAGGAGGAACTCGAACGAGCGCCGCACCAGCTCGGCGGCATCGCCCTCGGCCACTCCCAGGTCGCGGAGCGTGCCGGGCGCGACGGTCACGTCGTACCGACTCGACGACGTCCCGTCATCGACCTCGACCGCGAAGCGCCCGTCTCCGGCCGCGACCACGCTGATCTCGCTCATTCGCCCGTCTCCGTTCTCGACCCTCGGTAGGCTCCGCTCGTGCTCGTCCACCTCGTCGACGGAACCTACGAACTGTTCCGGCATTACTACGCGGTACCCGCGCACCGCAACCGCGACGACGAGGAAGTGGGCGCCGTACGGGCGGTCCTCGGGTCGGTCCTGTCGATGCTCGAGGAGGGTGCCACACACCTCGGCGTCGCCACCGATCACGTGATCGAGTCGTTCCGCAACGACCTGTGGCCGGGCTACAAGACCGGCGAGGGAATCGAGCCCGAGTTGAGGGCGCAGTTCCCCCTCCTCGAGGAAGGGCTCGAAGCCTTGGGCGTCACGGTCTGGGCCATGACGGAACAGGAGGCCGACGACGCTCTGGCGGCGGCCGCGGCCGTGGCCAGTGCCGACGACCGGGTCGAGCAGGTGCTGATCTGCACGCCCGACAAGGATCTCGCCCAGTGCGTCGACGGGAAGGTCGCGCAGCTCGACCGTCGGAAGCGGGTGCGGTTCGACGCCGCCGGGGTCCGAGACCGCCTGGGGGTCGCTCCGGAGTCGGTGCCCGACTACCTGGCGCTGGTGGGCGACTCGGCCGACGGCTTCCCGGGGCTTCCCGGTTGGGGGGCGAAGTCGGCGGCAACCGTGCTCTCGCGCTACCCCCACCTCGAGGACATCCCCGACGATCCCGAGACCTGGGACGTCCAGGTGCGGGGCGCGATCCGCCTGGCGGAGACGCTCGAGGCCCAGCGTGACGACGCCGTGCTCTTCCGCACCCTCGCCACGCTGCGCACGGATGCCGAGGTCGGATCGGTCGACGAGCTCGAGTGGCGCGCTCCGACGCCCAAGCTGCGTGAGTGGGTCGCGCGTCTCGATGCCGAGGGGCTCCTCGAGCGGGCCGAGGGGCTGGCGGCCGCTCGCGCCTGACCGCCCGGTCAAGAGACGGTTACCCTGGAATCGACCACCCACACGAACGTCATCAGGGAGAACAACCGCTCATGAGCGACGACATCAAGGTCTACGACAAGCTCTACATCGACGGCGCCTGGGCCGAACCCGCCGGGAGCGGCACCATCGACGTCATCAACTCCACCACCGAGGAGGTCATGGGCCGGGTGCCCGAGGCCACCGAGGACGACGTGAACCGCGCGGTCGCCGCGGCGAAGACCGCCTTCGAGGAGTGGAGCCAGACTCCGGTCGACGAGCGCAAGAAGGGATTGCTGCGCCTCCAGGAGGCGCTGGGCGCCCGCCAAGAAGAGATCGCCCAGACCATCGCTCGCGAAGTGGGGATGACCCTCACTCTCTCCCGCATCGTGCAGGCCGGCCTCCCCATCGCCGAGATCGGCGGCTACGCGCAGGCGGTCGACGAGGTGGCGTGGGAAGAGGAGATCGGCAACTCCCTGGTGGTCAAGGAGCCGGTCGGCGTGATCGGGTGCATCACCCCGTGGAACTACCCGCTCCTCCAGATCATGCGGAAGGTGGCACCGGCCATCGCCGCCGGGTGCACCGTGGTGGTGAAGCCCACCGAGGTGGCGCCGCTGGCGGCGTTCATCCTCGCCGAGGTCGTCGACGAGATCGGGCTGCCGCCGGGCGTGTTCAACCTGGTGTGCGGCACCGGGCCCGTGGCCGGTGAGGCCCTCGCCGGGCACCCCGACGTCGACATGGTCCACTTCACGGGTTCGACGCGCGCCGGGAAGCGGATCAGCGAGCTGGCGGCCGGCCGGGTCGCCCGCGTGGCGCTCGAGTTGGGGGGCAAGTCACCCAACATCATCCTCGACGACGCCGACCTCGAGCGGGCCGTCACCGCCGGCATCGGCAACTGCTTCCTCAACTCGGGCCAGACCTGCACCGCCCTCACCCGGATGCTGGTGCCCCGGGAGCGTCACGACGAAGCCGTCGAGATCGCCCGGAAGGCGGCCGAGGAGTTCACGGTGGGTGACCCACTCGAGGAGAGCACGAAGCTCGGACCGCTGATCTCAGAACAGCAACGTGAGCGCGTGCGCGACTACATCCGCAAGGGCATCGACGAGGGCGCCGACCTCGTAATCGGTGGCGACGAGGCACCCGAGAACCTCCCCACCGGCTACTTCGTGAAGCCCACGGTGTTCGCCAACGTCTCGAACGACATGACCATCGCCCAGGAGGAGATCTTCGGGCCGGTGCTGTCGATCATCCCCTACGACGACGAAGACGACGCCGTGCGGATCGCCAACGACACCATCTACGGCCTCGCAGCCGCGGTGTGGTCGGGCGACGACGAGCGGGCGCAGCGAGTCGCCCGCCGGATCCGCTCGGGCCAGGTCGAGGTCAACGGTGGCGCCTTCAACCCGGCAGCTCCGTTCGGCGGATTCAAGCAGTCGGGCCACGGGCGTGAGCTGGGCAAGTACGGCCTCGAGGAATTCCTCGAGATCAAGTCCATGCAGCTCTGACCCCACCGGTCACTG
>CAZTOV010000123.1:0-5616 GCA_964615175.1 uncultured Burkholderiales bacterium
TCGAACCCGAGACCCGCTTCGACGCTGATGGTGATCTCGTCGAGGCCGTCGGGAAGCTTGCGCAGGATGGCGTCCTGCCGGTCGCTCGCCCGGCGGGACAGCACCAGGTCGGGTGCCAGGTAGCCACCCACCGGAAGGGCGAGAAACGCCAGTACCCCGGTCGTCGACGAGTTGCCGGCCAGACCGAGCAACCCGAGCAAGAATCCCCCCGACGCCAGCGCCAGCTTGGTGGCGAGCATGCGCTCGACCGGCCACCGGCTCGTCATCCCGGCGAGGCCGACCCGCCGCTCGAGCGATTCGACGTGGGCGGCGGGCGTGAACCTCCGGCCCAGGCGCCCGAAGAACTTGAGGCCGGGCTCGACGATGCGGTCACGGGCCGACTGGCTCAGCTCAACCTCACGCACGTCGGTGGCACGGACCCGTTCGGAACCGTGGAGGTTGGCCCGGATGACCTCGACGCGGTTGTCGCCGCTCGACACCGCCCACCACAGCACGGGGAGCGACATGGCGAGGGCGAAGGCGAACCCCCACACCTGGGCAGGGACCTCGATCGGAAGTGCCATGGTCAGAACTCCGGTTTCACGAGACGCTTCATGACGAAGGCGCCGATGGTCATCAGCACCGCCCCGAAGGCCAGGATGATCCGCCCGGCGGGACGGACGAACAGCTCGGAGATGTACTCGCGGTTGGCGATCCACATCCATCCGCCGACCAGGAACGGGAGCGCCATCAGGAGGATCGCCGACAGGCGGCCTTCGGCCGTCAGGGCCCGGATCTGGCCCCGGACCCGGTTGCGATCGCGGATGGTCTCGCCCACCCCGTCGAGGATCTCGGCCAGGTCGCCACCGACCTCCCGGTGGATGCGCATGGCCTGGACCACCCACTCGAAGTCCTCGTTCTCGGCCCGCTCGGCGAGCGCGTCGAGCGCCTCACTGAGGTCACGTCCGAGACGGGCCTCGACGATGACCCGGTGGAACTCCTCGGCGGTGGGCGACTCGGCTTCGCTGGTCACCATGTCGAGGGCCTGGATCAGGCCGTGACCGCTCCGCAGGCTGCCGGCGAGCAATTGGAGGGTGTCGCCGAGCTGGTCGGCGAGCTTCCGCTGCCGCTGCTTGCGCATGACCGCCAGCACCTGCCACGACCCGAACAGCACCACGGCGGGAGTGACCGGCATCATCACGGGCCCGAGCACCAGGAGCGATACGACGGTGCCGGCGATGGCCACCACACCGGTGAGGACGATGTACTCGGCGGGGCGCACCGTGAGTCCGGCCCGTTCGAGAGCGCGGTTGAGCGGCCGCAGCCTCTCGTACCGGCCCAGCGCGTCCTCGGCGAACGCGGTGGCACGAGCGCTGGCGCCCTCGACGATGGCGGCGGTGCGCTTCGCAGGGTCGGCCGTCTTGAGCTGGTGGGCGAGCTGTTGGGTCCGCCGTGCGCTGAGGAACATCGCCGCTCCGATGAGGAGGGCGAGCCCGAACGGGACGGTGCCGGCGAGGAGCAGCCATCCCTGGGCGTACCAGGGCGCCTCGGGAGCGGTGTACGGGTCGGGGGCCACCGGTTGGGGAAGCGCAGCGGGCTCCGGAAGGGCGGGGAGCTCGACCGTCTCCTCCCAACCAGCGGTGACCCCCGCGGCCTCCAGCCTCACCTGGAGGGCCGTCTCGCCCTCGGCGCCCGCGCGGTACCTCAGCTCGTACTGGTTGACGAGCTGCGACGCGATGGCGTCGTAGACACGGACGATCTCCGAGGGATCGCCGGCGGCGGCGACCTTGCCGTCGCTCGCCTGCGAGAGTTGGGCGAGCGCTCCCAGGTCACTGTCGCTCGTGGCGAGGGCCACCGCGAAGAAGCCGAGATCGGCCCCGGCCAGTCCCGCCACCGTCTCGTCGAGAGTGCGGGTGCTGACCGAGTCGCCACCGTCGGACAACACGACGAGGAACTCGCGGGTGTTGGGGTCGCCGGCGCCCGCCAGGGCCTCCTGACCGACGGCGATGGCGTCGTAGAGGGCGGTCTCGCCGGTGGCTTCGAGCCCCGCGATGGCCGCGACCAGGTCGTCGCGCTCGGTGGTAAATGGACTCGCGACCTCAGGAGCATCGCCGAAGCCGACGATCGAGATGCGCGTGCCCGCCGGCATCTCCTCGACGAACCCGACGGCGGCGTCCTGGGCCGCGGCAATCGGGTCACCCTGCATGCTCCCGGACGTGTCGATCACGAGGACCACTTCGAGGCTGTCGTTGGGGAGCTTGCGCACGGCGGCGGGACGCTCGACGCCGGCCTCGTGGACCGTGAAGTGGTCTGCCGTCAGCTTCTCCCCCACCAGCTCACGCGGTGCCGTCACGGTCAGGTTGACGAAGGGCGGCGTACCGCTGTCGACGTCGGTGACTTCGAGCGCGCTCTCCGTCTGCGCGAAGGCCGGAACGGGGATGCCGCAGAAGTCGAGGAACACGGCGAGAACGCCGACCGCGACCAGGAGCGAGCGGGGTCTCATGCCTGCTCCCTCTCCTTCTCCTTGATCTCGTTCATCTCACGAACGACGGCGAGAGGATCGTTGGCCCCGAACAGCTCACCGGGCAACTGGATGCCGTTCTGACCGAGTTTGTCGGTGAAGCCCGGGCGCAGGCCGGTGGGCTCGAGGGTGCCGACGAAGCGGCCCTCGTCGTCCATGCCGGCGTCGTAGTCGAAGAGGTACAGATTGCTGACCGCGATCACGTCACCCTCCATCACGCCGATCTCCGACACGTGGGTGACCCGGCGGGTTCCGTCGCGGAGTCGGCTCAGGTGGACGACCAGATCGACGGCCGAGGCGATCTGCTCGCGGATGGCCCGGATCGGAAGGTCCATCCCCGCCATCAGCACCATGGTCTCGAGGCGACTGAGGGCGTCGCGGGGCGAGTTGGCGTGCAGGGTCGACAGCGAGCCGTCGTGGCCCGTGTTCATGGCCTGGAGCATGTCGAGGGCCTCGCCGCCCCGGACCTCACCCACGATGATCCGGTCGGGCCGCATGCGCAGGGCGTTGCGCACGAGGTCGCGGATCGACACCTGGCCCTTGCCCTCGATGTTGGGCGGGCGACTCTCCATGCGGATCACGTGCTCCTGGCCGAGTTTCAGCTCGACCGCGTCCTCGATGGTGACGATGCGCTCGGTGTCGCCGATGAACGACGACAGCACGTTGAGCAGGGTCGTCTTCCCGGCACCGGTACCCCCGCTGACCAGAACGTTGAGCCGCCCCCGGACGCAGGCGTCGAGGAAGTCCACGCTCTCGGGGCTGAGCGTGCCGCCCGCGCTGAGGTCGTCGGCGGTGAGCACCTCCTTCGAGAACTTCCGGATGGTGAGCATCGGACCGTCGACAGCGAGCGGGGGCAGCACGGCGTTCACCCGGGACCCGTCGGAGAGGCGGGCGTCGACCATGGGCGACGACTCGTCGACCCGCCGGCCGATGCGGCTGACGATCCGCTCGATCGTGCGCCGGAGGTGGTCGTCGGAGAAGAACCGTTCGTCGACCCGCGTCAGCCGACCCTCTCGCTCGACGTAGATCATGTCGGCGGTGTTGACCATCACCTCGGTGACCGACGGGTCGGCGAGGTAACGCTCGACCGGCCCGTATCCGAGGACGTCCTCGGTGATCTCGGCAACGATCCGCTCCCGCTCGAGGGGTGAGAGGGGGATCTCCTCGTCGTCCATCATCAGCTCGAGCTCCTCGATCACCATGTCGTGGAGCGCGTCGGTATCGAGCTTGGGGTCGTCGAGCTTCGTGCCGAGCCGGTCGAAGAGCGACTGCTGCGTACGCTGCTTCAGGTCGTCCAGGGCGCCGTTGGAGCGCTTGCGCTCCTTCTTGGTACCCAGCTCCTGCTTCCAGGAGGCGTTGGCGAGGACCGAACGCGCCGATCCCTTCGACTTCTCAGCCGCCTCTTCCTCGGCCTGCTTGAGTCGTTCGGCAAGATTCATGCGGACCTGCCCCTCCGCCGCCCCTCGTCGTCGGAGACCGACGCGAACCGGGCGACCAGGTCGAGGAGCGCGTCGACCGTCTCGGAGTCCTCGTCGCCGAGCAGCAACGGCGTGCCGGTGTTCATCGCCTCGGTCACGGTGTCCGATGCCGGGATCGTGACCCGGATCGGCATTCCCACCGAGTTCTCGATGTCGTGGTCGTCGAGGCCGACGTCGTCGGCGGCACGGTTGACCACGAAGTGACGACTCTGGGCGGTCATGCCGAGGCCGTCGAGGATGGCGGTCTCGCGGC
Source organism: uncultured Burkholderiales bacterium (assembly GCA_964615175.1). Taxonomy (GTDB): domain Bacteria; phylum Actinomycetota; class Acidimicrobiia; order IMCC26256; family JACPCJ01; genus CAZTOV01. The sequence goes on from CAZTOV010000123.1 coordinate 4,232, forward strand.
GCATGCTGCGGATCGACGGCACGTCGGGCACACCGACGAGGACGAAGTCGGTGGCCGACTCGATCGCCGCCAACGAGAACTCGTCGAGGCCGGCGCCGGTGTCGACAACGACGTAACGGAACGCCTTGCCCAGGGCTCGCACGATCAGGGCCACCCGCTCGGCGTCCATCTCGTCGGCCTCGATCGGCGAGTCCGGCGCGCACAGCACGTAGAGGCCCGAGCTGTGGGGAGTGAGGAATGCCTTGAGGGACGTGACGTCGGTCTCGGCCCCGGCCTTGAGGGCGTCGGCGATGGTGCGGTCGGGCTCGATCCGGAGCGCCGACCCCACGTCGCCGAAGCGCACGTCGAGATCGACGAGCACCACTTCACGTGGAGCTTCGGACGCAAGTCCCACCGCCAGGTTGGTGGCGATCGTCGTCTTGCCCACGCCACCTTTGGGGCCGAGCGCGACGACCACTTGGCCGTGGACGATGCCGGCCTCGTCACCGAGAAGGTTCACCTTGCGGCGCACCGCGGTGCCGCGGGCCCGCTCGAAGGCAGCCCGCAGTTCGGGCTCCTCGGCCCGGGGCGAGACCACGTCGCGGATCCCCGCGTGCATGGCCGCCTCCCACAGCCGGGGCGAGGGTTCGGCTACCAGCAGGAGGCTGACCTCGGGATGGCGCCGGTCGAAGGTCTCGGCCAGGGCCACCCACTCGTCGAACTGGAGGCCGGGGCCGATGGCCACGAGATCGGGCGCCCGGGCGGCGATGGCGTCGACCGACGTCACCGGTTCGGCGAGATCGAGCCGGTCCTCCCACACCGAGAGGTCGCCGTTCAGCTCGCCCTTGAAGGCTCGCTGGATCTGATCTTCGAAGCCGGGCTCGCGCCCGGCGAGGATGATGCCGCCGCTCATTCGTAGATCACCCCTCTGGTCTGGACTCGGGTGCCCTGTTCGGGTGCCGACTCGGGTTCCAGGGTCAGCCAGAGCGTTCCGTGCTCGGCGGCGAACACGACCCGCTCGACCGAGGGCGCATCGAGGGCGAGGGTGACCAGGAGGTCGTCGGTGGGCGCTTCGGCGTTCTCGCTCTCGCCTTCGTCGCCTCCGCCGAAGCCGCCGAATCCGGCGCTCGCGGGCGCCTGGAGGTTGGTGACCAGCACCTTGTGCAAGATGATCCCGCTGGTGCCGCCACCACGGGCGGGAGAGGGCGCCTCACCCTCCTCGGCGTTGCCGCTGCCGGTAGCACCATCGTCGAACGAGGCCACCACACCGACGGTGCTGCCGGGTCGGATCACACCGCCGACCGCTCGCTCGGGGGCCAGCGACACCGTGACCTCGAGCAGGTCTTCGGGAACGCTGATGGCGCGGGCCCGGCCGGTGAAGTCCTCGGGCGCCACGAACCGGGCGG
>CAZTOV010000124.1:0-5597 GCA_964615175.1 uncultured Burkholderiales bacterium
TCCATGCCCACGCGCGACGATCTGCGCAACCTCGCCATCGTGGCTCACGTCGACCACGGCAAGACCACCCTCGTCGACGCCATGCTCTGGCAGTCGGGCGCATTCCGGGCCAACCAGGACGTCAACGAACGGGTAATGGACTCGCTCGACCTCGAGCGCGAGAAGGGCATCACCATCCTGGCCAAGAACACCGCCGTGCGGTGGCCCCGGGCCGACGGCGAGATCAAGGTCAACATCGTCGACACCCCGGGCCACGCCGACTTCGGCGGTGAGGTCGAGCGGGCACTCACCATGGTCGACGGCGTCGTGCTCCTCGTCGACGCCAGCGAGGGTCCACTACCCCAGACCCGATTCGTGCTCCGCAAGACCCTCGAGGCCGACCTCCCCGTGGTGCTCGTGATCAACAAGATCGACCGCCCCGACGCCCGCGCCGCCGCGGTGGTCGACGAGGTGTACGAGCTGTTCCTCGACCTCGACGCGGCCGAGCACCAGATCGAGTTCCCCATCGTCTACTCCGACGCCCGTAAGGGTCAGGCCTCGCTCGACGCGGGGGAGCCGGGCTCGGACCTGTCGGTCTTCTTCGACGTGATCGTCGAGCACATCCCGGCGCCCGTCTACGACGACGACCACCCGCTCCAGGTGCAGGTCACCAACCTCGACGCGTCGCCCTACGTGGGGCGCCTCGCCCTGTGCCGCGTGCGGCACGGGACCTTGCGGCGAGGAGACACCGTGGCCTGGTGCCGGCGTGACGGCACCGTCGAGAAGGTGAAGCTCACCGAGTTGTACGTCACCGAGAACCTCGACCGCGTCGACGCCGACGAGGCCGGACCCGGCGAGATCGCCGCCATCGCGGGCATCCCCGAAGTCACGATCGGAGAGACCATCGCCGACGCCGAGGACCCGCGCCCCCTGCCGGTGATGGCCATCGACGAGCCGTCGCTTTCGATGACCATCGGGGTGAACGCGTCACCGCTCTCCGGTCAGGAGGGCGACAAGCTCACCGCCCGGCTCATCCAGAACCGACTCGAAGCCGAGGTGGTCGGCAACGTGGCGGTCCGCATCCTCGACACCGAGCAGCCCGACACCTGGGAGGTGCAGGGCCGGGGCGAGCTGCAGCTCGCCGTGCTGGTCGAGACCATGCGCCGTGAGGGTTTCGAGCTGACCGTGGGGAAGCCCCGGGTGGTGACCCGCGAGGTCGACGGCGTGGTGCACGAGCCCGTCGAGCGGGTGTCGGTCGACATCCCCGAGGAGTACGTCGGCGTGGTGACCCAGCTTCTCGCCCTGCGCAAAGGCCGGATGGAGACGGTGGTCAACCACGGGTCCGGATGGGTGCGCCAGGAGTACCTGGTGCCGGCCCGGGGCCTCATCGGCTTCCGGACCGAGTTCCTCACCGAGACCCGCGGTACCGGTCAACTCCACCACGTCTTCGACCGCTGGGAGCCCTGGCACGGCGACCTCCGCACCCGCAGCAGCGGCAACCTGGTGGCCGACCGGCGGGGCCAGACCACCAGCTACGCGCTCCTCAACCTTCAGGAACGCGGGGCCCTCTTCGTCGGCCCCGGCGTCGAGGTGTACGAGGGGATGATCGTGGGCGAGAACGCCCGCCCCGACGACATGGACGTCAACCCGACGAAGGACAAGAAGCTCACCAACGTGCGGGCGTCGTCGGCCGACGAGCTGGTGCGCCTGGCGCCCCCGCAGCCGGTCTCGCTCGAGCAGGCGCTCGAACTGATCGGCGAGGACGAATGCGTGGAGGTCACGCCCGCGTCCGTGCGCCTCCGCAAGCGGCTCCTCGCCCAAAGCGAGCGTTCGCGCATCGCGTCGCAGAAGAAGCGCGAGAAGGAACGGGCCGGCCCGTGACCTGCGGCGGGCGCCGTGGGTGGCTCCACGACGCCCGCCGGGCGGTGGCTCAGAGGGTGATGGTCGCGCCGTCGCGCTCGCACGATTCGCTGAAGGTCACAGCGCCCGGTTCACCGTCTTCCGGGTAGAAGGCGCACACCAGCGGGTCGTCTTCGACGTCACAGGTGCCGTTGACCTCGACGATGATCCACGGACCGCGATCGGGTGCCCGGGAACAGAGGAGCGTGCCACTCCCGAGCGTGCCGTCTCGCCGGCACGGTTCGTTGAAGGTGATGTCGGCCGGTTGTCCCTCCCACGGGTAGAACACACAGACCAGCGGGTCGTCCTCGACGTCGCACGTGCCGTTGACGTCGACGATGAGGAGGGGGCCTTCCTGGGGCGATGCGGAGCAGAGGAATGCGTCGCCGGTCGATTCGGGGCAGTCTTCCCACGTACCGATGCAGGTCTCACCGCCCGTCAATTCGTCGACGTCTTCGTCGATCACCTCGTAACCGGGGCGGGCGGTCTCGATGAGTTGGTCTTGGGCTTCGTAGTAGGGATCGAGGATGTCGGCGTGGGCGGGCGCAATCGGGCTGAGGAGCGCGCCGGCTGCGATGAGTGCGAAGGCGATGAGACGTCGGGGGTGCATGTGAGGCCCTTTCTCGGATTGGTCGGTTGCCGGATACGACGGGCCGTGGCGTGCGCCGCGACGACGCCGAGTCGTCAAGCTGCGGCGGAGGCGAGAGAAATGCCGGGAATGACCGGCCGCGGCGGTCTCGGGCGCTCCTCAGAGGAGCACGGGCCGAGGCAGCCCTGACAGGCGCGGGGTAGTTTGTCGGGTTCACCACCGAGATCGAGGAGCCCCTCATGGACGTGTCCATCCGCCACCAGCCCGCCTTCGCCGTCGCCCGGGTGAATCTCGCCGCGGGCGAATCGGTGCGGGCCGAGTCGGGATCGATGATGGCCAGCTCCGCCGGCATCGAGATCGAGTCGAAGGTCGAGGGCGGCATCCTCAAGGGTCTGAAGCGCAGCATGCTCGGCGGGGAGTCGCTGTTCCAGACCCGGTACACCGCTCCCGCGCAGGGCGGCTGGGTCGACTGTGCGGCCCGGCTTCCCGGCGACCTCGTCGTGCTGGGCGTGGAGGGGGCGATGAACCTCACGCGGGGTTCGTGGTTGTGCTCGTCGGACGGGGTCGAGATCGACACCAAGTGGGGCGGCTTCAAGAACATCGCCGGCGGTGAGGGCGCGTTCCTGGTCCGCGCCGAGGGCCAGGGCCAGGTCGTGGTCTCGTGCTATGGCGCCCTCGACCTGATCACGCTCGGCGCCGGGGAGTCCATGGTGCTCGACTCGGGCCACCTGGTCGCCTTCGAGGACTCGATCACCTACACCACCCGGACCGTCACCAAGGGTCTGGTCCAGACCCTGAAGTCGGGCGAAGGGTTCGTGTTCGAGCTGACCGGCCCCGGTCAGGTGTGGGCGCAGAGCCGCAATCCCGACGAGTTCCTCGGGTGGCTCACCACGGCGCTCCCGTTCAGCCGGGAGTAGGGCCGCGCGCTTCGCATCGCACTTCGCATCGAGACGGGCGTCTGACGATCAATTTCGACTCCAGTGCCGGTCGGTCAGGCGGCGACGATGGGTTCGAGGTGGAGGTCGGGGTGGTCGTCCTGCACTCGGCGGAGACGCGTGGGCGTCTCGAAGAGCGCCAGGAGCGTGCCGTCGGTGCGGGCCACCACCCGCACGCCGTAGGCGCCACGGAGCGCTTCGTGTGAGGCGGGGTCGGTGCGGCGGGCCAGGCGGTACGCCGACGGGGTCACCAGCGGCGGCGCCCCGAACTCGTGATCGAGCCGGTGGCTCATCACCTCGAGTTGGAGCGGTCCGACGGCACCGACGAGGGGCACCGGGTCCTGCCCCTCGGGATCGTGGAGGAGCTGGATCACACCCTCCTCGTCGAGCTGGCTGATGCCCTTCTGGAGCTGCTTGGTGCGGGTCACGTCGCGCGACCGCACGGACGCGAAGTGCTCGGGGGCGAAGCTCGGGATCGGCGGGTAGGTGACGGGCTCGTCGGTGTAGAGGGTGTCGCCGAGGCGAAGGTCGCTGGCGTTGATCAGACCCACCACGTCGCCCGGGAACGCCTTGTCGATGGTGGCCCGGTCCTCGCCGACGGTGGTGGCGGCGTAGTTGGTGCCGAAGGGGCGGCCGGTGCGGGAGCAGGTCACGGTCATGCCCCGCTCGAACCGGCCCGAGCACACGCGGACAAAGGCGAGGCGGTCGCGGTGGCGGGGGTCCATGTTGGCCTGCACCTTGAACACGAAGCCCGAGAACGGGGCGTCGACCGGTCGCCGTGTCTCGTCGGCTGCGCGGGCCGGAGTCGGCGGAGGCGCGAACTCGACGAGAGCGTCGAGGAGGTGACGAACGCCGAAGTTGGTGAGCGCCGACCCTACGAAGACCGGAGTGCTCTCGCCGGCGAGGAACGACTCGAGGTCGAGGTCGGCGCCGATCTCGTCGAGCAGCGCGCAGTTCTCGAGGCCCTGACGCAGCGGGTCGCGCTCGTCATCGGCCGCGTCGGACGGATCGACGACCTCCTCCGGAGCCCGATGAGCACCGCGGGCGGTACGGGTGAACCGGATGAACGCGCCGCTGCGCCGGTCGACCACACCGCGGAAGTCTCCGGGGTCGCCCACCGGCCAGGTGATGGGCGTGGGACGGAGACCGATCCGCTCCTCGATCTGGTCGAGGAGCGCCAGCGGGTCGAGGCCGGGCCGGTCGAGTTTGTTGATGAAGGTGAGGAGGGGAACCCGCCGGGCCCGGCACACCTCGAAGAGCTTGAGGGTCTGGGGCTCGATGCCCTTGGCGCCGTCGAGCACCATCACGGCGGCGTCGACCGCGGTGAGGACGCGATAGGTGTCCTCGGAGAAGTCGCGGTGCCCCGGAGTGTCGAGGAGGTTGACGACAGCATCTTCGTAGTCGAAGCGCAGGACGGTCGAGGTGATCGAGATGCCCCGGGTCTTCTCCAGCTCCATCCAGTCGGATGTGGCGGTCCGCCGACCTTTACGGGCCTTCACCGCCCCCGCCTGTTCGATGGCCCCGCCGTAGAGGAGGAGCTTTTCCGTGAGGGTGGTCTTGCCCGCGTCGGGATGGCTGATGATGGCGAACGTGCGGCGGCGCGCGCTCTCGCGAAGGACGTCGAGGGGAGACATCGCGCTCCAGGATACGGCGACGCGCCGCGGTGCTCAGACCCCGAGATCGGCGGCTTCGACGACGGCGACGGCCTCGTCGGTGCCCTCCACCGACACTTCCGCGACGTCGCGGCGGCCGAAGATGTAGAGGAGCAGCTCCTGGGGCCCACCCTTCAGGGTGGCGGTGGGTGTGCCGTCGCGAACCTCGATCGTCTCGCCGTCGGGCCGTTCGAGGACGAGACCGACATTCTTCAAGCGTCGGGTGAGGATGCGGGCCGAGCGGCGCAGGAGCTTCCAGAGGGCTCGGTCGAGGCGGGCGTCGTCGCGGCGATCCCACTCGGGTTGTGCGCGGCGGACGTCCTCGTGGTGCACGAAGTACTCGTGGAGGTTGACCAGGTCGTCGACGGGCACCGCCGGCAGCGGCGGACCCTTCCGGAGCCGTTCGACCAGGACGTCGTAGTCGATGTGCTTCACCCGGGCCTGGACACGGTCGGTGAAGTCGGCGAGAGCGGGCACCACCAGACCGAGGGCGGCATGTGGTCGCCGCTCACGCGTGTAGAGGTGGGCGGCGAGGTCGTGGGT
>CAZTOV010000125.1:0-5578 GCA_964615175.1 uncultured Burkholderiales bacterium
GTCGAGGAGGACCGGATGCGCTGGCAGATCGAGGACACGCCGGACCAGGCGAAGTTCCGTGAAGAGTTCCGTGGATGGCTCCGCGAGGTGCTGCCCGAGGGGTGGATGGACGCCCTCGAAGCGGGCGACGACGAGCGCTACGCCGACGTCCGGGCCGCGAGCGGCTTCAACCCGCTGGAGTGGATGCGAACCCTCGGCGACAGCGGCTACGCCGCTCCGCTGTGGCCGGAGGAGTACGGGGGTCTCGACGGCGAGGGCTGGATGATCCGGGTGGTCCGCGAGGAGCTGGAGCGGTACCGGCTCCCGACCGTGGCGCCCAACATCCTCGGCGTCGGCCTCGCCGGTCCGACGATCATCGCCCACGGCAGCGAGGAGCAGAAGGAGCGCTATCTCAAGAAGATCCTCACCGGTGAGGAGATCTGGTGCCAGCTCTTCTCCGAGCCCGGATCGGGCTCCGACCTGGCGTCACTGGGCACCCGGGCCGAGCGCGACGGCGACGAGTGGATCGTCAACGGACAGAAGGTCTGGACCTCGGTCGCCCAGATGTCGAAGTTCGGGATGCTCCTCGCCCGCACCGACCCCGACAAGCCCAAACACGAGGGCCAGACCTACTTCGTCCTCGACATGCAGGCCGAGGGCGTGGAGGTGCGACCGCTCCGGCAGATGACCGGGAGCGCCGAGTTCAACGAGGTCTACATGACCGACGTGCGCATCCCCCACGAGAACGTGGTCGGCGACGTGGGCGACGGCTGGCGCTGTGCCCGCACCACCCTGATGAACGAGCGGGTGGCGCTCTCGGGCATCTCGCTCGACGAGACCGCCTTCCTCGGCGGCGCCCGCAAGGACCCGTGGCAGAGCTACCTCGAGAAGATCCCCGACCGCACCGACCCCACGGTGCGCCAGGCCCTGGCCCAGTTCTACATCGAGCAGCAGGTCAAGGAGATCACCTCGTTCCGGGCGGCCTCGGCCCGCGCCCGCGGCGCCCAGCCCGGCCCGGAGGGATCCATCGGCAAGGTCTTCAACGCCGAGTTCAACCAGCGGAAGTCGGCCTTCGCCATGAACGCCGCCGGCCCCGCGGCGGTGGCGTGGGACCCCGACGACAAGTCGGCCGAGGGACGCGCCTACGCCTTCATGCGGGCCCGGGCCAACTCGATCGAGGGCGGCACCTCCGAGGTGCTCCGCAACGTCATCGGCGAGCGCGTCCTCGGCCTCCCCCGCGAGCCCGAGGTCGACAAGGGCGAGCCCTGGAAGGACCTCAAGAAGAACTGACGCCCCTCCCTCGTTCTTGACTGTGAATTGCCCGCTCAGCGGGCAATTCACAGTCAAGAACGAGGGAGGAGGGCGAGGATCTCGGGCTCGGTGCGGGAGCCGGCCGGGGCGTTGGTGCGGGCCATCTCGCCCGCCACCCGCTGGAGCAGCTCGTTCACGGGGGTGGGCACGCCGTGCTCGCGTCCGAGGAGCACGATCTCGCCGTTGAGGTAGTCGGCCTCGATGGTGCCCGTCTCGCGGGCCAGGCTCTGCCACGACGACCCTCCCTGCCACCGTTCACCACCGGCGGGTCGGATCGTGAGCAGGTCGCCCCGACGTTCGGCGTCCTCGGCCGCGGACACGACATCGATCCCCGCCCCGGCGAATACCTCCTCGCCCTCGGCGCGGGCACGCTCTCCCAGCTCGCCGAAGCGGGCGTCGGGCCCGGCGATGGCCTCGGCGGCGTTGCCCAGGTTCATGATCAGCTTGCGGTGCTTCCACCGCATGACGTCCTCGCGGGGTTCGGACACGAAGGTCGATGCCTCCAACGCCTCGGCGACGGACCGGGCGGTGTCGTCGATCCCCGAGGGGAACCGGCTGATGTCGAGGATCCCGGTGACCGGGGTCGAGAAGGCCAGCACCACACCCGGCTCGTGGAAGCCGGTGGGGCACATCACGCACACCCCGTAGACGTGGGCGAAGCGTCGGAGGGCCAGACGCTCGTTCTCCACGCCGTTCTGAGCGCAGACCACCGGGGTCTCGGGGGGTGCGACGGCCGCCAGCGTGCGCAACGCGTCCTCGGTGTCCTGGGTCTTCACGGCCAGGATCACCACGTCGTCGGCGCCGACGTCGAGGCCGGCGGGCGACGCGGCCACCGGGATCGGGAGCGCCTCCTCCTCGTCGCCACACCGGATGCGCAGGCCGTGGTCGCGGATGGCGTCGTGGTGCGCGCCTCGGGCGACGAGGGCCACGTCGTGCCCCGCCTGGAACAGCCGGGCGCCGATCACGCCTCCGACGGCGCCGGCGCCGTAGACGACGAAGCGGCCGGCCACCGGCGTCAGCCGGGGGTGACGTGGACGGGATCGCCGATCGACACCCGCCCGGGCGTGGCCACCGCCGCGTACACCCCGAGGTTCGAGCCGTTGACCCGTTGCAGGACTCGGGCGATCTCCTGGTCGCGCCCGAGGCCGGGCTGGGTCCGGGTGGGCATCACGCAGCGCACCGTCGGCATGAAGGGGCTGAACTCGACCTCGCCCGCGCTGATCCGGCTGCCCACCCAGTCGTTCTCGACGAACCCCTCGAGGTCGCCGGTGTCGACCAGCACCTGGGGTCGGAACCGGCGCACGTCCCACACGCCGTCGGGGTGGGCGGCCTCGCCGGCGGCGAGCGACGCCGTGGTCAGCACGTGGGCGTTGGCCAGGTCGTAGAAGGTGCCGGCCGGGGTATCGACCTGGGTCTCCTCGTCGGGGACGCCGAGGTCGACGCCGAACTCGCTCAGCTTGAAGTCGTACTGCGACTGCTCGCCGGTCGGCGCGGGGCGGAGGGCGACGGCGCGGCCCAACCAGTCACCGAGGGCGTCGTCGAGCTGCGGATCACCCGCCTCGAAGCCGGCGCCCGTGGGCAACGTCACGGTCGGCGCGTCGGCGCCGTCGGGCAGCGTGGCGGTGGCCTCGAGGAGCTTCCCGTAGCGCTTCGCCGAGAGCACCTTGCCGGTCTCGAGGTCCACCACACCCCAGCGCCGGTCGCCTTCGAGCCCCTCGTTCGTGAACGAGGCGGCCTCGAGCGACTCGCCCCCCATCGACTTCACGGGATGTCGCCAGATCTCCTGCACCGTGCCGACGTTGCTCATGCCGACGAAGCGTAGGGTGTGGCCCGGTGCGTGCGCTGGTGCAACGTGTGTCCGAAGCCAAGGTGGTGGTCGACGGGGAGACCGTCGGCGAGATCGGGCCTGGTCTGTGCGTGCTCGTCGGCGTGACCCACGACGACGACGAGGCCGTGGCGCAGAAGCTCGCGGAGAAGGTGTGGCACCTCCGGATCGTCGACGACGATGCGGGCGTCATGAACCGCTCGGTGGCCGACACCGGGGGCGCCGTCCTGGTGGTGAGCCAGTTCACCCTCTACGGCGACACCCGCAAGGGGCGACGCCCGTCGTGGCAGCCGGCCGCACCCCCGGAGGTCGCCGAGCCGCTGGTCGACGCCTTCGCCGCCGCGCTGCGGGAGATGGGGGCTTCGGTGGCGACCGGCACCTTCGGGGCCCACATGCGGGTCCATCTGGTCAACGACGGCCCGGTCACGGTCATGCTCGAGTGGTGAGCCCGCCGGGCTCGGAGGGTCGTGCCGAGCGATGGTTCGCGGATAGCCTGGCTCCTTCCCCCTCTGGGCACCCTCTGAAAGGTGCAAATGGAACGGTTCGACTCCTGTCACAGCGTGTGGGTCCTCGACACCGAGGACCGCCAGTTCGTCCGCCTCCCGCGCGGATCGAACCTCGACCCCAACGCGCTGAGCGACAAGTGGGAGCCGTACTTCGAGTTCCAGGTCCACGACGACGGTGCTCACGTCCTCGCCCTCAACGAGAGCAAGACCCGCCTGCTCCGGTTCTGGGAGCACACCGACCCGTGCCCCCACTGCGCCGGCGACCGCACCGAGGAGCTTCGGGTCGAACCGATCGAGGGCACGGTCGACTGACCGGACCGGGGGGCCGGGGGCGAACACACGTACGGCGTCACACAGCACCGGTAGCATGAGGCCGTCATGAGCGATCCCGCCCCCACCGCGCTGTTCTCCGACTCCACCGCCTCCACCGACTCCACCGACGCTGCCGGTCGAGACGAGGAGCGCCTCGTCGTCGACCTCAATCCGGTGCAGCGCGACGCGGTGACCCTGGGCGAGGGCCCCGCGCTCATCGTCGCCGGTGCCGGCTCGGGCAAGACCCGCGTCCTCACCCACCGGGTGGCCTGGCTCGTCGACGCGGCCGGGGTGTCGCCGTTCTCGGTGCTGGCCATCACCTTCACCAACAAGGCCGCCGACGAGATGAAGGAGCGGGTCGCCACCCTCGTCGGGCCCGTGGCCCGGCGCATGTGGGTCTCGACCTTCCATTCGGCCTGTGCCCGCATCCTCCGGCGCGAGGCCCCTCACCTCGGCTACCCGTCGAACTTCTCGATCTACGACCAGTCCGACGCCCAGCGCCTCGTGGGCTACGTGCTGCGCGACCTCAACGTCGACGTCAAGCGCTTCCCCCCGCGCCAGGTCCAGGCACTCATCTCGGCGGCCAAGAACGACCTCGTCGGGCCCGCCGAGTACGCCGAACGGGTCCAGGGCGTGGCCGACGAAGTCGTCTCGGAGGTCTTCACCGAGTACCAGCGCCGCCTGCGCGACGCCTCGGCCTTCGACTTCGACGACCTCCTCGTGTCGACCGTCGAGTTGTTCCGCAATCACGCCGACGTGCTCAACCGCTGGCGGGCGCGCTTCCACCACGTGCTGGTCGACGAGTTCCAGGACACCAACCTCGCCCAGTGGGAGATCGTGCGCCTCCTCGCCGAGGAGCACCGCAACGTCATGGTGGTCGGCGACCACGACCAATGTCTCGTGGCGGGCACGAAGGTCACGATGGGCGATGGAGCGATCAAGCTCATCGAGGACATCGAGCCCGGCGACGAGGTGCTGTCGTGCTACGGAAGCGGCGATTTCCGTCCGGCACCGGTCACCCGTGTCCATCGGAGTCGAGCTACCGAAGGCGTCGAGATCACCCTCGCGAGTGGTCGCCGGTTGGTGTCGACCCCCGAACACGTCCACTTCGCCGGCTTCGTACCGGGTCATACACCCACGTTCGATGCTCCCCATCACATGCCGGGGACCGTGACCGCTCGTTCGGGCCTGCCCCGTCGACGACTGACGATCAGCCTCTGTGGCGATCGCCGGGGGGCGCGTCCGCTTCACCGGATTGCCTTGTTCGGCGACGACGACGAAGGCCGCCAGGCGCTGGAATCGATCGGTCTCAGCGTGCGGCCGGCACGCAAGGGCTCGAGCGGATGGCGCTACGAGACCGGATCGGTCGACATGGCGTGGATCCAGGAACGGGTACGTGAGATCCAATCGGTCCTCGACGTGTCCGTTCGCTGCGTTGCCCGGATTGCGGAGCGAGACGAGTCCGGCGGCCAGGTCCCTCTGCCCTTCACGGCGGCTTCGGCAATCCGCCGGGGAATGGTCATGGTCGACGAGCACGGCCGGTTCGATCACGTGGTTTCAGTGGAACCCGTCGACCTGGGCGAAGACGCCGAGGTCTACGACCTCGATGTCGAGGCCACGCACAACTACGTTGCCGACGGCATCG
>CAZTOV010000126.1:0-2587 GCA_964615175.1 uncultured Burkholderiales bacterium
CTCGACTGCGTGGTGTTCATGGGCGCGGTCGACGTCGAACGCCAGAAGCTGAACGTCTTCCGGATGCGCCTGCTCGGCGCCGACGTCGTGCCGGTGGAGTCGGGAAGCGCCACGCTGAAGGACGCCGTGAACGAGGCGCTGCGCGACTGGGTCGCCACCGTCGAGGACACCCACTACTGCCTCGGCTCAGCCATGGGCCCGCACCCCTTCCCGTGGATGGTGCGAGAGTTCCAGCGGGTGATCGGCGACGAGGCCCGGGAGCAGTGTCGCGAGATCCTCGACGGCACCGACCCCGACTACGCGGTGGCCTGCATCGGGGGCGGCTCCAACGCCATCGGCACCTTCTCGGGGTTTCTCGACACCGAGACGAAGCTGGTCGGGATCGAGGCCGGGGGTGAAGGCCTCGACTCGGGCCACCACGGCGCCGCTATCGGGCGGGGCGTGCCCGGAGTGCTCCACGGCGCGCGGTCCTTCTACATGCAGGACGAGGAAGGTCAGATCCTCGAAGCCCACTCGATCAGCGCCGGCCTCGACTACCCGGGTGTCGGGCCCGAGCACGCGTGGCTCGCGGAGACGGGGCGGGCGGCATACGACCACGCGACCGACGACGAGGCCGTCGAAGCCGTGCAGCTCCTCTCCGAGACCGAGGGCATCATGCCCGCCCTCGAGCCGGCCCACGCGCTGGCGTGGGTGTCGCGGGAGGCGGGGCGGTCGATTCCGGAGGGGTCGTCGGTGCTCATCACCCTCTCGGGCCGGGGCGACAAGGACGCCGCGCAGATCGCCGCGAGGCTCTACCCCGACGAGTACGGCTCCGACTGACGGTGGTGCGATGAACCTCGAGGCCAGCCTCCGCGAGAAGCGCGACGCCGGGCGCAAGCTCTTGGTGCCCTACGTGACCGGCGGGTTCGGCGCCCACTGGCTCGACGCGGTGAGGGCGGTGGCGGCGGCCGGCGCCGACGCCGTCGAGGTCGGCATTCCCTTCTCCGATCCCGTGATGGACGGGCCCACCGTCCAGAAGGCGTCCCAGCGGGCGCTCGAGATCGGCGAGGCGACACCGCGGAGGATCATCGACGAGCTGGGTGGTGCCGACGTCGACGTCCCGCTCGTGGTGATGACCTATTACAACCCCGTGCTCCACACGGGGCACGAGCGGTTTGCCTCGCTGCTGGTCGAGTCGGGTGTCGACGGCGCCATCGTCCCCGACCTTCCGCTCGACGAACTCGACGGCTGGGCCGACGCCGCCGATGCCGAGGGGGTCGAGACCGTCCTGTTGGCGGCGCCGGTGACTCCCGACGATCGTCTCGCCGCCATCTGCGAACGCTCTCGCGGCTTCGTGTACGGCGTCTCGCTCCTCGGTGTCACCGGTGAGCGCAAGACGCTGTCGGAGCAGGCCATCACCATGGGAAAGCGTCTCAAGGCCACGACCGACAAGCCGGCCCTGATCGGTGTCGGCGTGTCGACACCCGAGCAGGCGGTGGAGGCGTGTTCGGTGGCCGACGGCGTGATCGTGGGCTCGGCGATCATGCGGCGGCTCATCGAAGGGGGTGGCCCCGACGACGTCGCCGCGTTCGTGTCCGAGATGCGGTCCGCGCTCGACGGGTGAGCGCACGATGACGGCGATGGGCGACGACCTGGTTCCGCGGCGGGCCGAGGCGACGCGGCCTCGCACTCGTCCGGCGCCCAGGGGCGTCGACGACCTCGTGCCGCACCGACCCCAGACCGGACAGGGTTGGCTCGTCGAGGGCGTGGTGGCGCTCTTGCGGGGCATCACCTGGCTGTCGCCGCTCCCGGTGGGTCGCGACCGGCTCCTGTGGGCGCTTCGCCGCCCCGAGGGTCGGTGGGTATCCGAGGCATACGTGGCGCTGTGGGTCGGAGCGCTCGTGGCCTGCCTCGTCGCCGCCGACACGTCGGCGGGGCCGTGGGTGGTCGGCGTGGCGCTGTTCCGCTACGGAGACCTCGTCGGGACCCTGGCCGTGGTACTGGTCGACCCGGTGGGCCTGCGCATCGGCGACGCCCGCCGCACCCTCGTGGTCGCGGGCCTGCACATGGCGGAAGTGGCGCTGATCGTCGGGGCCGTCTACCGCTGGCAGCTCGGCCAGCGCCTCGGGGCTGCCTTCATGTCGGGGTTCGACGCGGTCACCCTCAACGGGATCCAAGGCCAGGTCGGCAACTGGCTCGAGGCGGCCCGCGTCCTGGGTGGGGTGGGCTCGGGGATGGTCGTGCTCACCGCCGTCGCCGCCGTCATCCGACTCGTCCGCGAGCGGTGAGCGGGTCGACGGACGCCATGGAGCCGGGGCTCGATCCGAACTGCGAGCTGTGCGAGGCGGCTCGCATGACCGCGTGGCACTACGAGGACGACCGGTGCTGGATCGCCGACTGCGAGGTGTGCCGGGTGCCGATGGTGGTGTGGAAGGGCCACGGCCCGGAGCCGCCCGACGACGTCCGCGAGCACATGCTCGCCGAGCTGCATCGCGTGGGCGTCGAGGTGTTCGGCGACGGCAACTTCAGCATCGACGACGTGATGCGCCAGATCCCCGACCACTTCCACGCCCACGCCCGCGACCCCAACTGGTGGTTCCGCCGCTTC
>CAZTOV010000126.1:2687-5367 GCA_964615175.1 uncultured Burkholderiales bacterium
AGCTTGCCGGTCTCGGTGCGGGGCAGCTCGCCGAAGTCGATCGAGCGGGGGACCTTGTAGCCGGCGAGGTGCTCGCGGCAGTAGGTCTGCAGCTCCTTGCCGAGCTCGTCCGAGGCCTCCACGCCGTCGGCGGGCTCGACGACCGCCTTGACCTCCTCGCCGAACTCGTCGTTGGGGATCCCGAACACGGCGACGTCCTTGACCGCGTCGTGGTTGATGAGCGCCGACTCGATCTCCGCGGGGTAGATGTTCACGCCGCCGCTGATGATCATGTCGATCTTGCGGTCCGACAGGAAGATGAACCCGTCGTCGTCGACGTAGCCCACGTCGCCGAACGTGAACACCCCCGGCTCGAGGTGGACGTCCTTGGTCTTCTCGGGGGCGTTGTGGTACTCGAAGTCGGCGCCGAGGAGGTTGCGGAAGTAGAGCGTGCCGACCTCGTTGGCGCCGAGCTGCTCGCCGTCCTCGCCGATCACGAGCAGCTCGCTGGTCGGCGTCGCCGTGCCGATGGTCCCCGGGTGGTCGAGCCATTCCTGCGGCTCGGCCCACGCCGTGATGCTTCCCTCGGTGGCGCCGTAGCCCTCGTGAACGACCGGGCCCCACCAGTCCATCATCGCCTGCTTGACGTCGGGCGGGCAGGGAGCCGCGGTGTGCCACACGTACTCGACGCTCGACACGTCGTACTTCTCCCGCACGTCCTCGGGGAGCTTGAGCAGGCGCACGAAGAACGTGGGCACCGCGTAGAGCGACTCGATGTGATGCTCCTGGATGAGCCGCAGCATCTCCTCGGGGTCGAACTTGCGGGTGAGCACCACCTGGTTGCCGTGCGCGGTGGCGACGGCGATGGTGGCGAAGGGGCCGGAGTGGTACATCGGCGCCATCACGAGGGTCTTGCCGTCGCGGGGGAACTTCATGATGCCACCGAGACCCTCGAGCACCATCTGGATGATTGCCGGGTCCTCGCCGACGGGGAGCAGTGACGATTTCACGCCCTTGGGCCGGCCGGTGGTCCCCGACGTGTAGAACATCGTCGAGCCCGACACCTGGTCGTCGGGCTCGGTCTCGGGTTGCGCCGCCAGCAGCTCGTCGAAGTCGACCCAGCCGTCGGGCACGTCGCCGTTGCCGCCGAACATGATCTTGTGTTCGACCCCCGATGCCCGGTCGGCTGAGTCGACCGCCAGGTCGGCATGCTCGGCGTCGGCGACGATCGCCGTCGACTCCGAGTCGTCGAGCACGTAGGCCACCTCTTCGGCGGCGAAGTGCCAGTTGAGCGGCACCTGTGTGATGCCGCAGTGGGGCAGGGCGTTGATCGTCGTCAGCGACTGCCAGCGGTTCCCGACCAGCAGCCCGCAGAGGTCGCCGACGCCGAGGCCGAGACCGCGGAGCCCGTGGATGAGCTGGTTCGCCTTGGCGTTGGCCGCCGCGAACGTCAGCTCACCGAACTCGTCGGTGACGGCGACGTCGTCGCCGCGATCTTCGAGAAATGGGAGCACGTTTTTTGCCATGGCGGTGATGGTGGCACAACCGCGAGGTTGGTGCCGCGCATCACCGGGCTTCAGACGAGGGGCGGGCTGACCACGTCGAGGTCGCGCGCGCGGGCTTCGGGAAGGAAGGGCACCAGCGCTACTGCGATGACCGGCGCGATGGCCACCCAGGCGATCGCCGATCCCAGCTCCATGCCCTCGGCGAGCGCGCCGGCCACGACGAGGCCGGTGGCCGAGCCGAGGAGGCCCGACAGGAGGATCGCTGCGTTCGCCGTCCCGCGGACCTCGGTGGGGAAGAGTTCGGGGCCGAAGGCTCGCATGGCGGTGGCGGCCATCGCACCGAGCAGGGCGTTGAAGGTGCCGGCGATCCACAGGAGGGGGCCGTCGGCGAGGAAGAACACCACCACCGCGCCCACCGCGCCGAGGGTCGCCCACATCGCGGTGGGTTTGCGGCCCACCGACTCGGCCAGGCGGCCACCCCACAGGAGCCCGACCAGGCCGGGGATCCCGGCGACGACGGCGAGGAACACCGCGATCTCGAGCCCCGAGAAGCCTCGATCGTCGCCGAGGTAACGGTTGGTGAACTGGGCCGACGGGGCTGCCAGCACCTGGAGGAGGTACGTCATCACCAGAGCGAGGATCAGGCGCCCGCGGTAGCGGACGGTGACCAGCTCGCCGATCTGCCCGGTGGGTGCGAAGCGTTGCACCAGCGAGGTGTAGCGCTTGGTCTCGCCGAGGTTGCGGGAGAACCCGGGGAGCAGCAGGGCGGCGGCGCCGGCGACGAGGAACGAGATGCGCCACGTCGACTCGCCGACGTCCCCGAGGGGGAGGAGCACGGTGGCGACCGCCCCGCCGGCCCCCCAGGCGAGCGTGACCATGGCGATGGCGTAGGCCCGGCCCCGTTCGGGGGCCTCCTCGACGGCGACGATGGTGCCGACGATCAGCACCGCGTTGAAGAAGCCGCGGGCGAGGAGCTGGAACCCGACGAAGACCTCGTAGGTGGGGGAGAGGCCCGAGAAGAGGCTCGCTCCGCAGATGCCCGCCACGCTGGTGAGGAGCAAGCGCCGTCGCCCCACCCGATCGGCGAGGGCGGCCGCGGCGAGAGCAACGACGACGCCGACGCGGGTCACGGCGCTGCCGATCCCGACCGCCCGGTTGTCGACGTCGAACCCGTCGGCGATGAAGTCGACGTTCTG
>CAZTOV010000127.1:0-5360 GCA_964615175.1 uncultured Burkholderiales bacterium
ACCCACTGACGGGCGAGCACCTGCGCTTCCTGCGCACCGGCCGCGACACCGGCGGAGAGCTGCTCGAGGCCGAGGTGCGTCTCGACCCGGGCGGACGGGTGCCCCGTCATGTGCATCTCCGCCAGGATGAGAGCGTCGAGGTGCGGGAGGGCTCCGTGACCATCACGGTGGGCGGACAGGAACGCGTCCTCGCTACCGGCGATCGGGCCGATGTGCCGCGGCGGAAGACCCACACCATCCGCAACCCCGGCGACCGTCAAGCCTGTCTCCTGCTTCAGGGCCGACCGGCCCGCCGAATGGAGGCAGGCATGCGGGCGCTCTTCGCCGCGGGAAGCGCGCTGGGACACCTACGCCGGCGACGCCCCGGCTGATCGGCTGCGGCTCACACGGGCCGGGCGAACTCGATCTCGTCGTGGATGCCGTCGGGGATCTCGGGCTTGAGGGTGCGGCGAGCGGCGTCGACCGCACCCCGCCGGACCTCGACGACCGTGAAGCCGTTCTGCCGATACACGTCCTGAGCCCGGGCGTTGTCGTCGGTGGTAACGACGCGAAGCTCGCGACAGCGGCGGTCGCTCGCGAGGTCGTGAACCGCCTCGAGCAGTGCACGCGCCGCACCGGAGCCGTCTTCGACGGTGGCCAGCGCCATCACTTCGCAGACGTCGTTGCGAACCCGCCAGGACAAGAAGCCGACCCGTTCACGGCCGGCCTCGGCGACCAGCGCCGCGCACCGGGACACGACGAACGTCCCGCCCCGCAGGGCCTGGACGTTGCCGCCGAGCCGCCGGCGGGCGACCTCGGCGATCCAGGCGCGGTCAGCCGGCCCGGCTGGGCGGGCGGCGACGGCCGTCACCGTGACCCCAGTCGGGCGGCGGCAACAGCGACCGGCGAGGCGGCGCCTTCAGGGCCCCGGGTTCCCATGTCGGCGCAGCGTACGAGGAGGCGGTGTCCTCGGCGAGCGACTTCAGCGTCGTCAGCTGCTTCCGCATCATGACGAGGTCGCCGGGCTCGTAGAGCCAGCGCAGCACCCAGCCGTGGGGGAGGTGGGGCGGATCGATGCGGAGCTTGACCAGCAATCGCGTCCCGCCCCCGGCCGCCTCGGCCGCGTACGTGACGGCGGCATCGCCGAACACCCATCGAGCCCGGTCGGTCCGGAGCGTGATGCTGGATCCGGGGACGAAGTCGACCAGACGGAACATCGTCATGAACCGTTGGCCGGGCTCGAGCGCGGCCACGCCGGGAACCAGCCCGGGCGGGCTCGGGCGGCCGAAGTTGTCGAGCCAGTCGTAGCTGTAGGGGGCGACCCGCAACTGGCACAACCAGCGGTACACGACGGCAGGAGGAGCATCGACGTCGACGGCGCGCCAGCACTCGACGGAGGCTTCGGGGAGGACGTCGTCGCAGGGATACGAGCGGGCCTGCTCGGACGGCTCGGTGCCCCACGTGTGGGCCGCCTCGCGAGCCCGGTGGAGGGGCTCACTGAGGGTCGAGACGATACCCATACCCCGTCAGCTTGGTCGCCGGGCCAGGGCCCGCGGAAGCCGGAAGGGTATGACTTCGGTCACCGACCGGGATCGATCCGGGTGACCGAGTCCTCCGCGAAGCTCGAGACCCACACGGAACCCGCCCCCACCGCGAGGTCGCTCGGGACGCGGGCGACCTCGATCACGTCGACCACCTCGTCGGTGGCGGGATCGATCCGCAGCACCCGGTCGACCGTGCGTGAGGACGACTCGCCGAACGCCGCCACCCAGATGCTGCCGAAACCGACGGCGACGTCGGTGGGCACACCGCCGACGGTGATGCTCGCGACGACGGCGTCGGTGTCGGGGTCGATGCGGTCGATCCGTCCGTCGGCCTGGCTCGCCACCCACACCCCTCCCTCGCCGACGGCGACCGCCCCGGGGTCGCCACCGACGCGAACGAGGGCGTCGACCCGGAGGGTCTCGGGGTCGATCCTCGAGACCACGTCTTCGCGAAAGTGCGAGACCCACACCGCTCCTGCCCCCACGTCGAGGCTGTCCGGGAGACCGGTCACCTCGACCGAGCCCGAGATCCGTCCGCTGCCGGCGTCGATCGCCACGACCGAGTTGCCCAGGGCGTTCGCCACCCAGACGATTCCGTCGGCGAACCGCATGTCAGTCGGACCGGCGGAGATCCCGACCGAACCCAGCGGCTCCCCGGTCGCAGCGTCGAAAACGGTCATCGAGCGGTCGCTGAGGTTGCCCACCCACAGTCGACCGACCCCTGCCGTCAGGCTCTTGGCGCCGTCCGGGGTCGCCACGACGGCGGTGCGACGATCGGTGCGCGCGTCGATCCTCGAGATGGAATCGTCTTCCTCCTCGGCCAGCCACACGCCGTCGCCGGCGACGACGAGATCGTCGGGCCCCTCACCGACCGGGATGACCGCCTCGACCGTCGCCTGGCGCGGAGGCAGTGACCCGGGCGGCGAAGGCGCGGTGTCGCTGAGCCCGAGCGTGACGCCGCCTGCGAGGGCCACCATCCCCACGAGCGCGCCCGCCCCGAGGCGCTCCCGGGACGGGGGGCCACCGCCGGTCAGCGTGGCGACCGCCTCACTCCCACTCGATGGTGCCGGGTGGCTTGGAGGTGACGTCGTAGGCGACCCGGTTCACCCCGGGCACCTCGTTGATGAGGCGGCTGGCCATCCGCTCGAGCAGGTCGTGGGGCAGGCGGGCCCAGTCGGCGGTCATGGCGTCGTCGGAGGTCACCGCCCGGATGATGACGGGGTAGGCGTAGGTGCGCTCGTCGCCCATCACCCCCACCGAGCGGACCGCGGGGAGCACCGCGAAGGCCTGCCAGATCTCGCGTTCGAGCCCGGCCTTCCTGATCTCCTCGCGCACCACGGCGTCGGCGTTGCGGAGGATCTCGAGCCGCTCGGGAGTGACGCCGCCCACGATCCGCACCGCCAGGCCCGGGCCGGGGAACGGCTGGCGCCACACGATCTCCTCGGGCAACCCCAGTTCCTCGCCCACCGCCCGCACCTCGTCCTTGAACAGGTTGCGGAGGGGCTCGATCAGATCGAAATCCATGTCTTCGGGGAGACCGCCCACGTTGTGGTGCGACTTGATGGTGGCGGCGCCCTCCTCGCCGGTGCCGCCCGACTCGATGACGTCGGGGTACAGCGTGCCCTGCACGAGGTAACGGGCGGACTCCAGCTCGTCGCGGGCGACCTCCTCGAACACCCGGATGAACGTCTCGCCGATGATCTTGCGCTTGCGCTCGGGGTCGAGGATGTCGTCGAGCGCCCCGACGAAGCGGTCGGCGGCCTTCACGTGGATGAGGTCGACGTGGAACTGGCGCCGGAACGTCTCCTCGACCTGCTCGGGCTCGTCCTTTCGGAGCAGGCCGGTGTCGACGAAGACGCAGGTGAGCTGGTCACCCACCGCCTTGTGCACGAGCGCCGCCGCCACCGACGAGTCGACGCCGCCGGAGAGGGCGCAGGCCACCCGGTCGTCGCCGACCTGGGCCCGGATCGCCTCGACCTGCTCCTCGATGATCGAGGTCATGGTCCAGGTGGGGCGGCAGTCGCAGACGTCGAAGAGGAACCGCTTGAGGATCTCCTTGCCCCGGGGCGTGTGCACCACCTCGGGGTGGAACTGCACGCCGTAGATGGCCCGGTCGCGGTCTTCGAGGCCGGCGACGGGCGCCCCGTCGGTGGCGGCGGTCACGGTGAACCCGTCGGGCGCCTGGACGATGGAGTCGGCGTGGCTCATCCACACCGACTGGGCGGTCGGCTGCTCCGCGAAGAGCGCGGAGGGGGCGACCACCCGCAGATCGGTGCGGCCGTACTCGCCGGTGCCGGTGCGCTGCACCTCGCCGCCGAGCTGCTGGGAGATGAGCTGGCTGCCGTAGCAGATGCCGAGGACGGGGACGCCGGCCTCGTAGATCGCCGGGTCGATGGTGGGGGCGCCGTCGACGTGCACCGACTTGGGGCCGCCGCTGAAGATGACGCCCTTGGGGCGCCGGGCGACCAGCTCGTCGACCGAGATGTCGTGGGGCACGATCTCGGAGTAGACGTGCGCTTCACGCACGCGCCGAGCGATCAGCCGGGAGTACTGGGCCCCGAAGTCGACGACGAGGACGGTGTCGTGCCGGGAATCGTGGTCGTTCACGAGCGCGAGGGCCCGGGCAACACGAGCACGATCACCGCGACGCGCCCATCCCGACGCCCTGCGAGTGCTGGAGCATCTTGCCCTCGGTCTGGAGCGACGGCGCCACCATCACTTCGGCCTTCTGGAACTCCTTGACGCTCTCGTAGCCGGTGGTGGCCATCGAGGTGCGGAGAGCGCCGAAGAGGTTGAAGGTGCCGTCGTTCTCGTGGGCGGGCCCGAGGAGGATCTCCTCGAGGCTCCCCCGCTGACCGGCGTTCACCCGGGTGCCGCGGGGCAGCTCGGGGTGGAACGTCGACATGCCCCAGTTGTAGCCCCGGCCGGGCGACTCGTAGGCGCCGGCGAGGGTGGTGCCGAGCATGACCGAGTCGGCGCCGCAGGCGACGGCCTTGGCGATGTCGCCGCCGGTGCGCATGCCGCCGTCGGCGATCACGTGGACGTAGACGCCGGTCTCGTCGAGGTGACGGATGCGGGCACCGGCGGCGTCGGCGATGGCGGTGGCCTGGGGGACCCCCACGCCCAGCACGCCCCGGGTGGTGCACTGCTGGCCGGGGCCGACCCCGACGAGCACGCCGACCGCGCCGGTGCGCATGAGGTGGAGCGCGGTGGAGTACGAGGCGCAACCACCGGCGATCACGGGGATCTCGAGCTCGCGGATGAACTTCTTGAGGTTGAGCGGCTCCGCGTTCTTCGACACGTGCTCGGCCGAGACCACCGTGCCCTGGATGACCAGGACGTCGAGGCCGGCGTCGATGGCGACCCGGTGGAAGCCCTCGACCTTCTGAGGGGTCATCGATGCGCAGACCGTGAAACCGGCGTCCTTGACCTCCTGGACCCGCTTGCCGATGAGGTCGGGCTTGACCGGCTCGTCGTAGACCTCCTGGATGGTGCGGGTGGCCTTCTCGACCTCGGCGGCGGCGATGCGCTCGTAGATCGGCTCGGGATCCTCGTAGCGGGTCCACAGGCCCTCGAGGTTGAGGACGGCCTGCCCGCCGAGGCGCCCCATCTCGATGGCGGTCGCCGGCGAGACGATGCCGTCCATGGCCGCGGCCATCATCGGGATTTCGTACCGGTAGGCGTCGAGCTCCCAAGTGATGTCGACGTCCTCCGGGTCGCGTGTGCGACGGCTGGGGACGATGGCGATGTCGTCGAGGCCGTAGGCCCGACGACCGGACTTGCCGATCCCGATCTCCACTTCCACCCGTGTACTCCCCTTGTGCGTCAGGCCGAGCT
>CAZTOV010000128.1:0-5349 GCA_964615175.1 uncultured Burkholderiales bacterium
GAGTTCGGGTCGGGTGCGGCGGGGCCGATCTCGACCCGGTACTTCACCGAGCACGGCGCCACGGTGGTGCGGGTGGAGTCGAAGTCGCGTCCCGATTTCCTCCGCGTCTACGCCCTCGGTCCGGACAACCCGCACGGCCTCGAGGGCTCACATCTGTTCGACGGCCTCAATGCCGGGAAGCTCAGCGTCACGCTGAACCTGAAGCACCCCGACGGGCTCGCGGTCGCCAAGCGCCTCGTCGGTTGGGCCGACGCGGTGGTCGAGAACTTCGCGCCGAAGGCGATGCCGGGGTTCGGCCTCGACGACGCGGCGTTGTTCGAGGCCAACCCGGACCTCGTGATCGTGCACTCGTGCCTCAACGGCCAGAGCGGGCCGCACAAGGACTACCCCGGGTTCGGTGGTCAGGGCGCCGCGCTCTCGGGCTGGAACTTCGTGACCGGCTGGCCCGACCGCGAACCGGTGGGGCCGTTCGGCACCATCACCGACTCCCTCGCCCCCCGCTTCGTCGCCACCGCGCTCGCCGCCGGACTGCACCACCAGCGGCGGACCGGCACGGGCGTCTCCCTCGATCTCGCACAGGTCGAATGCGGCAGTTACGGGCTCTCGCCGTGGCTGCTCCGGTGGAGGGAGGGCGGCGAGGTGCGGCACCGCATGGGGAACCGGCACCCCGAGGCGTGGCCCCACGGAGCCTTCCCCTGCGAGGGCGACGACCGCTGGGTGGCCATCGCCTGCTGGAACGACCGCCAACGCGTGGCGCTGGCCAACGTGCTCGGCGACGCCGTCCTCCCCGACGACGTCGCCGGAGCCGAGGCGCTGGTGGCCGCGTGGACGGCGTCACGCGACCGGTACGAGGTCGCGGAGACGCTCCAGGCGGTCGGCGTCGAGGCGGTGCCGGTGCAGGACTTCGCCGACCTGCTCGACGACCCGCAGCTGGCCCATCGGGGCCATTTCGAGTGGCGGGAGCACCCGGTCATGGGCGAGCAGCCCTACGAGCGGAACGGCTTCCGGTTGGAGCACGGCAGCGGCGGGTACCCGGCGCCCGGCCCGACGCTCGGACAGCACACCGAGCACGTGCTCGGCGATCTCCTCGGCCTCAGCGCGGAGGAGACCGCCGAGCTGGAGGGCGCGGGCGCCCTCGAATGACCCCCCGGTCTACTCCTCGATCGGGCAGTTGACGCCGGCGAGACCGGCGAGCTGGCAGTTGGTCGACCGGGCGACCTTCCACACGCCGTCGTCGTCGAGCACGGCGTTGCCGACGAACCCTTCGAGCAGCGGGTTGCCGTCGACGAGGATGTCGAAGGTGACCAGCGCCTCGTCGACGCCGGTGAACTTCACGTCGGTGACGGCGATGGTCCGATGCCCGTCGACCGCGCCGACCTCCTCGGCGGCGAGGAGCGCGTCCTTGATCTCGTCGACGTCCTCGGCGAGAGCGAACGCTTCCTCCTGCGGGGTCTCGTTGTCGAAGTACTTCTCGTAGTTGGCCGTGATCTCCGCCTGGGCCGCCGCGGGGTCGTCGGGCTGGGCAGCACCCTCGTCGAGGTCGACCTGACCCCCGGTGAGATCGTCGGACTCGTCGACGGCCGGCTCCTCCGCCGCCGTGCGCGACTGCTCGTCCCGTGAGCTGGTGTCGTCGGAGTCGCCGCTGCTGCACGCCCCGCCGACGAGCGCGATGAACACGAGAACGACGAATGGCTCGAGTACCCGCATGACGTGCCTCCCCAGGCTTCGCTTGTGCCGAGCGTATTGACGCTTCGTTGACTGCGGGAGGGGGGCAAGGCGCCCAGTGAGGCCTCAGGAGGACATTCCTCGGGTGGGCGGACTCGGACATTCCCCCGAATGGAGGAAGGATTCACCCACGAACCCGTCGAAACCTGACGCTGACGTCAGTCTCTGGGGAGGGCTCTTGATACGCGCACGCCGACTCACCGCGTTCCTGGTTCCGTTGCTCTTCGTCCTGGTACCGATCACACCCGGGGCGAGCGGAACGGACGGAACCGGAGGTGGTCCGCAGGCCACCGTCACCCGCGGCCTCGTGTTCAGCGGTGAGGGGAACCGCCTCAACGTCTACGACGCCGAGAGCGGCGAGAAGCAGACGGTCATCCCGAGCGTGCAGGACGACCCGACGGTCGGTCGCGACATCAACGCCCAGATCTGCTTCACCGAGATCGACGGCACGACGTACTTCATCGCCGGTGAGGACTCGGGGCAGAACGATCCCCGCGGCAGACCCGGCTGGGGCTGGTTCGAGCTCGTCGGCAACGAGGTCGGTGACCTGGACTGGCGTCAGCACGGCAAGCTCGCGCCGACCTGGTCGCCCGCAGGTGAGGAGGACGCCGAGAACTACGGCTGCGGCTTCCTCGACGACGGCCGGCTCGTCACCTCCGACGTGGGCCGTCAGCTCCCCCACGAAGAAGCCAGTGGCCAGCTCATCGTGTGGTTCCCCGGTGATGACGGGGGGTTCGCCGACGCGACCGACCCGACACCGGGGCAGTGGCACGACCGCGTCGACAACTCCCTCGACGACGGCTACTGCAAGGTCGACACCGAGCTGGGGACGGGTGGCGGGGTGTGGGTCGACGATTCCCACGTCTACGTCGCCACCAACCGTCCCGGCCCGGACGGGCCGGGAGGTGTCTACCGGTACCCGATCGACCGACTCCCCGACGACGACACGTGCTTCGGCCACGGCAACCAGGCCGACCTCGTGAACGAGGGGGAGGTCGACAAGGAGCTGTGGCTGCCCTCCGACTCCTTCGTGCTCACCCCGAGCGCCCTGGTACCGAGCGGCCGGACGTTCCTGGGCCACCCCACCTGGTACGTCTCGAGCGTCTTCACCGGCGTGATCGCCGAGTATGCCGATCTCGGGCACGCGAGGGTCCACCTCCGCAACCTGGTGGAGCCTCCCGGGGGCGCCCCCATCGGCCAGCTCGACGACCTCCCCCTCAACGACGCGGGGACACCGTTCGGCATGGGGCTCGACCACAACGGAGCGCTCTGGTACGCGGATCTGGGGATCCAGGGCCCGGGCCCGGCAGGGGGTCACGGTTCGGTGCAACGGGTGCTGGTCGACTCGAACGGGAAGGCCGCCCACCGGATGATCGCCGACGAGGGGCTCGACTTCCCCGACGGCATCGGGATCCTCGAGGTCGACGGCGTGACGCCGGCGGCCGAAGGGTCGTTCCCCGTGACCGGCGTGCCCGGGAACCAGTCGGCGACCTCCGACTCGTCCTGCGACGACTGGCGGATGTACGGGCGGAGCCCCGCGCGCACCTTCTCGACACCCGAGGAGTGCTCCGGCATCGGCGCGCTCAACGCGGCCGTCCTCGCCCCCAAGTGGGTCGTGAAGACCGAGAAGACCGTCACCGCCTCACCTGTCGTCGCCGACGGGACCGTCTTCGTCGGCGACTGGTCGGGAACCATGTACGCCGTCGACGCGGAGTCCGGGGACACTCGTTGGACCTTCGAGACGGCCGACGCCCCCGGCGCGAGCTTCGG
Organism: uncultured Burkholderiales bacterium; assembly: GCA_964615175.1. GTDB lineage: Bacteria > Actinomycetota > Acidimicrobiia > IMCC26256 > JACPCJ01 > CAZTOV01. The sequence goes on from CAZTOV010000128.1 coordinate 3,496, forward strand.
CCCCATCGTCTCGTCGGCGGCGATCGCCGACGTGAAGCTCGAGCGCAGCGGGCCCCCGACCACGCTGGTCGTCTTCGGCTCCGGGCCGCGGCTCTACGCGCTCGACACCGCCACGGGCGAGGCCGCATGGGTGGAGGACTTCTCGTCGCTCGACCCGCTCACCGGCCGAGCCGATCCCGACACGCCGGTGGAGATCGAGTCGTCGCCGGTGGTGTGGCGGGGAGCCGTGTACGTGGGCATCGACAACCACAACACACCCGGCACCGGCGTCCGCGGGGGCCTGTTGGCGCTCGACGCGGCGACCGGCGACGAGCTGTGGAAGTTCGAACCCGAGCTGGACCACGGCGACCACGGCTGTGGAGGGGTGTGGTCGTCACCCACCCTCGACACCGAGCACCGGCTCGTCTACGTGGCCACCGCCAACTGCCCCGACCGCAACGACGAGTTCGAATGGACCCCCCACACCGAGGCGGTGACCGCGCTCGACGCCGGCACGGGTGAAGTCGTGTGGTCGTTCCAACCCCACCTCCCGAACCGCAACGACTGGGACTTCGGCGCCACACCGAACCTCTTCGAACTCGAAGACGGCACGTCGGTGCTCGGCATCGGCAACAAGGACGGCGCCTACTACACCCTCGACGGCCGCACCGGTGAGCTGTTGTGGGCCACCAAGGTGGCCGAGCCCGGCGATGCCGGCGAGAACTTCTCCATCGGCGGCTACCTCGGCTCCACCGCGGCACATGACGGGCGGGTGTTCGGTGGCACCGCCATCGGCGGCCCGCCCTACTACCACGCCCTCGACGCCGGCTCCGGCGCCGTCGAGTGGCGGGGCGCGCAGGCACCGTCGTACGCGACGTCCGCCGGGGTGAACGACGTGGTGTTCTCCGGCGCCCTCGACGACGTGTTCCGGGCCTACCACGCCGACACCGGGGCGGTGCTGTGGGCCGCTCCGCTCCTGGGCCCGATCTCGTCAGGTCCCGCGGTCGTCGGCGACTCCGTCTACGTGGGGTCCGGCACCTCGTCGTCGGACGCCTGCCGCAAGGAACTCGGCGACGAGATCAACAACGCCTGCATCGAGGCCTTCGACGAAGCCGTCGGTGCCACCGGCGGCATCCACGCCTTCGAGCTGGCGCTGTAGCCCAGACCCTGTGTGTGCATCGTGTCGCGCTGGAGCGCGACACGATGCACACACAGGGTCTATGCGGGCATGGCGCCGCCGCCGTCGACGACGAGCACCTGGCCGCTGACCATGGCGGCGTCGTCGGAGGCGAAGAAGACGGCGCTGCCGGCGAGATCCTCGGGCTCGAGCGCCTTCTTCATCGCCGTCATCATCGTCACCATGGGGAGAAACTCCTCGGGGACGATCTTCTTGGTCGCCTCCGTCATGGTCGTGCCGGGGGCGATGCAGTTGACCGTGATCCCGTACGCCCCGAGCTGGGCGGCGAGGAACTTGGTGAGGCCGATCACGCCCCACTTGGTCTGCGAGTAGCTGAAGTTGCTGACGCCGGTGAACTCCTCGGCCGGCGGGAGCATGTACATGTACGCGGCCGCCGACGACTGGTTGATGATGCGGCCGGCACCCTTCTCGACCATCACCGGTGACGCCGCCTTGGTCATGAGCCAGACGCCGTGGAGGTTCACCTCGAACACCTTCTTCAGGTACTCGTAACTGGCGTCCTCCATGTTCCAGTCGTAGTAGAGGGCGGCGTTGTTGAGCAGCACGTCGAGCGTCCCGAACCGCTCGACGGTCGCGGCGACGCAGTCCTTCGCCGACTGCTCGTCGGAGATGTCGGTCTGGACGAAGGCCACGTTGTCGTCGCCGTGCTCCTGGCTCAGCTCGTCGACCGCACCCTT
>CAZTOV010000129.1:0-5328 GCA_964615175.1 uncultured Burkholderiales bacterium
TCCACCCCCTCGAAGATCTGGGCGAGCGCACCCTCGAGGCTCGGCGCCATGATGGCGTCGCCCGCGTAGAACACCACCACGAAGCGGAGTTGCGGGAACGTCGTGCCACCCTCGGCCGCCTGCACGTAGATCGGGCGGACGTAGAGGATCGACTCCTCGAACGGGATGAGCTGGAGGTTCCCCTGGATCACGTCGGAGCCCTGCTGGTCGAGCAGGGTGAGCCGCTCGGCGATCGCCGACGTGGTGTTGATCTGCGACGCCACTTGCGTCGGCCCGAACACCGACTGGTCGCGCGGCATCACGAACGTCTCGAGCTTCCCGTAGGAGTCGGGGTCGGACTTCGCCACCATGAAGGCCAACAGGTTCCCCAGCTCGCGCTCGGCCGGCGGTGAGAAGGGTTGGAGCAGCACGAAGCGGGCCTGCTGTTCACCGGGGAGCCGCATCAACAGGTAATACGGGTCCATACGCGGTCCGCTCGAGCCGACCTCCGACAGCTCGCGTCCCCCGGCCGTGGCCGTGGTCCGGGTCCCGTCGGCGCCGCCACCCGGATCGACCTGGGTGAGGTCGAGGCTTCCCGACCCGGGGTCGGTGGAGATCGCCCACTGGTCGGAACGGTTGTAGAAGGCCCGCGGCTGTTGGACGTGGTAGGTCGAGTAGAGGTCGGTCTGGATCCGGAACAGGTCCTCCGGATACCGGAGGTGGGCCCGCAGCGGGTCGGGCATGTCGTCGCCGTCGGTGAACAGCTCGGGGAACGCCTGCTGGTAGGCCCGGATCATCGGGTCGGAGTCGTCGATCACGAAGAACGTGACGTCGCCGTGGTAGGCGTCGACGACCGCCTTCACCGAGTTGCGCGCGTAGTTGAGGCGGGTGTTGAGGTCGCTGCCGCTCCGCAGCCGGTCGGGCACCACCGCCTGCGAGTAGGGGAAGTTGTCGGTCGCCGTGTACGCGTCGACGATGTAGAAGACCCGCCCGCCGATCAACACCGGGTAGGGATCGGCGTCGAAGTGCAGGAACGGCGCCGCCTTCTTGACCCGCTCCTTCACGTCGCGCTCGAAGATCACGCGGCTGTCGCTCGTCAGCTCGCCCGAGACGAAGAAGCGGAAGTCGGCGAACCGCAGCCCGAACGCGGTCCGCTTGATGAAGTTGTCGATCCCCACCCCACCGTTGCCCTCGTAACGGGTGAGCACGGCCTCGGCGCCCTCGGGCTCGGGGAAGTCGAACTCCTCCTCCTGGGTGTCGACGATCACGTACCCGCCCTGGCGCTCCGCGTAGTACAGCTCGGGCTGATCGATGTCGAACTGCTCGCTCTGCGGCGGGACGTCCTGGATCAGGAACTCGGGCTCGCCGTCGGGGGTGAACGCGTTGGCCGGCGAGAGGACGAGGCCGTGGCCGTGCGTGAACACCAGGTGCTCGTTGACCCACGTGCGCGACGGAAGCTCGCTGCGATCGAGCTCCCTCGCCGCCGTGATCGTCTGGACGACCTCCCCGTCGACCACGTAGCGGTCGATGTCGACGTCGTTGAAGTCGTAGAAGTTCCGGATCCGCTGGAGCTGGCGATAGGTCTCGTCGACGAAGTCGGGGTCCCACAGGCGGATGTTCTCGACGATGTCCTGGTTCGCCTCGAGGTCGGGGGCGGCAAGATCTTCGGAGTAGCGGAAGCTCTTGACCTCGACCTGGTCAAGGCCGAACGCTTCCCGGGTGGCCTCGACGTTCCGGGCGATGAACGGTTCCTCGCGGCTGAACTCGTTGGGCTCGACACGGACGTTCTGGATGAACGCCGGGTAGAGCTGCCCGATCACCAGCGACACGAAGGCCCACAACCCCACGCCCAGCGCCGGCAGCACCCAGCCGCGACGGCGGATGTTGACCAGGAACAGCACCGCGCCGACCAACGAGATGACGATGAGCATGTGGAGCGCCGGGAGTTGCGCGTTGACGTCGGTGAACCCGGCGCCGTGGACGGCGCCCCGGGTCGAGAAGTTCAGCTCGTAGCGCTCGAGCCAGTACCCGGCGGCTCGAATCACCGCGATCACGGCCAGCAGCACCGACAGGTGGACCTTCACCGCCGGCGTCACCTTCTCGAACGCGCTCCGCACCCGGATCCCGCCGTTGAGGTAGTGGGCCACGGCCACCACCAGGAACACGATGATGAAGGCCGCGAAGGTCCACTCGAACAGGAACTTGAGGAACGGGAGCTGGAAGACGTAGAAGCCCACGTCGGTGTTGAACTGTGGGTCCTGGATCCCGAAGTCGACGCGGTTCCGGAACAGGATCCACTCGTGCCAACGCGCCGACACCCCTCCCCCGGCGATGAGTGCGAACAGCACCGCGACCCCCACGCGGACCCGACCGGCGTAGGGGCCGATCACCTCGCGGTACCGCTGGACGAACTCCTCCTCGGGGCCCGAGGGCACGAAGGTGGGCGCCAGCCGATCGGCGATGATCAGGTTGGCGAGGAGGATGATGAAGAACAGCACGGTGAACGCCACCGCAGGCACGACCCGCGCCCCGAGCAACCCCGTCCAGACCGATCCGATCCCCTGGGCGTCGAACCACAGGTAGTCGGTGTAGAAGCGGGCGATGCCCCGCAGGCTGATCAGGGCGACGAACAGCAGCACCGCCGCCGCGATCAGGATGATCCGGATTCGACGCGACGGCCCGCGCCGACGCCCACTCTGCTCAACGCGCACGGGAGCACCTTAGAACGTCACGCATCTCGACCGGTTCGCGAGCCGATGTCAGTTCGCACCCGCGGGGACCGACTCGGCCGGCACCTCTTCGGGGAGCACGAGGCAACGACAGCCCGGGTGGGCGGGCGGCAGCAGGTGTCCGGTGGGGAACTTCTTTCCCCTCGAGGTGTGCTCGAGCGCGTTGTCGGCACAGTCGGGACAGGGGGCGGCGTCGCCGGGCACCCACCGCAGCAGCACTCCATCGGGTACTGCGTCGAACAAGCCCCGGGCGAACGCGGCCGTCAGGACGTCGCGCACGTTGGTCTCGATGCGCTGGCCCTTCCACTCCCGGTACCGCGACCGGATCCGCTCGGCCACGTCGCTGTCGTCGGCGCCCGCCGCCTCGCGCAAGGCGTCGCCGAGCTTGCCGCGGAGGGGATCCATCAGTTGCCGGGCCATGACCCCCGCCAACTCGCCGGTGCGCTGCCTGCGCCCGGCGCCGCTGCCGTTGGCCGGCCCGGCCACCCCGAGGCTCCGGGCCGCGTCTTCGCCCGCCGCACACGCCGCCGCCAGCGACTCACCCACGGCCTCGGCGAAGGCCTGGTCCTGGTCGGCCACGCTCGGCAACACGTCGTCGGCGCTCGGTGCGCCCTTCTTGTGCTCGCGGATCGCCTCGAGCACCACGTTCTGCTCGTCGCGCACGACGCGCTTGACCTGCTTCACGGTCTCGTCGACGAGGGTGTCGACGGACTCGTCGCGACGCCGGAGGAGGTCGATGTCGGGGGCCGTCGGCGCCACCGGCGCCTCGTCGGCATCGGGAGCCTCGGCGGCCGGAACCTGCTCGGGCTCGGCCTTTTCGGACTCGGCCTTTTCGGACTCGGCCTGATCGGGCTCGGGCTCGTCGGCTTCGTCACCCTCCTCGGCCTTGAGTTTGGCGAAGATGGCGTCGACGTCCTGGGGACCCGGCTTCTCGGCGTGCTCACGGCCTTGAGCGGCACCGGCGGGGCCTTCCTGCTGCTCCTCCTTCTCCTTCTCCTTCTCCTCTGGTTCCTCCGGCGCCTCCGGCTCACGCGAGTCGGTGGCGTCTGGCTCGGGTTCCTGGGCGTGGTCGCCGCTGACTTCCTCGTTCACCTCGTCGGGCTCGCTCGCGGCCGGCGAGTCCGGGAGTTCGCCCAGTGAGAACGCGGCGACCTTCGGGGGCCCCTTGGGGGCTTCTGTGTCGTCCCCGGCGGCCTCGTCCTCTTCTTCGGTCTCCGGCTCGGCGGCGTCCTGTTCGGTCTCGGCTGCCTCGGCGGTCTCGGCTTCGACCGTCGGGGTCGGAGCCGGCTTCGGCTCGAGCGCCGGCTCGAGCAGTGGCTCCGGCTCCGGCTCCGGCTCGTCGTACGAGGGTGGCTGTACCGGCAGGGCCGGGCTGGTCACCCGGGGCCGCTCGGGCGGCGGGCTCGGGCCGACGGTGGGGGCGTCGGCGCCGCGCAGGGCCTCGGTGGCCTGGTCGAAGGTCTGCTTGACCACCTTGTAGGCCTCGAGCAGACGATCGCGGCCCGAGCGGAGCCCCTCGATCTGGCTCTCGAGCGCGTCGCGACGCCGGTGCAGTTCGTTCAGCAAGCGGTCGCGAGCCGCCTGGCCCTCGGCCACCAGCTCGGCACTCCGCCGGCGGGCCGACTCGAGCTCCGCGCGGGCCTCGGTCTCGGACTGCGTGACGAACTCGGCGGCGCGCGCCTCGGCGCCCTCCTGGAGTTCGCGGGCCAACTTCTCGGCCTCGCGGAGGATCTCGGCCGACGCCTCGTCGGCCTCTCGTGTGCGGTCGGAGGCCGTCTGCTCGGCCTGCTCGCGGAGCGCTCGGGCTTCCTCGTGCGCCTCGTGGAGGGTCTCGGTGGCGCGTTCCTCGGCGTTGCGCCGGATCTCCTCGGCCGACTCCTTGGCCGAACGCAACACCCGGGCGGTCTCGTCGCCCACCGCCGACAGCAGGTCGTCGTCGCGGTGCTGCCCCTCGACCACCGGCGTGTGTTCGAGCTGATCGTGGAGCTGGGCGACCTCGTCCTGGAGATCGGCCTGACGGGTGCGAAGAGCCTCGAACTCGTCGGCGAGCTTCCGGAGGAAGGCCCGCACGGCCGGCTCCGACAGGCCGCGGAAGGCCTGCGGGAACGGTTGATTGGCGATCTCGTCGCGAGACAACCGGGGGTTGGTGCTGATCACCCGGGGGTGGCGCTCACTGTCGGCCATGCTTCCTCCGCCGGACGCGCGTCGTCATCGAGTTGTCGACTCCGCCCACGGCCTCACCAATGGTAGGTGCGCCCCACCGGCGACGGGGCCATGCCCTCCGGACGGGCTACTGACGCAACTTGCGGAGGAACTCGAGCTGTTCGAGCGCCTGGCGGCGACGGTGCTCGGCGAACCCTTCCTGGGCGGGGTCGTGGGCCTGCTCGACCCACTCGGCGAGCGACAACGGGTTGAACGGCTTCACGATGTAGTCGAAGATCCCCTCGCTCCATCCCCGGATCTGATCGTCCTCGCCGGCCCGGGCGGTGAGCAACACCACGGGAACGTCGGAGGTGTCGGGGTTCTCGCGCATCGCCCGCAACACGTCCCACCCGTCGACGTCGGGCATCATCAGGTCGAGGAAGACGAAGTCGGGCCGCTCACGCTGCAGGTACTCGAT
>CAZTOV010000130.1:0-2457 GCA_964615175.1 uncultured Burkholderiales bacterium
GACCGCCACCGAGCTGCCCCCCGAACTGGCGGTCGACCGGGTCGTGACGGTGCACGACGGGATCGTGGGCACCGGAGAGGCGCGACCGTGACGCCGGCGTCCCGCCGCGACCGTCCGCTGCAGTCGGTGGGGGAGTCACTCGACCGACTCGCCACCGAGCTCGGACTCGACGGCGCGCGTCCCGCGGTAGCGGTCCACGACGCGTGGCGGACCGCCGCCGGCGACGAGATCGCCGACCACGCGGAGCCGGGTCGTCTCGACGACGGTGTGCTCACGGTGACCGTCGACGACCCGGCCTGGGCGACCCATCTGCGCTATCTGGGGCCCCGCCTCGCCGCCGATCTCAACGTCGTTGTCGGGGGTGAGGTGGTGGAGCGGCTGCGGGTGGTCGTGCGGCGCCGTTGAGAAACGCCAATCGGGGCCCGGAGAACCCCGTCGAGATCCCCGATTTCGACACCCCGATCTGGTAGCATGATCAGAGTGTATTTCAGGGCGCTGACCAGGACTTTTAGTTGTCCGGAGGCGTTCTGGCACCACCGGTTCGAGGGGTGCCTCCCGTGGGGTTCCGAACCACACTCGCCCACCCCTCCGCTGTCTGTCGGGTAAGTACGAAAAGGGGTATTCGCGCGTGGCCTATGCGGCGAAAGACATCACCGTCCTCAAGGGTCTCGAGCCGGTCCGGGAGCGACCGGGTATGTACATCGGCTCCACCGGCCCTTCGGGCCTCCACCACCTCGTCTACGAAGTCGTCGACAACTCGGTCGACGAGGCCCTCGCCGGGTACTGCGACCGCATCAAGATCACGATCCTGAACGACGGCGCGTGCAGCGTCGAGGACAACGGCCGCGGCATCCCGACCGACAAGCACCCCGAGTCGAAGAACAAGTCCGCCGCCGAGGTGGTCATGACCACCCTGCACGCGGGGGGGAAGTTCGGCGGAGAGGGCTACAAGATCTCGGGAGGCCTCCACGGCGTCGGGGTCTCGGTCGTCAACGCGCTCTCGGAGCGACTCGACCTCGAGATCCACCGCGACGGCGCCAAGTGGCAGCTCAGCTTCGACAAGGGCGGCAAGCCCACGGGCAAGATCAAGAAGGTCGGTCCCTCCAACAAGACCGGGACCAAGATCACGTTCTGGCCCGACCCCGACGTGTTCGAGGACACCGAGTTCCGGTCCCAGACCCTCCTCGAGCGGCTGCGGGAGATGGCCTTCCTCAACAAGGGCCTCGAAATCCGGTTCCGTGACGAGCGACCGAAGGAAACGCTCGAACAGACGTTCAAGTACAACGGCGGCCTCGTCGACTTCGTCAAGCACCTCAACGCGTCGAAGGAGCCGCTCCACAAGCCGGTGATCTCCTTCGAGGCCGAGGAGGACGGCGGCATCGTCGAAGTCGCGATGCAGTGGAACCAGGCCTTCCACGAGGGGCTGCACAGCTTCGCCAACACCATCGCCACCACCGAGGGCGGCATGCACGAGGAGGGCTTCAAGAAGGCCCTCACCAACGTGGTGAACAAGTACGCCAAGGGCCGCGAGTTGGTGAAGGACAAGGACCCGAAGCTCCAGGGTGAGGACATCCGCGAAGGACTCACCGCCATCGTCTCGGTGAAGCTCAAGAACCCGCAGTTCGAGGGTCAGACCAAGACCAAGCTCGGCAACACCGAGATGCGCTCGTTGGTCGAGAAGGTCACCAACAACCAGCTCCTGTTCTGGCTCGAGCAGCACCCGCCCGAGGGTCGGCGCATCGTCGAGAAGAGCCTGGCCGCGGCCCGGGCCCGCGTGGCCGCCCGCCAGGCCCGCGACCTCACCCGACGCCAGAGCATGCTCGATTCGGCGGGCATGCCCGGCAAGCTCGCCGACTGCTCCTCGAAGAAGCCCGAGGAGTGCGAGCTGTTCATCGTCGAGGGTGACAGCGCCGGCGGTTCGGCCAAGCAGGCCCGCAACCCCGAGACCCAGGCGATCCTCCCCATCCGGGGGAAGATCCTCAACGTCGAGCGGGCCCGCATCGACAAGATGCTCAAGAACGAGGAGATCCAGGCCCTCATCACCGCCATCGGTGCCGGCGTGGGCGAGGACGACTTCGAGGTCGAGAAGATCCGCTACAACAAGGTGATCCTCCTCGCCGACGCCGACGTCGACGGGGCCCACATCCGCACGCTGCTGCTGACGTTCTTCTTCCGCCAGATGAAGGACCTCGTCACCAAGGGACACGTCTACATCGCCCAGCCCCCCCTCTACTCGGTGACGCTCGGGAACGAGAAGAGGTACCTCAAGGAGGACAAGGCGCTCGAGGCGTTCCGCAACGAGCACCAGGGCCGCAAGATCGAGGTGGCCCGATTCAAGGGTCTGGGCGAGATGAATTGGCAGGAGCTGGGCGAGACGACCATGGACCCGGCCCACCGCACGTTGCTGCGGATCGACGCCCGCGAGGCCGAGGCCATCGCCGACGAGGTGTTCGCCAA
>CAZTOV010000130.1:2557-5235 GCA_964615175.1 uncultured Burkholderiales bacterium
TCGATGTCGGTCATCGTCTCGCGGGCGCTCCCCGACGCTCGCGACGGGCTCAAGCCGGTGCAGCGCCGGATCCTCTACGCCATGTACGCCAGCGGCATCCGCCCCGACCGCCCCTACAAGAAGTGTGCCCGCGTGGTCGGCGACGTCATGGGGAACTTCCACCCCCACGGCGACCAGGCCGTCTACGACGCCCTCGCCCGCATGGCCCAGCATTTCTCGCTCCGCTATCCGCTCATCGACGGCCACGGGAACTTCGGCTCGCCCGACCCCAACGACCGCCCGGCCGCCCAGCGATACACGGAGTGTCGGCTCGACTCGCTGTCGATGCTCATGCTCGAGAGCATCGACGAGGACACGGTCGACTTCGACGAGACCTACGACGGTGAGAACAGCGAACCCCAGGTCCTCCCGGCCCGGTTCCCCAACCTGCTCGTCAACGGCGGTGGCGGCATTGCCGTGGGGATGGCCACGAACATCCCGCCCCACAACCTCACCGAGGTGCTCGACGCCACCGTCCACCTCGTCGACAACCCCAAGGCGAGCATCGACGACCTGATGCAGTTCGTGCACGGGCCCGACTTCCCGAGCGGTGGGAAGATCCTGGGCCGGCAGGGGATCATCGATGCCTACAAAACCGGTCGCGGTTCGATCAAGATGCGGGCCGTCGCCGACGTCGAGGAGGCGCCGGGCAAGCGCTCGGGATACCGGATCGTGGTGTCCGAGGTCCCCTACCAGACCTCGGTCGAGCAGATCGGCCAGAAGATCGGCGAGTTGGTCTCCGATCGCAAGCTCGAGGGCGTTCGCGACGTGCGCAACGAGTCGGCGGCCGGCAACACGCGTCTCGTCGTCGAGCTGAAGCGCGACGCCAACCCCCAGGTGGTGCTCAACCAGCTCTGGAAGCACACGCCGATGCAGTCGAACTTCGCCGCCCTGATGCTGGCGCTCGACCACGGCGCTCCCCGGATCTTCAACCTCAAGGAGGCCCTCGAGGCCTACGTCGCCCACCAGCTCGAGGTCATCACCCGGCGGAGCGAGTTCCGCCTCCAGAAGGCCAAGGACCGGCTCCACATCGTCGAGGGGTTGCTGAAGGCCCTCGACCAGATCGACGAGGTCATCAAGGTCATCCGCGAATCGGACGACGCCGACGAGGCTCGGCAGAAGCTCATGCAGAAGCGCTTCGGCTTCAGCGAGATCCAGGCCAACCACATCCTCGACATGCCCCTGCGCCGCCTCACCGGTCTCGAGCGCCAGAAGCTGAAGGACGAGGCCGAGGAACTGCAGACGACGATCAAGGAACTGGAAGCGATCCTCGCGAGCGAGGACAAGAAGCGGCAGGTCATCAAGGACGAGCTGGCCGAGGTCCGCGACAAGTTCGGCGACGAACGCCGCACCCCGATCGAACCCGACCCGGGCGAGATGGACGTCCTCGACCTCATCAAGGACGAGGAGGTCGTGGTCGTGCTCACGGCCAACGGCTACGTCAAGAGCGTCAGGTTCGACAGCTTCAAGGCCCAGGGTCGGGGTGGAAAGGGCATCCGTGCCGCCCAACTGCGCGAGGGAGACTACGTCGAGCACCTGCTCACGACGTCGGCCCACTCGTACCTGCTGTTCTTCTCGAACCAGGGGAAGGTGTACCGCCTCCGTGCGCACGAGATCCCCATGAAGGAGCGCACCGCGCGCGGCGTGCCCCTGTTGAACCTCGTGCAGCTGGAACAGGACGAGAAGATCCAGGCGGTCATCGACACCCGCGAGTACGAGGACGGGGTCAATCTCTTCTTCGCCACCCGCCACGGCATGGTCAAAAAGACCAAGATGTCGGAGTACGACTCCAGCTACGCCCGCTCGGGGATCATCGCGATCAAGCTCAACGACGGCGACGAGCTGGTCCGGGTGGTGCAGACGCACGGTGACGACGAGATCTTCATGGTCTCCAAGCAGGGGATGACCATTCGCTTCGCCGAGGAAGAGGTGCGGTCGATGGGCCGCTCGGCGGCGGGCGTGCGCGGCATGAAGCTGAAGAGCAAGGACGACGCCGTGGTCAGTTGCGACGTTGCCGGCGACGACGACGACATCCTCATCGTCACGAGCAGCGGGCACGGGAAGCGCACCAAGCTCGAGCGGTTCCGGGCTCAGCACCGGGGTGGTCAGGGCGTCCGCGGCATCAAGCTCACCGGCAAGCGCGGCGAGGTGGTGTCCGCGTTCATGGTCAGTCTCGAGGACGAGATCATGGTGTTGTCGTCGTCGGGCGACCTGATCCGCACGCGGGCCAAGGAGATCTCGTCCCAGGGGCGGACGGCCACCGGGGTACGCGTCGCCCGCGTCGGCAGCGATGAGCGCGTCGTGGCGGTGGCCCCCGACCTCGATCGAGACGACAGCGCGGGTGGGAACGGCGCCGGTGTCGACGCCTCGTCGGACAATGCCAAGCCCGAGAAGCCGGCGAAGAAGAAGTCCTCGGCCAAGAAGTCCTCGTCGAAGCGCTCGAAGGGCGGGGGCGGGAAGAAGTCCTCATGACCGACGGCTCCGATCGGTCGCCCGGACCCGACGAGCCCGGACCCGACGAGCCCGGGACCTCCGACGCCGAGCGTCCCGCCGGCGACGAGCCGACCGACGACCGATCGCCGGGATCGCGGCTCGGGACCGAGTCCGACCCCCTCGACGAGCTCCGCCGCCGTCAGTAC
>CAZTOV010000131.1:0-5211 GCA_964615175.1 uncultured Burkholderiales bacterium
CCGCGTTCACGCCCGACGGCTGGTACCGGACCCGCGACGTGGGGGTCCTCGACGACCGCGGCGCGCTCACGATCACCGACCGCACCAGCGACGTGATCATCCGGGGCGGCGAGAACGTCAGCGCCGCCGAGGTCGAGGGCGAGCTGATGTGCATGGCGGGCGTCGCCGAAGCGGCGGTCGTAGCCGCCCCCGACGAACGCCTCGGCGAACACGCCTGCGCGTTCATCCGCTGCCGGCCCGACGCCGACCTCCCCGACCTCGAGGCCGTCCGCGAGCACATGGAGGCCGCCGGCCTCGCTCGGCAGAAGTGGCCCGAGGAGATCCGCCGCATCGACGACTTCCCCCGCACCCCTTCGGGCAAGATCCAGAAGTTCAAACTCCGCGAGGCGTTGCGGCCGGGTAACGGATGAGCGCCTCGGAACCCCGACGCCTCCTCGTGGTCGGCGCCTCGTCGGGCATCGGCCGTGCGACCGTCGAAGCGGCCACCGACGCCGGATGGCAGGTCGCCGCGGCAGCCCGGCGCAAGGCCCTCCTCGACGAGCTGGCGGAAGAGACCGGAGCGACGCCGGTCGTCGCCGACGTGACCGACGAGACCGCGTGCCGGGTGCTGGTCGAGAAGGCGGTCGAGGCCCTGGGGGGCCTCGACGCCCTCGTGTACGGGGCGGGGGTGGTCCCGCTCCGCGACCTCGACCAGGCCGACACGGCCACCTGGCTCGACGCCCTGACCACCAACGTCGTGGGCGCCGCCCTCGTGACCGCCGCCGCACTCGGACACCTCGAACTTGAAGGCCGGGTCGTGTACCTGTCATCCGACTCGGTCGACCGACCGCTCCCGGGCCTCGTGTCCTATGCGGCGAGCAAGGCGGCGCTCGAAGCGCTGGGACGCGGGTGGTCCATCGAACACCCGGATGTGCGGTGCACCGTGGTGAAGGTGGGCCCCACCCTCACTGGCATGGCCGACGGCTGGGACCCCGACGACGCCGCCCGCCACTTCGAGCGCTGGTACGTCGAGGGGTACATCGACCAACAGGCACCGGCACAGGAGGCTCCGGTGGTCGCGAAGGCGATCGTCACCCTGCTCGGCGACCCGGACCCGCCGGCGACCGTGAGCGTCGTCGACGGGCAAACTTCCTGATCAACCGACGTCGACAGCTCACCGATCAGCTCCGACCCGTCACGTGGCTCACCCCTGGCCGACGCCGATCAGCACGAGTCCGACGACGGCGAGGGCGAGGCCCAGAACCTGGGGACGGGTGATCGGCTCGGTCAGGACGATCCGGGCGAGGATCACCGTGGTGGCGGGGTAGAGGGCGGCGATCGGCGAGACGAGGCTGGTGAGGCCGCGGCGGAAGGCGACCAGGAGGGCACCGTTGCCGGCCACATCGAGCACACCGCTGAGCAACGAGGTTCGGGTATCCCCCCGCCTGGGCAGATAGCGCCGCTGGGTCGCCGCGGCCGTGGCGAACAGGACGGGCATGGCGCCGATCCGGCTGAAGACCAGCGGCCAGAACCCGGCCTCCTGGGCCGCCTCGGAGAACAGGATCACCGCCACCCCGAAAGCGGCGCCCGCGGTGAAGCCGAGCAACAGGGGGCTGACCCGCAGCTCGTCGCCATCGGGATCACGGTCGGGCTCGCGGGAGATGAGGGCGACGGCGACGATCGACACGGCCACGCCGACGCCGGCGACCCAGGTGGGTCGCTCGCCCTCGAAGAGGCCCCACGCCACGGGGAGGATCGAGGCAATCACCGCGCTCACCGGCGCCACGACACCCATGCGGCCGGTGGCGAGGCCGCGGAACAGGAGGGCAAGCCCGGTGACGCCGAAGACCCCCGCGAAGAGGGCGATCACCACGTCCTCGCCCGCCGGGAAGGGGTTGCCCGCGGCAGCGACCCACCCGATCGCAATCACCAGGCCCGTGGCCTGGACGACCACGAGCACCGCAGCAGCCGGTGAACGCTTCGACGCCATCCCGCCGAGGAAGTCGCCGCCCCCGAATCCGAGCGCGGCCGCCAGCCCGAGAAGCACGGCCATCGGGTCAGGTTACGAGCGTCTCGGTCGCGTTGGCGCGAACGTTTCGCGCCAACGCGACTGAGACGTGCGCGGCCGGTCAGCTGCAGGCGGTTTCGCTGACGACGCCGAGGTGGTCGGAGGGCCAGCGCCAGCGGCCGTCATCGAGCTGGATGGGCTGATCGCCGATGATCACGCTCGCCGAGGCCCCGACCGTGCACGCGTCGCCGCGCGCCCACACGAAGTCGATGCGCGAGTCGAGACGGCTCGGGTCCTGGAACGGGTCCTGCGTGAGGACGTCGACGCTCGAGGTGCAACCGACCGTCGTGTCGGTCTGCGATCCGCACTCGGGACCGGCGTAGGTGTCGACGAACCCGGCGTCGACGAGCAACTGGTACCGGTCGAAGTCGTCGTGGGGGTCGGGCGTGTCGGCAGCCGTGGCGTCAGTGTTGAAATCACCGGTGAAGTAGGTCGGGAACCCGTCGCCCTTCGCCTCCCACTCATCGGTGGTGTCGACGGCCTTCTCGATCTGCTGGTACTTCACGTCGCCGCTGTGGTCGGTAAGGCCGTGGGCCAAGTGAGTGTTGAAGACGTCGACCCGGCCGATGCCGGTCGCGACGACGGGTGCGTGGAGCACCTGCCGGTGATCGAACACGCTCGGGAACTGGCAGTCGATGGGGTTGGCCGTCGGGGGACAGGCCAGCGCCTCGTGGGCGCGGGGCTGGAGACGGCGGAACTTCGCCTCATGGGTGTCGATGCGATACCGGCTCACCACGGCGAGTCCCTCCTTGAACCCGGACAGGTCGCCTTCGGGCAGCTTCGAGAACTGGGCCGTCAGCTCACTGAGCGGACCGCCACCACCATCGAGTACGTCGGGCTCACCGGGGAAATGCGGATTCGACCATGACCAGCACCACTGCCACGACACCCCGGTGCGGTTCGCGAGTTCGTGAGCGATCTTCGCTGCCTGGTTGCCGTGCTCGGCGTCGTTGGTGACCTCTTGCAGGCCCCAGACGTCGGCGTCGACGGCGTCCATGGCATCGATGATCTGACCGAAGCGATCGGTGACATCGGCGTCGTCGTCCTCCGACTGCGAATGGAGGATGTTGTAGGTGCCCACCTCGAGATCGGTCCCCGAGAAGGCCGGCGGCATGCCCGTCCGCTCGGCCAGCCCACAGATCGGCGTGCCGTCGACGACGTTGTAGTCGGGCGTCTCGTCGATCGGCGTGTGGTCGGCGAGCGCAGGCACCGCGATGCCGGACACGAGCAGAGTCGAGATGAGAGCGACGAGGCGTCGCATGCGGCCTCCAGGGTCGGGGAGCTTCACCCCTCTTACGAGTGAAGCGGGGCGACGGCGCGCTCCGGCACGGTTGCTTACTGCCGATAACGGGTGGGTTCTGGCGAGTTACCGGAAGTAAGCGACGGGAACTCAGCCCTTGGCGGTGCGGACGATGAGGGTGAAGCGGGCGGTGGCGGCGAGGTCGCCCGAGTCGGCGTGCCGCCACTCGGTCTCGGTCACGTAGAAGTCCATGGTCGCCTTCTCGGCGTCCTTGGTGCGGACGTCGGCCACCCGGGCCGTACCCTCCAACTCGTCGCCGACCTTGGGCCAGTCGTGGTACTCGAATTCCTGCTCGCCGTGGAGGAGCATCTTGCCCTTGCCCCGGAGCTTGTCGATGGGGAGCCCGGCGGCGCCGCCCTCCCCCATGGAGCCCCAGTAGGGCATCACGAAGGGGAAGGTCGGGGGCACCAGGGCACCGTCGCCGGCGAAGGTGGCCGGGTCGTCCTTCACCGCGGTGGCGAAGGCCCGCACCGGGCCCTGCTCGATCTTCACCCGGGTGGTCCCGAGCTCCTGGCCCTTCAGCTCGTCCAGTGCCATCAGACGGTCTCCTCACTCTCGTGCTCGGTGATCTGTTCGACCAGGGTGCGCTTCACGACCTTGCCGGTGGCGTTGCGGGGGAGCGCGTCGACGAAGACGACGCGTCGGGGCGACTTGTAATCGGCGAGGTGCTCGCGGCAGAACGCCTCGATCTCCTCCGCCGTGGCCGACTCGCCCTCGTTGAGGACGACGACCGCGGCGATGTCCTCCCCCAACACCTCGTGCGGCACCCCGACCGCGGCCGCCTCGAGCACTGCCGGGTGCCGGTACAGGACCGACTCCACGTCGCCGGCGTGCACATTGTGGCCACCGCGGATGATCACGTCCTTCATCCGGCCGACGATGTAGAGGTACCCGTCGGCGTCGAAGCGGGCGATGTCGCCGCTACGCACCCAACCGTCGCCTTCCCACGTCGCGGCGGTCGCCTCGGGGTCCTTGTAGTAGGAGCGGGGCTTTCCCGGCGAGCGGATCAGCAGCTCGCCCTCCTCGTCGACTCCCACTTCTTCGCCGGCCTCGTCGACGATCTTGATCTCGGTGGGAGGCAGCGGCATCCCGACCGAGCCCTTGCGCTTGAGCGACTCGCCCGGCGGCATCACGCAGTAGGCGGCGCCGGCCTCGGTCATCCCGTAGCTGTTCGACACTGAGGCGTCGGGGATCTTCTCCTGGAACCTGCGCAGCACCTCGAACGGCAGGGGCGCCGAGCCCACGTTGCACATCACCAGCGACGACAGGTCGGCGTCGGCGAAGCGCTCGTGGGTGCTGATGAGCTGGGCCATCGCCGGGACGATGAAGGCGAACTTGGGGCGGTGCTCCTCGACGTGCTCGATCCACCGGCCGGCGTCGAACCTCCCCTGGTAGAGGCTGACCATGCCCATCTTCATCGGGTTGTAGATGAAGCCGATGCCGGCGAAGGTGAACAGCGGCGACGAGTGGATCCACCCGTCGCCGCTCCACTCGGGCTCCGAGTTGGGCACCATCGCCACATTGGCGTGGCTCACCGCCACCCCCTTGGGCAGGCCAGTGGTGCCCGACGTGTACATGATGTCGGCGAGGTCGTCGTCGCCGACCTCGACCTGGATGTCGGAGTCGTCGTCCGAGAGCGCCTCTTCCCACGACGCCGACTCGGGGACACCCTCACCGGTCGCGACCACGAGGCGGAGACCGTCGAGATCGCGCCGGGCCTCGCCGAACAAGTCGGCGTACTCGGGCGACACCACCGCCCCGCTGATCTCGGCGTGGCCGAGGACGTGGGTCAGCTCGGAGGCGGTGAGCCGGGTGTTCACCGGCACCCCCACCGCCCCGGCCTTGTGGACGGCGGCGTAGGCGA
>CAZTOV010000132.1:0-5211 GCA_964615175.1 uncultured Burkholderiales bacterium
TGCGCATCGCGTTCACCGAGGAGCAGGAGCAGCTCCGCCAGGAACTCCGCGGGTACTTCGACGACCTCATGACCGACGAGGTCAAGGAGTCCATGCGGCAGGGCGAGGGCGACTACGGGAAGATCGAGACCTACAAGTCGCTCGTCAAGCAGATGGGCACCGACGGCTGGCTCGGCATCGGCTGGCCCGAGGAGTACGGCGGGCAGGGTCGCTCCTTCCTCGAACAGCTCATCTTCACCGACGAGGCCTCGATCGCGGGCGCGCCGGTTCCCTTCCTCACCATCAACACGGTGGGGCCGACGCTGATGAAGTTCGGCACCGAGGACCAGAAGCGGGAGTTCCTCCCGCGCATCCTCGCCGGCGACGTCCACTTCTCCATCGGCTACTCCGAGCCCGAGGCCGGCACCGATCTGGCCAGCCTCAAGACCCGCGCGGTGCGTGACGGCGACGAGTGGGTCATCAACGGCCAGAAGATGTGGACCAGCCTCGTGCAGTACGCCGACTACGTCTGGCTCGGGTGCCGCACCGACCCCGACGCTCCGAAGCACAAGGGCATCTCGATGATCATCGTGCCTACCGACGCCGAGGGCTTCCGGTGGACGCCGGTGAACACGGTGGCCGACGTGATCACCTCGGCCACCTACTACGAGGACATCCGGGTGCCCTACGGCAACGTCGTCGGCGGCGACGACGGAATCAACAAGGGCTGGCACATGATCACCAACCAGCTCAACCACGAGCGGGTGTCGTTGTGCTCGGCGGCCCCGATCCAGCATGCGCTCCGCCAGGTGCGGGAGTGGGCCCAGGAAACCAAACGGTCCGACGGCAGCCGCGTCATCGACCAGGAATGGGCGCAACGCCACCTCGCCGAGGTGCACGCCAAGGTGGAGTACCTCAAGCTCATCAACTGGAAGCTGGCCTGGTCGGAGGACGAGCTGAACCCGGCCGAGGCGTCGGCCACCAAGGTGTTCGGCACCGAGTTCTCGACCGAGGCCTACCGCCTCCTCATGGAGGTCATGGGCCAGGAGTCCTACGTGAAGCCCGGGTCGCCGGGGGAGAAGCTGCGGGGCCAGGTCGAGCGCATGTACCGCGCCGCCCTCATCCTCACCTTCGGCGGCGGGACCAACGAAGTGCAACGCGACATCATCGCCATGCTCGCCCTGGGCATGCCGCGGATGCGATAGGGCGGGAGGAACCCACGCCATGGACTGGTCCTTCACCGAGGAACAGGACGAGATCGCCGGCCTCGCCCGGCAGATCCTCGAGGGCGAGCTGACCGAGGAGAGGTACCGGCAGCTCGAAGAGGGGTCGGCCGGCGGCGACGTCGACCGCTTCGACGCCGGCCTCTGGCAGAAGCTCGCCGCGGCCGACCTCCTCGGCCTGTCGCTCCCCGAGGACCTGGGCGGCGGCGGCTACGGGGTGATCGAGGAGTGCCGGATCCTCATCGAGATCGGTCGCACCGTCGCCCCCGTGCCCTATCTCCCTTCGGTCGTGATGGGCGCAGGCGCTATCGCCGCGTTCGGCTCCGAGGAGCAGCGCAAGGATCTCGTCCCCCAGGCGATCGACGGCTCGCTGGTCCTCAGCGCCGCCCTCGTCGAGCCCCTCAATCCCGACTCGACCTCGCCCATCACCATGGCCGAGCCGACGGGTGGCGAGTGGCGCCTGAGCGGCGTCAAGACGCTCGTGCCGGCCGGGATGCTCGCCGAACGCATCCTTGTTCCGGCATCGACCGGCGACGGCGTCGCCGTGTTCATCGTCGATCCCGGGGCCGATGGCGTCACGCTCACTACTCAGCGCGTGGCCGACAAGGGTCGCGAGGCTCACCTCGAGCTGGAGGGCGTGGAGGTCGGTGCCGAAGCGCTGCTCGGCTCCGACGAGCAGGGGGCCGAGATCGTGACTTGGATCGAGCGCCGGGCCACCGTCGGGTTGTGCGCCTACACCCTCGGCGTCACCGACAAGGCCGTCGAGATGACCGCCGACTACACGAAGAACCGCCACCAGTTCGATCAGCCCATCGCCGCCTTCCAGGCGGTGGGGCAGCGGGCCGCCGACGCCTTCATCGACGTGCAGGGTGTCCGGCACACCCTCTGGCAGGCGGCGTGGCGCCTCGCCGAGGGCCTGCCCTGTGACACCGAGATCGACGTGGCCAAGTTCTGGGCGTCCGACGCGTCGCACCGGGTCGTGCACGCCGCCGTCCACCTCCACGGGGGGATGGGCGTCGACACCGACTATCCGATCCACCGCTACTTCCTGGCCGGCAAGCAGGCCGAGTTCACCCTCGGGAACGCCACCGAGCACCTGCTGAAGATCGGCCGGACCCTTGCGGAAGAGCCCGCGTAGGAGGGCAGCAGCATGCGCACCGAGATCTGCGACCGCCTCGGGATTCAGTTCCCGATCTTCGCCTTCAGCCACTGCCGCGACGTCGTGGCCGCCGTCTCCAAGGCCGGGGGCCTCGGGGTGCTCGGCGCCCTCGCCTTCAGCGCCGACGAGCTCGAGGCCGAGCTGACCTGGCTGGACGAGTACTGCGGTGACACGCCCTACGGCGTCGACATCGTGATCCCGCAGCGCTACGAGGGCCAGGGCCTCGACGACATGACGCCCGAGCAGCTCGAGGAGGAGCTGCGCAAGCACATCCCCGACGAGCACCGGGAGTTCGCGGCCAAGATCCTCGCCGACCACGGTGTGCCCGAGTTGCCCGACGACGAGCAGCGCCGCGACCTCCTCGGGCTCACCGCGGTCACCAGCACGCCGCTGGTCGACGTGATCCTGCGGCACGACAAGGCGAAGCTCGTGGCCAATGCCCTCGGCACGCCGCCGGCGGACGTCGTGCGCGAGATCCAGGACACCGGCCGACTCGTCGGCGCGCTCTGCGGGTCGGTGCAGCACGCGCTCAAGCACCAGCAGGCCGGCCTCGACTTCGTCGTCTGTCAGGGCACCGAGGGCGGAGGGCACTGCGGCGAGGTCGCCTCGCTCGTGCTGTGGCCACAGGTGATCGGAGCGGTGGCGCCGACCCCCGTGCTCGCCGCCGGCGGGATCGCCAACGGCGCGCAGGTGGCCTCGGCCCTCGCCATGGGGGCGCAGGGAGCGTGGACCGGTTCGATGTGGCTCACCGTCGAGGAGGCCGACGTTCCGCCCGAGCAGATGGAGTCGTACCTCAAGGCGTCGAGCCACGACACGGTGCGGTCACGCTCGTTCACGGGAAAGCCCGCGCGGATGCTCAAGAACGACTGGACCGATGCCTGGGAGGCGCCCGACACCCCCGATCCGTTGGGGATGCCCCTCCAACTCATGGTGTCGCTCGACGCCGTGCGTCGCGGGCACCAGTACCCGGAGGCGGCCCGCGACGTGAACTTCAACCCCGTCGGTCAGGTCGTGGGGATGCTGAGCCGCAAGGAGCGGGCCGGCGAGGTCGTCCAGCGCCTCGTCGAGGAGTACATCGAGTCCTGCGAACGCCTCAACGCCCTCAACGAACGCGCTCTTTCCTAGCGTCTCAGTCGCGTTAGAGGCACAGAGTGCCTCTAACGCGACTGAGACGCCGACGCGACCTCTTTGGCCCAGGGGTAGTCGGGTTTGCCGGAGGGGAGGCGTTCCACCTTCTCCACCAGGTGCAGCTCGCGGGGGACCTTGTAGCCGGCGATGTGCTCGCGACAGTGGGCGTCGAGTTCGTCGAGGGTCGGTTCCGCACCCGGGCGGGGCTCCACCACGGCGCTCACCCGCTGACCCCACCGCTCGTCGTCGATGCCGACCACGAGAGCGTCGAACACGTCGGGGTGTGACTTGAGGGCCGACTCGACCTCCTCGGGGAAGATCTTCTCGCCGCCCGAGTTGATGCACATCGACCCGCGACCGAGCAGCGAGATGGTGCCGTCGGCCTCGACGGTGGCGAAGTCGCCCGGGATCACGAAGCGCTTCCCGTCGATTTCGACGAACACCGCCGCGGTCTTCTCGGGGTCGTTGTAGTAGCCGACCGGCACGTTCCCCCCGCGGGCCACCTTGCCCACCTTCCCGGAGCCTGGCTCGATGGGCTGGAGGTCGTCGTCGAGGACGAGGGCGTCGGGTCCGGCCGTGACCGTCGGCCCGCCCTTCTGCGGCTGGCCCTTCTGCACGATGGTCATGCCGCCGAAGCCGCTTTCGGACGACCCGATGGAGTCGGTGATCACGGTGCCCTCGCCGAGCAGCTCGAGCAGCTTGTCCTTGACGGTGGGGGAGAAGACCGCCGCGCTCGACGAGAACGAGATCAACGACGACGTGTCGTAGCCCCCCTCTTCGAGCGCGTCGGCGAGGGGTCGGGCCATGGCGTCGCCGGTGACGAGGAGGATGTTGGTCTTTTCGGCCTCGATCCGCTTCCACACCTCGTGAGCGTCGAACTTGGGCGTGAGGAAGACCGGCTCGCCGGCGAAGAGCCCCTGGAAGGTCATCCACTGGGCAGCACCGTGCATGAGCGGCGGCACCGGGAAGCGCCGAAGCGGCGGGTCGGTCTCGGCGGCGCGGCGGGCGAGGAACTGGTCGTCGGGCACGGGCTCGCCGGTGTAGAAGTCGATGCCGCCACCGAGGGTGCGGAACACGTCCTCGTGGCGCCACACCACGCCCTTGGGCATGCCGGTGGTGCCGCCCGTGTAGATGACGTAGTGGTCGTCGTCACGGCGGGCTTCGAAGCCGCGTTCGGGCTTGGAGGTCTCGAGGGCCTCCTCGTAGGGCACAGCGGCGAGCGAGCCGGCTTCGGCGGCGCTGTCGTCCTCGAGGACGACGAAGTGGCCGAGATCACCGAGGCCGTCGGCGGCCTCGGCCGCCCGGTCGGCGAACTTCGATTCGACCACCAGCGCCACCAGGTCGGCGTTGTCGAAGACGTAGCGCAGCTCGTTGGGGACGTAGCGGTAGTTGACGTTGATGGGAACGGCCCGCAGCTTCAGCGCCGCGAACATCGTCTCGACGAACTCGACCCGGTTCTCGGCGTAGATGCCGACGTGGTTGCCCGCTCCCACACCGTGCTCGGCGAGGTGGTGGGCGAGACGGTTGGCTCGTTCGTCGAACTCGGCGTACGTCACCCGCCGCCGCGAGTCGGCGACCGCCTCCCGCTCGGGAACGGCGTCGACGCAATGCTCGATGAGGTCGGCGATGTTGAACGGCATGTTGTCTCCCCGCCGACATCTCGTCGGCTCCGACAACATCAGGGGTCCCCGTCGGAACCTCTGGTTCCGACGGGGGTTGGCA
>CAZTOV010000133.1:0-3338 GCA_964615175.1 uncultured Burkholderiales bacterium
ACTTCTCGCTGTTGGTGGGCGGCCGGTGGGCCCCCTTGACCATGTCGCCCTTGCGGAGTCCGAACTTCCGCACCTGAGACGCCGACACGTAGACGTCGTGCTTGCCCGGGAGCAGACCGGTCGTGCGCAGGAATCCGTAGCCCTCGTCGCGGATCTCGAGGATGCCCTCGCAGTCGATGGGCTCGCCCTGCGGCTCGTCGTCGCCGCCACCACCACCGCCGCCACGACCGCGCCGCCGGCGCCGCTTGCCTTTGCCGCCGCCACCCTGGCCGCCGCCACCCTGGCCGCCGCCACCACCACCTTGGCCGCCGCCACCCTGGCCGCCGCCTGGGCGCTTT
This sequence comes from uncultured Burkholderiales bacterium, assembly GCA_964615175.1. Classification (GTDB taxonomy): domain Bacteria; phylum Actinomycetota; class Acidimicrobiia; order IMCC26256; family JACPCJ01; genus CAZTOV01. Next base: position 339 of record CAZTOV010000133.1, read on the forward strand.
CCACCTTGGCCGCCGCCCTGGCCCTGGCCGCCGGAGTCGGACTGGCCCTTCCCGCCGCCATCACCGTTGCCGCCGGAGTCGGACTCGCTCTTCCCCCCGCCATCACTGGTGCCGTCGGAATCGGACTGGCCCTTCCCGCCACCATCACTGTTGCCGCCGGAGTCGGAGCGCGCGGCACCCGAATCCTGGCCGTTCCCCGATTCGGCGTCGGCACGCTGCACGATGGCGTCCACGATCTCCCCCTTCTTCATCCGCGTGGTGACCTTGGCCCCCACGGCTTCGGCGATCTTCTGGAGCTCACTGCGCTCCTTGCCCTCCAGGACGGATCGCTCGGTCGTGACCTGTTCCGGACTCATGGATTGCTCCCCTGTGCGGTTCCGACAGCTTCTTCGGACGGGATGGCTCGAACGCCCTCGCCGACGACCAGCTCGACAATTCGGCTGAGCGTCGAGTCGAGGTCGTACGAGGAGATGACGGGCATGTCGTGCTCGCGGGCGAGCGAGACGAGATGCCCCTGGATCTTGCGGATGCGGTCGAAGTGGGCGAGGTAGCGCTCGACCGGTCGGCCGTGGGCGTGCTGCCCTCGACTCTGGAAATGTGAGCGATGCAGCTCCTCGTCGTCGATCATGATCAGTGCCGAGACGATGACGGCGTCATCGAATTCGGCCAGGTCGATGAGGCCGGGCATCACGTGCACGCCCTCGACGATGAGCGGCGTGCCCTCCGTGACGGCCCGGCGCACCAGCGCCCGGATCCCCACGGCGATCATCACCGCTTGCTCGCGGAACCCTACGAGCAGGGGATCGGCGCGGCGGGGAATGGGCTGACGAACGAGCCGGTCGGCGTCGAACGACGAGGTGTGGAGCGCGGGCGCCAGCTCCTGCTCGAGCATCGCCCGCATGACTTCGCGGATGGCGTCGGTGGGGATCACCCGGTTGACTCCGAGACGGGCACCCAACTGCGTGGCGACGGTCGACTTCCCCACGCCGGTCGCGCCACCGAGCAGCACCACCAACGGCTTGTCCAGCTTCTTGACCACGTGCCACTTCACGTAGGCGTCGGCGTACTCGCGCCCGACCTCTTCAGCGATCACCTGCTCGGCGGTCTCGAACAACTGCGAACGGGTCACCGATCGGGTGTGCGTCTCCCGCAGAGCGGCCTCGATCCGTTCGGCCACGTGATAGGCGCTCGCCGGGGCCACGCCGGTGGCCATGATCGACGACGCCATCAGTCCCTTCGAGAAGGGCAGTGAGCCCTCCTTGTCGGCGATGACGATGTGGGGGGATGTGGGCATCCCGTGACTCCTAGGTTTTCCGATCGTGATCCGGAGCGCGTCCGGCCGACCCGTCGAAGCGGGCCGCGGCCCGGGCCGCCGTCTCGCGCAGCAGGTCGTCGAGCGCGGGACCGTCGCCGGTGCCCTGGGGTCGGTTGTCGCAGTAGACCACGTCCATGTCGGTCTCGATCGCCAGCTTGGTGGCGACGTCGACGGCGGCGGCTTTCAGCTCCGTGACGAGGACCTCGGCCCCCCGGGCGTCTCGCAGGTCGTCGCGGAGGAGGGCCCGGTTGGCGAGGTTCGTGCTCCACCCCACGACTCGCGCGTCGTGCGCGGACTCCAGATGGCCTGCGAGTGGGCCGGCGGCATCCGGAGGTGCCGTGGTGGCGAAGAACACGGAGCGCCCGGAAATTGGTTCGAGGGGATGCGGTCGGAACGTGGTGCGTACGACGGGCGTCCCCGGAACCAGCTCCCGGATGCGATCTTCGAGAGCTCGAGCCGCCGAATGAAGCGGCTCGTCTGCCAGTGTAACCACCACCAGATCGGCCAGCAACAGGACGTATGCCCCCAAATAGCCGCTGACCAGCTCGAGGTCCCCGTTCGCCGGCACCACACACACGGTGGCATCGGCGTGAACGGGCGGAATCGCTGCTCCCGATCCCTCCAGCACCAGGAAGTCCTCGGGACGAGCGTTGGCCAGCTCGACGCCACGCACGAAGGTGTTGGTCCCGGGGGCACCGGCCAGACCTCCCCCGGCGCGTCGGGTACCGATGGTGGGCGCCCGCGCCATGAGGGCGTCCTCGAGATGATCGCTGGCGGCGTGACGACCCGATTCGGCGAGGGCGACGAGCGCCGACGGCGTGAGGTCGGCACCGACGTCGATCACCTCCGGTTCCTCGGGACCGCCGCGTCCCATGGCCACGACGATCGGGCGTCGTCCGTCGGCGACGAGGAGGCGGGCAAAATGCCCCGCGAGCGCAGTCTTGCCCGAGCGCTTGGCCGTGGCGACGATCCCGACCGAAGGCTTGGTGGCGACGCGCGGGCGAGGCGGCGGATCGAACCGGAAGTCGGCTCCCCGGTAGGCGACGCCGTGGTGCAGGGCCTGGGCCGCGAGTCGCATCCGACGACGGGCGTCGAGCACAGGGCTTCCCGACAGGTCGGCCACCAACTCGGGCTCGAACCGGTCGATCGCAGCGTCGAGGCCGGCAACCTGGGTGGGGCCGCTCACGATCTCGGGCACCCCGTAGGCGTCGGCTCCCTCTCCGGTGAGCTTCTCGGTGCCTCCCAACATCAGCGCACCGACGACCTCATGATCCTGCGCGCGCAGATCATCGACCGCGGCGCGGACGACGGGTGGATAGTGCTCGCCATCGATGAGGACGAGAGTGCGGATCGGCACCAATGGTCCCTGTGCCGGGCCGCGCGGAGGCGCGCGGCGAAGGAGTGGAACGGGTTCAGTCTACCCGGCCGACCGGCCCGAGCCGACCACGCTCATCGCGTGATCAGTCGACCCATGAGCTCGTGACCCACCACCGGGTCCGACCCACGGGTCGCGACCTCCGAGTACTCGCCTCCCGGGCCGTCGGTCGCCGAGTCGAAGAGGAGGTACGGCACCGCATCCGAGGTGTGGGTCTTGAGGTGCACCGGGGTCGGGTGATCAGGCAGCAGCAGGATCCGGTACGGCCCCATCGAGTCGAGCGCTTCGACGAGCGGGCCGATGATGCGGC
>CAZTOV010000133.1:3438-5136 GCA_964615175.1 uncultured Burkholderiales bacterium
CCGAAGCGCTCGGCGAACGAGGGCATCTGCGGGCGGGTGCCCTGGCCCCACAACCACACCTGGGTGGCCTCGGCTCCCAGCTCGCGGGCCTTCTCCTGCACGATCGTCTTCGAGGCGTCCATGACCTCGACGAGCTTGTCGGCAGCGGCGCCCGTGGGCATCACGACCGGATCGCCGCTGAGATCGTGGGGCGGGGCGCACTCGGCCTCGCCCCATTCCCTGGGCGCCACCATCACGTGGCGGTACATGACACCGGCGTGGAACCGCACGCCATCACCACCCAGTGCCTCGTCGACCGCCTCGATGATCGGATGGCTCTGTTCGCTGGGGATGTGTCCGGCCGAGAAGTCGACCATGGTCCCGTCGTCGCCGACGGTCACGAGGTTGCATCGGAAGGCGACCTCGTCGCCGGCCAGCTCGATCCCCATCGCGGCCGCCTCGATCGGCGCCCGGCCGGTGTGGAACTCGGCCGGGTCGTACCCGAGGATCGACATGTTGCCGACGTCGCTCCCGGGTGGGAATCCCTCGGGGATGGTGGCGGCCCGACCCACCTCCGAACGCGCGGCGAGGGCGGCGAGGTGGGGCATCGCCGCCGCCTCCAGGGGCGTGCGGCCACCCAGCTCCTCCTGCGGCTCGTCGGCCGCACCATCGGGCACCAGCACCACATACTTCATGACCGGGAGGATAGGTCCCGCTCTCGCGGGATCCCGCTCCGGAGGTAGCGTCCAAAGAATGAGCACCCGATGGATCATCGCCGTGGTGGCCGCCGTGGTCCTGGCCGGCGGGACGTTCACCGCGGTGCAACTGTCGTCGGACGACGGCGGTGGCTCCGCGACGACCAGCACCACCGAGAACGCGCCGACCGTCGACGTCGACCCGGGTGAACGCCGCGAGCCGCAACCCACGAGCAGCACGGTGCCGACAGAACCGGCCGGGGCGATCAGCTCGATCCGGCTGAGCACCGAGCAGATCGCCACGCTCTCGTCGCCCACCGCGCTGGCCACCCGCTCCGGCGACGACGCCCTCTACGTCACCGAACAGGCGGGGCGGGTGGTCCGCGTCGCCGGCGGGACGTCAACCGTGCTCGACATCAGCTCCGAGGTCGGCAGTGAGGGCAACGAGCAGGGCCTGCTCGGCATCGAATTCTCCCCCGACGGCGCGTTCCTCTACCTCGATTACACCGACGCGCAGGGCACGACCCGGATCGTCGAATACGCCATGTCAGACAACCAACCGCAGGCCGAATCCCGCCGCGAACTGCTGGCCGTGGAGCAGCCGTTCTCCAACCACAACGCCGGAGCGATCGCCTTCGGACCCGACGGCTTCCTCTACATCACGCTCGGCGACGGCGGCTCCGGCGGCGATCCACAGGGCAACGGCCAGAATCGGGGCACCCTGTTGGGCTCGATCCTGCGCATCCTCCCGCAGGAAACCGACGGCTCGCCCTACGCCGTGCCGTCGGACAACCCGTTCGTCGACGTCGACGGCGCTCGCGACGAGATCTGGGCGTACGGGTTGCGCAACCCGTGGCGGATCAGCTTCGACCGCCAGACCGGCGACCTCTGGATCGCCGACGTGGGACAGAACGAGATCGAGGAGATCGACTTCCAGCCGGCGGGCTCGAACGGCGGCGAGAACTACGGGTGGAACCGCCTCGAGGGCACCCAACCCTTCGAGGGCTCGCCCCCCGACCAGCAC
>CAZTOV010000134.1:0-5054 GCA_964615175.1 uncultured Burkholderiales bacterium
GCAGCCGAACTTGAGGCAATAACGATCGGAATCCGATCGTTATTGCCTCAAGTTCAGCGGTCGCTAGAGTCTTCGGCCATGAGCGCGACGGAAGTGGCCGCCATCATCGTGTCGGTTGCGGCGGCCATCCTCTCGATGGGACTCCTGTTCGCGCTTATGTCACTGACGCGCACGCTGCGCGCCCTCCGCACCGCGGTGGAGGAGCTCCACACCCAGACCACGCCGCTCGTGAGCGACATGAGAGCTGCGGTGGGGCAGACCAACCAGGAGCTCGGCCGGGTCCACGATCTGCTGGGGCGGGCCGAGTCGATCTCGGTCACCGTCGACTCCGCCTCGCGTCTCCTCTATCTGTTCCTCGCCAACCCGATCGTGAAGGCACTCGCCTTCGGCGCCGGCACGGCGCGGGCGGCCCGGCGGCTTCGGCGAGGCGACTGAGTCGGTGTTCAAGCGGCTGTTCTGGCTCGTCATCGGCGTCGGCTTCGGGTTCGGCGTCTCGTTCTGGCTGATGCGGTTCCTGCGTGACACCGCGGAGCGCTACAGCCCCGAGAACGTGTCCAAGGAGCTCGGTGACGCCATCCGCTCCCTCGGCCGCGACCTGCGGGAGGCCGTCTCCGAGGGGCGGGAGGCGATGCGTGACCGCGAAGCCGAGCTGCGGGCCCAACTCGAGCTGACCAACTCCAAGCAGTAGCGGCGGCAATTCGTACGTTGTTGGCTCGAGTTCGGTCGTTAGGCTGGCGGGAATCATGAGAGCGAGTGAGCTGCGTCGAGCCTTCACCGACTTCATGGTGCAGCGCGGGCACACGGCGGTTGAGTCGTCGGGCGTTATTCCTCACCACCCGACCGCGCCGCTGTTCACCAACGCCGGCATGAACCAGTTCGTGCCCTACTTCCTCGGCGAGGAGCCCCCGCCGTATGCGCGGGCCACGTCGATCCAGAAGTGCATGCGCATCTCCGGCAAGCACAGCGACATCGACGAGCTCGGCAAGACGCGGCGTCACCTCACCTTCTTCGAGATGCTGGGCAACTTCAGCTTCGGCGACTACTTCAAGGAAGAGGCCATCCCGATGGCCTGGGAGCTGTGCACCGAGGTCGTCGGCTTCGACGGCGACCGCCTCTGGGTGACCGTGCACCACACCGACGACGACGCCGAGGCGATCTGGCACGAAGTGGTCGGGCTGCCGATGGACCGGATCCAGCGCCTCGGGGACGTCGAGAACTTCTGGGAGATGGGCGACACCGGCCCCTGTGGTCCCAACAGCGAGATCCACTTCGACTGCGGGCCTGAGTGGGGGGAGCCGGGCGGACCCGCCCACGGTGGCGGCGACCGCTACGTCGAGTTCTGGAACCTCGTGTTCATGCAGTACGAGCGCCACCGCGACACCAGCCTCACCGAGTTGCCGGCCAAGAATGTCGATACCGGCGCGGGCATGGAGCGCTGGCTGATGCTCCTCGACGGCGTCGACACCGTCTTCGACGCCGATCCGCTGCGGCTGATCGTGGCCGAAGCCGAGGCGGCAACGGGACAGCGCTACGGCTCCGACGTGCGTGTCACCACGAGTTTGAGAGTTTTGGCCGACCATGCCCGCACCATGACGTTCCTCGCCGCCGGGGGAGTGGCGCCCAGCAACGAGGAGCGGGGCTATGTGATGCGCAGCGTGGTGCGCCGGGCGGTGCGGCACGCCTACATGCTCGGCGTGGAGACCGAGATCACACCGCGCCTGATCGGCTCGGTCGTCGACCACATGGGCGACGCCTATCCCGAGCTGACCCGCGAGCGCGACGACATCATCGCGATGATCGAACACGAGGAGGGAACCTTCCTTCGCACGGTGCGAAACGGTCTGACCCTGCTCGAGACCGAGCTCGCGAAGCAGCCCGAGACGCTCTCGGGCGAGGTGGTGTTCAAGCTGCACGACACCTTCGGCTTCCCGAAGGAGCTCACCGCCGAGATCGCCGAGGAACAGCACGTCGAGGTCGACCTCGAGGGTTTCGAAGCCGAGATGGAGCGCCAGCGCAGCCGCTCGAAGGCGGGCCGGGCCGCGGGGGCGACGGCGGGCGACATCGGCTCCTACCGGGAGGTGCTCGAACGTTACGGCCCTACCGATTTCGTCGGTTACGAGTCGTGCGAGGCCCAGGGCCGCCTCATCGCGGCGCTGCCCGTGGCCGAGGGTGGCGAGGGGGCCGACGGCACCAACGGTTCCGGCCAGTTCGAGGTGTTTCTCGACCGCACGCCGTTCTATGCCGAGGGCGGCGGCCAGATCGGCGACACCGGCCTCATCCGCACCCCGAGCGGGCTCCTCCGCGTGCTCGACACCACGCCCGCCGTCGGTGGTCTCACCCGGCACCTCGTGGAGGTGGTCGAGGGCGAGGTCGAGCGCGGCGCCGACGCCACCGCGGAGGTCGACCGCGACCGGCGCGAGCACACCCGCCGCAACCACACCGGCACCCATCTGCTGCACGCCGCCCTTCGTGCCGTGCTCGGCGGCCACGTCCACCAGCAGGGCTCCCACGTCGGGCCCGAGCGGCTCCGGTTCGACCTCAACCACCATGCGCCGATCACGCCGGAGCAGCTGCAGGAAGTGGAGGACATGGCCAACGCCGACGTGCTCCAGAACGTGGCGGTGCGCGCCTTCGAAACGACGATGGACGAGGCGAAGAAGATGGGCGCGCTGGCGTTCTTCGGCGACAAGTACGGCGACGTGGTGCGGGTGGTCGAGGCCGGGCCGCACTCGATCGAGCTGTGCGGGGGCACCCACGTTCATGCACTGGGCTCGGTGGGGCCGATCAAGATCGTGGGCGAAGGCTCGATCGGCTCGAACATGCGCCGGGTCGAAGCCCTCACCGGCACGGGCGCCCTCACGCTCGTACGCGACGACGAGCAAACCCTCACGCAGGCCGCCACGCTGCTTCGCACCACGCCCGACGACATCGTGGCGGCCGTCGAGCGCCTGCTGGCCCGCCAGAAGGACGTCGAAGACGAGCTCAAAGGGTTGCAGCGCGAGCTGGCTCGGGGGGAGGCCACCCGTCTGGCGGCCGGCGCCGATGGCGGCATCGTGGTCGAGAGGCGCGACGGCCTCGGCACCGACCAGCTGCGCGACCTCGCGGTCGCGGTCCGCAACGAGCCCGGCGTGACCACGGTCGTGCTGGCGGGCACGCCCGACGGGGCGCGGGTGGCCATCGTGGGTGCCGTCGACCGCGACACCGACGTGTCGATCGGGGAGCTGGTCGGCGCCGCAGCCCGGCTCTGCGGTGGCGGGGGCGGCGGGAAGGGCGAGATCGCCGTGGCGGGCGGCCGCGACGTGTCCAAGATCGACGAGGCACTCGCCGGAACCCGCACCCGGCTCGGCATCGGCTGACGCCTCGATGCGGGCCATCGGCCTCGACCTGGGCGAGCGACGAATTGGTGTTGCGGTGAGCGACTCGGCTGGCACGGTCGCGTCGCCGTACGAGGTGATCGAGCGGAGCGGCGACCGGGCCGCCGACCATGCCCAGGTCGCGCGGCTCGTGGCCGAGGTCGAAGCGGAGCGGGTCGTGGTCGGTCTTCCGATCTCCCTCGACGGCACGATCGGGCCGGCCGCCCGGGCCGCGCTCGACGAGGTCGACGAGCTCACCGCCGCCCTCGAGGTGGCGGTGGAGACCCACGACGAGCGCCTGAGCTCGGTGACCGCCGAGCGGGCCCTCCGCGCCCAGGGCATGCGGGGCGAGGCTCGGCGGCGGGTGGTCGACAAGGTGGCCGCCTCGGTGATCCTGCAGGCCTGGCTCGACGGCCGCCGCAGCGGCGGGTCCGACGACGGGTCCGAGCGATGAGTCGGGCAGGGTAGAGAGGGACAATGCCCAGTGCCGTGAACATCGATCAGCGCCCCGCGGGAGTCGAGCCGCCCGAGCCACCGCCGCCCCGTCGGCGCCACCGTCTCCTTCGCGCCCTGGTGGTCGTCGCCGTCGTCGGCCTGATCGTCGGCGGCGTGGGCGCGGTGTGGCTGGTGCGGGAGGTGAACCCGCCAGGTGGACCAGGCGAGGAGGTGGAGGTCACCGTCCCGTACGGTTCGAGCGTGGCGCGGATCGCCGCCATCCTCGACGCCGAGGGCGTGATCGGCAACGCCACGGTGTTCCGCGCCTATGCCCGCTTCCGGGGCAACGGCGCCTTTCAAGCGGGGGAGTACACCTTCCGGGAAGCCCAGGACTACGACGCGGTGATGGAGCAGCTCCGCGACGGACCCGAGATCGCCTACGAGCGCCTCACCGTCCGCGAGGGCCTCACCCTGCGCCAGATCGCGGCGGAAGTCGACGGGCTCACCGGCCGGTCGGGCCAGCGGTTCCTGGAGTTGGCGGCGAGCGGCCAGGTGCGGTCGAAGTACCAGCCCGACGACGTGAGCAGCCTCGAGGGCCTGCTCTTTCCCGACACCTATCTGGTCGACGAGCGAGAGGACGAGGAGGCGATCCTGCGGCGGCTCGTCGCGGAGTTCGAGAGGGTCGCGGAGGCAGCCGGCATCGACCGGGCCGAAGAGGCCGTGGGGTTGACCCCGTACGAGGCGATCGTGGCCGCATCGCTCATCGAGCGGGAGACCCGGTTCGACGACGAACGTCCCAAGGTGTCCCGGGTGATCCACAACCGCCTCGAGCGCGGCCAGTTGCTCCAGATCGACGCCACCGTGATCTACGCCCTCGGCAAGAGCGCCGAGCGCAACGTGCGGGTGCTCAACCGTGACCTCGAGGTCGACTCGCCCTACAACACCTACAAGCACCCCGGCCTGCCCCCTACGCCCATCGCCGCCCCGGGCGCACCGTCGCTCAAGGCCATCCTCGAACCGGCCGAAGGTGACTGGTTGTTCTACGTCGTGACGGAGGAGAGCGGGCGTCACTCCTTTGCCACCACCAACGCCGAGCACGAGGCCAACATCGCCAAGGCGAGACGCAACGGGGTCAGGTAGGTAGCGGCGTGCCCCTCTGGCCGACGGCCCGCACCCGCATCGCCGGCGTCATCGGCGATCCGGTGCGCCACTCCCTCTCTCCTGTGTTGCACAACGCCGCCTTCCGGGCATGCGACCTCGACTGGG
>CAZTOV010000135.1:0-4942 GCA_964615175.1 uncultured Burkholderiales bacterium
ACGATGGTGGGCACGCCGAAGCTGCGGGTGGTCTCGACCAGGTCGCGGTGCTCCTGGGCGACCGCGTCGAGGGTCGAGGGGTCGCCCAGCGCCTCCTCGCACATCGACGGGTCGAGGCCGGCGTCTTCGAGAGCGGCCTCGATGGTGCCGGGCAACTCCAGCGCCTCGCCCTCCTCGTGGAAGCGTCGACCGATGGCCGAGTAGAAGGCGCCGACCCCGGCCTCACCGTTGGCCTTGCGCACCACGACGGCGGTCCGCAGCGACCCCTCGGACCGGGCGTGGGCCTTGGCCATCGTCTCGGGCTCGTCGCCCCGGTTCTGCATCTCGAGCGAGAACAGCCCGTAGCTCAGCTCGACGTGGCCTGCGTCTTCGAGGCCCTTGAGCCACCGCGAGGTCTGGTAGCACCACGGACAGATGGGGTCGAAGTGCAGCTTGATGCGCTCGGTCATGGTCCGCTCCCGGGTGTGGAGGTACTCACCGTAACCAGGTGGAGCCCCGCGCATAGTCCGCGGCCCTCAGATTCCGAGCGCGGCCCCCTCGGCCCGGGCGTCGGTGGCCACGGCATAACCGCGTTCCTCCACCCGGATGGCCTGGGCGTAGCCCATGTAGTCGAACCACTCGCCCACCCGGTGGAGCCGGTGCCCCCGCTCCTCGAGGCCGGGGAGCACCCCGTCGCCGAAACGCTCCTCGATCATCACCGTCCACTCGCCGGGTACCACCCGCCACCGGGGAGCGTCGAGCGCCGCCTGGAGATCCAGCCCCTCGTCGATCAGGTGGACCAGCACCTGGAGGTGCACCTGGGCCTGGGCATCGGCGCCCATGGTCCCGAACACCAACTCGGGCGCGCCGTCACGGAGGGCGAGCGCGGGGATGAGCGTGTGGAGCGTCCGCTTGCGGGGCGCCCACGCGTTCACATGCTCCGGATCGAGGGAGAACGCCCGCCCCCGGTTGTGGAGGTTGATGCCCCACCCCGGCACGGTGAGCCCCGAACCGAACTCGTTGAAGTTGGTCTGGATGAGGCTCACGAGCATCCCGTCGGCGTCGGCGGCGCACAGGTAGGCGGTGCCGCCGGGAAGCTCCCGGCCACCGATCGGCGACGCGGCCCGGCTCCGGTCGAGCCCGGCCGCCCGCTCGGCCGCCCACTCGTCGGCGATGAGCGCCTCGGGCGCGACCCGCATGTGCTCGGGATCGGTCACGTGGGCATCGCGGTCGGCGAGCGCCGCCTTCATCACCTCGATGAGCAGGTGCTGGCGGTCGAGGGGTTCGTCGGGCAGCGGCCCGACGTGGTCGGCGATCCGCAGTGCCTCGAGCGCGGTCACGCCCTGCGTCGGCGGCGGCAGCTCGAGCACCTCGAGGTCGCGGAACCCCGCCCGGAGCGGCGGAACCCACGCCCCCTCGTGGGCGGCGAGATCGCCCGCACGCAACAAGCCGCCCTGCTCCTCGACGAAGGCCCCGATGGCCTCGCCGATCTCCCCCCGGTAGTAGGCGTCGGGACCGTCGGCGGCGAGCGTGTCGATGGTGCGGGCCAGGCCGGGCTGGCGGAGGACGCCGTGATCCGCCGCGGCCCCGTAGATCGCCTGCCACTGCGGAAAGTCGCGGTATTCGTCGGCCATGAACCGCAGCACGAGGTCGCCCCGCTCGGTGAGCGGGAAGCCGTCGGCGGCGTAGCCGCGGGCACGGGTGGCCAGGTCGCCGAACTCCCGGGTGCCGAAGTGGTCCAGGAGGTCGAACCAGCCCTGCACCGCGCCGGGCACGATCACGGTCATCGGGCCCCGCGTCGGCATGACCTCGCCGTCGACCCGCTCCGCCACCGCATCGAGCGTCGCCGCCTCGGGAGCCCGGCCCCCACCCAAGTACCCGGAGGCGTCGCCGTCACGCCAGACGAGGGCGAAGAGATCGCCGCCGACGCCGCAGAGATGCGGGGCGACGACACCCAGGGTCAGATTGGCCGCCACGGCGGCATCGAGGGCGTTGCCTCCCTTCGCCAACACCTCGAGCCCGGCCACCGAGGCCAGATAGTGAGGCGTCGCCACGCACCCGTCGCGGAATCGCAGAGCTTCGCGGAACATCGCTGCAGTGTCGCAGAACGGATGCACCTGATATCGGTGTCACATACATTCACCGCGTATGGCACGTGACGAGGCAGCACCGCCCCTCGATGAGCTGGGGGCGTTCTGGGACCTCTCGATCGAGATGCTGGCCATCGCCGACCTCGGGACGGGACGGTTCCTCTACCTCAACACGGCTTGGGAGGACGTCACGGGCTTCACGCGCGACGAACTCCAGGCCACACCCTTCATCGAGTTCGTGCACCCCGACGACCGGGAGCGCACCGTCGAAGAGGTCGAGCGCATGCTCGATACGGGTCTCAACACCGTGGAGTTCGAGAACCGGTACGCGACCAAGGGCGGGCGTTGGGCCTGGTTGCGATGGAACACCCGGAAGGGCGAAGGCGGACGTGCGTACGCGACCGCCACCGACGTCACGGCGGCGAAGCGAGCCGCCGCGTTCCTCAAGGTGTACGGCGAGGTCGCCCGAGCTGCCAACGCCACCGCCAATCTCGAGGATGCCCTGAAGTGCACGGTCGACGTGGTCTGCGACGTCCTCGACTGGTCGGTGGGGCACGCGTACCGGCCCGAGGACGGCCACCTGGTGCCCACCGACATCTGGCATCTGGGCGACGGCGAGTTCCCCGAGCTGCGATCGGTGACCGAAGCGACGGTGTTCCGGCCCGGAGAGGGCCCCGTCGGACACGTCTTCGAGGCGGGCGAGCCGCTGTGGATTCCCGACCTCGAAACCGACCCGCGCTCGATCCGGACGCGGCGGGGTGATCTCGGCATCCACGGGACGTTGATGTTCCCGGTGATGACCGACGGTGACGTGACGGCGGTGCTGGAATTCTTCAGTCCCGAGTTGAGGGACGTCGACACCGAGGTCCTCGAGGTCGCCGACGACATCGGAACCCTCCTCGGCCACGTCGTAGCACGTGACCGGATTCGTCTCGCCGAAGAGAAGGCCGTGGACACCGAGCGGCGGTACCTCTCGATGGCAAGCCACGAACTGCGTTCGCCGTTGACGAACATCAAGGGGTTCGCCGACATCCTCGCTTCGCAGTGGGCCGACCTCGACGACGAGACCCGGGTCGACTTCACGGAGAAGATCAGACAAAACTCGCAGCAGCTCTTCACGATCGTCGAGACGTTTCTCGACAGCGCTCGGGCCCGGGTCGAGGGATTCGTGCCCCGGTTCGAGGATTTCGGGGTGCAGGAGGTCGTCGACGCGGCGGTGGGGCTCGGCGACGGATTGGGCGAGAACATCGTCGTCGATGTCGATTCGGGTCTGGACGTGCGAGGGGATCGCGACTTCCTCCAACAGATCCTCGTGAACCTGCTCTCGAACGCCGGGAGGTACGGAGATCCGCCCTACGAGATCACGGCACACAAGGACGGAAAGCGGGTCGAGCTGTCGGTGCGCAACCACGGGCCCGGCGTCCCCGACGAGTTCGTCCCCCAACTGTTCAAGGTGTTCGCGCGCGCCGACCGCACGAGCACCGAGGGCGCCGGACTCGGTCTCTCGATCTGCCGCGAGCTTGCCTACGCCCAGGACGGTGACCTTCGGTACGAGCCGGCCAACCCCGGTGCCCGGTTCGTGGTCCGGCTCGCGGCGGCAACACCCGACCGGACGTGACCGAGTTTCAGGAGGCCGCCGCGGGCTCGACTCCGATGGTCACGTCGGGAGGCTCGACCGGCTCGGCGTGGTCGTCGTCCATGCGGGCGATGAGACCGCGGATCGGTCCCAGCCACAGGGCCCCGGCGGCGAAGATGACCCCCGCCGCGGCAACGGTGATCCGGACGCCGATGACATCCGCCAGCCACCCCTGGAGCAGGGATCCCACGGGGATGGCGGCGGTGAAGCTGAGCAGGTACATCGCCATGACCCGGCCCCGCATGGTCTCCTCCACCTTCATCTGGAGCGTCGTGTTGAGTGACGACGCCACCGCCAGGTAGGCGGCCCCGGCCACGAAGAGGGCGACCAGTCCGACCTGGTAAGTGGGGGCCAACGCAAACCCGGTGAGGGCGGTGCTGTAGATCATCACCCCGGCGAAGGTCAGCCGCCCCCGAGGTTGACCGCTGCCGGGACCGGCGATGAGCGGCGCGCCGATGACCGAGCCGATCCCGAGCGACGACGCCATGAGGCCGAACGCCACCGGGCCCACCTCGAAGACCTCGTCGGTGAACACCTTGACGAGTTGGAACACGGGCTGCCCGAGGAGGCCGAGCAGCACCACCACCTTGATGCACACGGCCATGCCCGGGCGGGCCCGCAGGTACCGGACCGTGCGACCGAAGCCCGACACGATCGACTCGCGGGGAGGCTGCTCGGCCGGCCGCTCGACTCGGATGGCGAGGAGCGCACCGATCACGGCCACGAAACTCAGCGCGTTGACGAGGAACGTCGCCGCCGGCCCCCACGCGGCGAGGATGACGCCGGCGATCGCCGGGCCCACGGCGCGTGACGCGTTGAACTGCGTCGAATTCAGCGTCACCGCGTTGAGCAGCTTGTCGCGGGGCACGAGATCGGCGACGAAGGCCTGCCACGACGGGATGTTGAGCCCGAGCACCAGACCGGACGCGGCCACCAGGGCGACGATGACGGAGGGACTCTCGGCCCCGACGAGGAACACCGCCCAGAGGGCGAGGGCGAGCAGGGCCGCTCCGGACTGGGTCAGGAGCAGGACGATGCGACGGGGGTAGCGATCGGCCAGCGCCCCCGCGAGCGGGTTCATCGCCACGGCGGGTACCAGGCCGACGAAAGCCGAGAAGCCGACCCAGGTGGCGCTCCCGGTCATCTCGAACAGCACGAACGGGACGGCGGCGCGCTGCACCCACATCCCGGTGTTCGAGACCAGGGCGCCCCACCAGAACAGGGCGAAATCGCGCTG
>CAZTOV010000136.1:0-3350 GCA_964615175.1 uncultured Burkholderiales bacterium
GCGTGGTCGCCGCCCGTGGACGGTGACGTGGTTCGTCCCTTCCGCGCCGCCGCCAACCGTTACGGGGCGGGCGGCCACGCCGGGGTCGACTACCGGGCGCCGGCGGGTACCCCGGTGCGGGCCGCCGGCCCGGGTGTGGTCAGCTTCACCGGGCAGGTGGCGGGCGCAGTCTTCGTGGTGGTCGCCCACGGGCACGACCTGCGGACGACCTACGCCCCCATGGCTTCGGTGCGTGTGCGGCGTGGCGACCGGGTCGCGCGCGGCACCCTGCTGGGCACCGCGTCGGGAAGGGGTCTTCACGAGCGGGTCCCGGAAACGCTGCATTTCGGCCTCCGTCGGGGTGACACTCCGATCGATCCGCTCCGACTCTTCGAGCCCGTCGACCTCACCGAGATCGTTCACCTCGTTCCCGCCGAGGAGTTCAGCCCGCTCATGCTCGCCTCCGTTCAGAGCGAGCGGGACCGTCTCACCCGGTGGGCCCGGGGCGCGGTCGAGTGGGCGGGTGACCACCTCATCGACCGGGCGCTTCTCGGTTCGCCGGCCGGGCAGGCGCTCACCGGGGTCATCCGCGTGGGTCAGGGGATCCACGATTGGGTGACGCAGGGGGAGTGCACGGTGCCTTCGGTGGCGCGTGCCCGCCGGTTCGACACGGGACGGCGGGTCGTCGCCGTCGCCGGCCTCAATTCACACTGGGATCCGGGCCGGGAAGCCCCGTTCGACCTGCCCCTCGACAATCTGGGCTACGAGTCCGACGAGGTCACCGTGTTCTCCTATGCCCCCGACGACGGCGGCTACGGGCACGCAGACACCCACGTGGGCCCCGAGGTCGCTGCCGCCCGACTCGCGGCGCGGCTGATGCAGCACGCCCGGGACCATCCCGGGGCAGCGGTCGATCTCGTGGGTCACTCGCAGGGGGGCGTGGTCGTGGAGGCCTTCCTGAAACTTCACTACGCGGGACATGAGGACGTCTACCCGCCCATCGGATCGGTGGTGACGCTGGCGGCGCCGCACCGGGGAGCGCCGCTCGCGGGCACCGCACGGCGAGTCGATGCCCTGCTGTCGGAGCCGGCGCTCGATGCCGTCGCCGGCCTCAGCGAGAGCGTCCCCGGCCCCGACAGCGGCTCGGCCGTCGACCTGGACCCGAGCGGCGACCTGATTCGCCGCCTCGCGGCGCTACCACTTCCCGAGGGTGTGCACATGACCACCATCGCCGGCGTCGACGACCTGATCGCTCCGGCATCTCGAGCCCGGGTCGAGGGTGCAGACCGGGTCGTCGTGAACCCCGATGGCTGGCACGACCACTCGGGCATCCTCACCGATCCCGACGCGGTGGCGGCGGTGGGACTCGCCCTCGCCGGTGCTCCGCCTCCGTGTGTAGGCCTCGGCGCCGCTGTGCGGGCTCGCTACGAGCCCCACGTGGTGGAGTTCCTCACCCCGTGAAGCAGCGCCCACCCCGGGGGTTGTCCTGCGCTCCGGAGGGAGTTCGTCCGGCTCTGCCCACTACACTCGCCCCTCGACTCGGGCTCGACCCGGGATCTCACACACCCGCTGACCTTTCGGTGTGCCGCAGCCAGACAACGGGCACGAACAACCAGGCACCCGGCGGGTGGAGGACCAACCGAAGGGAGGCGACCCATGCCGGTCGTGACCATGAAGCAGTTGCTGGAGGCGGGTGTCCACTTTGGGCACCAGACCCGCCGTTGGAACCCGAAGATGAAGAACTACATCTTCGGTGAGCGCAACGGGATCTACATCATCGATCTCCAGCAGAGCCTCGAGAAGATCAACGACGCGTACAAGTTCGTGCGCGACCTCGCGAGCAAGGGCGAGCACGTCCTCTTCGTCGGGACCAAGAAGCAGACGCAGGAGCCCATCGACCGGCACGCCGGCCGTTCGGGTCAGCCCTACGTCAACTTCCGGTGGCTCGGCGGGATGCTCACCAACTTCCAGACGATCCGGCGCCGGGTCGACCACATGCACGACCTCGAGCGGCGCGAACGCGAGGGCGAGTTCGAGCTGATGCCGAAGAAGGAAGGGCTCCGCCACCGGCGCGAGCTCATGAAGCTCCGGCGCTACCTGGGCGGGATCCGCAACCTCGACAAGCTCCCCGGCGCGGTGTTCGTCATCGACACCAAGCGAGAGGAGATCGCGGTCAAGGAAGCCAACAAGCTCGGCATCCCCGTGGTGGCGATCGTCGACACCAACTGCGACCCCGACGTCATCGACTACGTGATTCCGGGGAACGACGACGCCATCCGTTCGGCGTCGCTCATGTGCCGGGTGATCGCCGACGCCATCGAGGAGGGTCGCTTCATCGCCCAGTCGCGCGAGGGGCGCAAGGGCACGACGGAGGCCGAGGTCGCCGACCTGCCGCCGCTCGATCCCGAGGAGCAGCGCAAGAAGGCCGAGCAGCAGGCCCAGGCCCGCGCCGAGGCCGCCGCCGCCCAGAAGGAGCGCGAAGAGCGCCTGGCCCAGTCCAGGGCGGGCGAGTCCGAGCAGGAATCCCCGGCTGCCGAGTCCGAGGAGGCGAAGCCCGCGGAGGACAAGCCCGCGGAGGGCGAGCAAGCAGGGGACGGGCAAGGGGCGCCGGCGGTCTCCGAGTAGCCCCCGGCCGCGCCGCCACGACCACGTACCGCAGGAGGAACACCGACCATGGCTGACATCGCCGCCAAGGACGTCGCCGCGCTCCGGAAGGCCACCGGTGCCGGAATGATGGACTGTAAGAAGGCCCTCGAGGAGAGCGGGGGCGACATGGACGAGGCGCAGAAGTGGCTGCGCGAGAAGGGCCTGTCCGGTGCCTCCAAGCGCGCCGGCCGGGAGGCCTCCGATGGCGCGGTCGAGGTGCTCGTCGACGGCAGCGTGGGTGTGGTGGTCGAGGTCAACTGCGAGACCGACTTCGTGGCCAAGGGCGACGACTTCGGTGGCTTCGTCGCCGACCTGGCCCAGCACGTGCTCGAGCACGGCGCCGACGACGTCGCCGACCAGAAGATGGGTGACACCACGGTCGACGAGGCGCTCAAAGAGTTGAGCGCCAAGGTCGGTGAGAAGGTCGTGCTTGGAAGGGTGGAGCGTGTCGAGGCCGCCGACGGGATCGTCGACGGTTACCAGCACCTTCAGAACGATCGAGGGGTGATCGGCGTGCTCGTCCAGGTCGGCGGCGTTGATGCCGCCGACGAGAAGGCCCGGGAGGTGGCCCACGACCTGGCGCTCCACATCGCGTCGGCGGCGCCACGCTGGATCGATCGGAGCAGCGTGCCCGACGACGTGGTGTCGCAGGAGCGGGAGGTCCTCGAGAACCTCACCCGCAACGAGGGCAAGCCCGAGGACGCGATCCCCAAGATCGTCGACGG
>CAZTOV010000136.1:3450-4935 GCA_964615175.1 uncultured Burkholderiales bacterium
AAGGGAACGCACTCGGGGATCGACGGTGTGTACTCGGCCGATCCGCGCACCGATCCCGACGCGGAGAAGCTCGAGGAGATCGAGTACATCGACGTGCTCAATCGGGGTCTCCAGGTCATGGACTCGACGGCAATCACCTTCTGCATGGACAACAAGCTGCCGATCATCGTGTTCGACCTCTTGGCCCACGGGAACATCCGTCGCGCCCTCACGGGTGAGCGAATCGGTACCGTCGTGAGTTGAGGGCGAACTGATGGAGACGACACGAACACGGCAGGGGGCGAGCGCGTGATCCAGGACGAGATCCGCTCCGAGGCTCGGAGCAACCCTCCGGCACGTGGTGTCGACGGAGCGTGGTGCCGGTGATCCAGGACGAGATCCGCTCCGAGGCCCGGAGCAAGATGAAGAAGTCGATCGAGCACCTCCGCGAAGAGTTCTCGCGGGTGCGGACCGGGCGGGCCAACCCCGCCCTTGTCGAGCACCTCAAGGTCGACTACTACGGGTCCGACGTGCCGCTCCAGCAGATCGCGGGAATCTCGGTACCCGACGCCCGCCTTCTCCAGATCAATCCCTACGACCAGAACGCCGTCGACGCCATCGAGAAGGCGATCCAGGAGAGCGACCTGGGCATCAACCCCAGCAACGACGGCAAGGTCATCCGCCTGGCCTTCCCACAGCTCACCGAGGAACGGCGTAAGGAGTTCGTCAAGCTGGTCAAAGGGCGGGCCGAAGAGGCGCGGGTCTCGGTGCGCAACATCCGGCGCCAGGCGCGGCAGGACCTCGAGGACTTCCGCAAGGTTGGTGAGATCTCGGAGGACGACCTCGACCGAGCGCAGAAGGACCTCGACAAGCTCACCCACGGTTACGTCGAGGAGATCGACCAACTGCTCGAGCACAAAGAGCAGGAACTGATGGAGGTCTAGTCGGTGGCCGACGACGATCGGAACGACGAGGAGACCGGAGAGCGACGCGAGCGTCCCCGTCGCGACAGCGAGGGCGTCCGCATCATCGGCGCCCAGGAGGCTCGCTCCGCCTACGACGAGCGCGCCGAGGAAGACGAGAACGCGGGGCGCCCGCGGCGTCGTGAGCCACGGTTCCCGGTCCCCGAGGAGCGCCGGCCGCCGGAGAGCGGGCAGCCCTCCGACGACGAGGTCGGTGATGCGGCGGAACCCCCTCCGGGAGCGCGCCCTCAGGTCGGAGGCCGGCTGTTCGGCGAGCGTCCCGGAACGGGAGCGGGTCCTGAGCGTGAGGAGGACCGACCGACGGGCGCGGTCGATCTTCCCCACTGGACCGAACCCCCGACGGGCGAGGTCCCGGCGGTTGGGCGGCGCGAGGAGTCGAGTGGCCACCATGCCCGTTTCCGTGATTCCGACACCGACTGGGACGACTCCGACATGAGCGACCTCGCTGACGACGACGGCGGCGTGCTTCCGCGGGAGGACGACGACCTCACCGACGACGAAGCGTTCGAACGGGAGGTCGAGG
>CAZTOV010000137.1:0-4900 GCA_964615175.1 uncultured Burkholderiales bacterium
GAGGAGGGTGAAGAGGTTGTCGGGATACTCGGCGGCCGCGGGCGCCACCTTGCCCCGGGGCGGGAACTGCCCGGTGAGGATCGACGGGATCGACCGAGGGGTGAACCCGGCCACCGCGGTGGCGTTGCGATACCAAGTCGACGACGCCGCCAGGCGGGCGAAGTTGGGGTAGAGCCCCTCCTCGACGGCGCCGTCGGTGCCGACCAGCGACGCCAGCGGCAGCTCGTCGAGCACGATCATCACCACCGGCGCCCGCGCCTCGGTCGAGGCCAGCGCGGCGACGCCACCGGCGCCCGGCACCACGAGTTTCGACACCGGCGAGAATCCGAGGAACAGCGCCAGGAAGATCAAAGGTGCGGGCGCGGCGAACCGCAACCACTCACGCACCTGTGACCGCCGCACGACAAGCCACGCCCCGCCGGCCCCGAGCACTGCCGACACGGCTGCCAACGCCGCGCCCCGGAGGCCGGTGAGCGACTTCAAGGCCTCGATCGCCACCAGCGCCAGCAATGCGCCGACGAACGCCGCGTGGAGGCCACGAGCAGCCCGCTCCGACCGGAGCGCGACGACCGCCTCGACGGCCCACAACAACAGCGGCGGGGCCAGCACGACCAGCAGCGCCCACGCCACGATCTCGAACGTCCCGGCCTGGCGGAAGAGGAAGAAGTCGGGACTGGAACCGGTGACGTCGAAGAGGGGCTGGGCGATGGCGAACGCGCTGAGCGCCAGCAGCTCGGCGAACGCACCCAGCCGGAGGCGCGCGGTCACACCCTCAGTCGCGGATTTCGGTGCTGGCCGGCTCGACCTGAGCCGGCGGCTTGGTCACCCTCACCACCAGATCGGCCAGCAGCCCGATGGCGAACACCTGGAAGGCGGCGAAGAGGATCACCAGGGTGTTGGCGGCCAGGCTGAAATCGCGGGTCGCCCAGTCGTACCCGAGCTTGCCGATGCCCACGAACGCGAGGACGAAACCCAGCGGCAGGAAGAACCGCAGCGGGTTGTAGGAGAGGATCATGCGGATCACCTGGGTCACGTACCGCTTCGTGTCGACCCAGGGGTGGAACTTCGAGGTCCCCCGCCGCTCGGCGTAGTCGATGGGGATGTACTTCACCGAGTAGCCGTTGGCGAGGAAGCTCATCGTCATGGTGGTGACGCACGAGAACCCCGGCGGCAGGTGGTGGACGAACTGCCGGGCCACGTCGGTGCGGAAGGCACGGAACCCCGAGTTGAGGTCGGGGATCTCGCGCTCGGCGAGGTAGGACGCGAGCCGCCGGATGATCCACTTGGCGGGGACCCGCAGCGCTTTCTTGGTGCCCTCCTCGGTCGTCCGCGCCCCGACGACGTGGTCGTGGCCCTCCAGCTCCTTCACAAGTCCGGGGATCTCGTCGTTGGGGTAGGTCATGTCGACGTCGGTCCAGACCGTGACCTCGCCACGAGCCGCCGTCGTTCCCGCCCGCCGAGCGGAACCCGAGCCGCGGTTGTCGCCGAACTCGATGAGGCGGATCCCGTCGATCGAGTGCAGCTCCTCGCTCGAGCCGTCGGTGGACCCGTCGTTGACGCAGATGATCTCGTAGCTGTACGGAGACGCGTCGAGCGCCGACCGGATGCGGTCGATCTCGATGCGGATGTGCCCCTCCTCGTTGTGGACGGGAAGCACCACGGATACATCGGGGCTGGAACTCACGGTGTCTCAGCGTAGGCGTCCCCGGCGCGGAGAACGCGAAACCGAACCGTCAGCGGCCGACGCCGTCGTAGGCGAAGCCCCTCCGGAGGAGGCCCTCGCGGTCCAGCACGTTGCGGGCATCGACGATCGCGTTGCCCGCCATCACCTCGGCGACTTTGCCGAAGCCGAGCCAGCGGAACTCGTCCCACTCGGTGAGCACGGCGAGTACGGCGGCGCCGTCACAGGCGGCGTAGGGCTCGTCGGCGACTTCGAGCTGCACCTGGTCGAGAACGGCATCGCGACGCGCCTTGGGATCGTAAGCCCTGACCTCGGCCCCGGCCTCGACCAGTTCGCGGGTGATGTCGATGGCCGGTGAGTCGCGTACGTCGTCGGTGTTGGCCTTGAACGTGAGCCCCCACACGGCGATGCGCACCCCTTCGAGCGACCCGCCGGCAGCCGCCCGGATCTTGTCCACGACGCGGCGGCGCTGCCGGTCGTTGACCGCCCGTGTCACCTGGAGATGCTCGAAGTCGAAGCCGACTTCCCGGGCTGTATGGACGAGCGCCGCGGTGTCCTTGGGAAGGCACGAGCCGCCGTAGCCGGGGCCGGGCTTGAGCGCGGCGAACCCGATTCTCGAGTCATACCCCATGCCGAGCGCCACGTCGTTGACGTCGGCGCCGACCGCCTCGCACAGATTGGCGATCGAGTTGATGAACGAGATGCGGGTGGCGAGATAGGCATTCGACGCGTACTTGATCATCTCGGCCGAGGCCGGATCGGTGACGATGATCCGGGCTTGGAGCTTCCGGTAGAGGAGCGACAGCCGCACGGCGGTCTCTTCCTCGTCGACGCCGATCACGATGCGCTCGGGGTTGAGGAACTCGCGTACCGCGGTGCCCTCGGCGAGGAACTCGGGGTTCGACGCCACCCTCACCTCAGGGGCGCCGTGCTCGGTGAACCATTCCTTCACCTTCCGGGCCGACCCCACGGGCATCGTCGACTTGTTGACCACGATGGTGCCGGATGCGAGGACGGGAGAGAGCGTGGCCACCGCTGCCTGCACGTAGGAGAGGTCGGCCTCCCCGTCTTCGCCCTGCGGCGTGTTGACGCAGAGGAAGACGTACTCGGCGTCGCGACCCGCAGTTTCGGGGTCGGTCACGAACCGCAGCCGCCCCACGTCGAGCCCCTCGCGGATCAACTCCGGGAGCTGGGCCTCGAGGATGGGCACATCGGCCTGGTTGAGACGGTCGACGAGCGCCGGATTCAGGTCGGCACACACGACCTCGTGGCCCAGGTGGGCAAGGCACGCCGCCGTCGTGGCGCCGACGTAGCCGGCGCCGATCACACCCACTCGACTCATGGCTGCCGACGGTAGCGGATGCGCCTGGTCGAACCCCGAACCCCTGCGGCCTTCAGGGGACGACCAGGTACAGCGTGCGGGTACCGCAGGGCAGCTCGAGGCGGCGCTCCACCGACGCGAACTCGCGCTCCAGGGCCACCTCGAATTCGTCGCGCACGTAGTCGTCGTGGGTCCCCGGGGGTTTGTTGGCCAGGAGACGGTCGACGAAGGGGTCGTCACGGTGGGGGAATTCCACGACGGTGGAGGCGCCGAACGAGCGGAGCCACGCCACGACCTCGCGGAGGGGGACGTGGGCCGTGATCGAGAGATGGTGCACGAGGGCCAGCGCGAGCACGAGTGAAGCATCGCCTCGCTGGGCGAACGGATGACGCTCGGTGCCGCGCCAGCCGATCCCGGGGCTGGGGTCGGCGAGGTCCATCACCAGCGGCGTGATCTTCCGTGCGGCGTCGTCGACATCGTCGTCGCGAAGCCGTCGGTAGAGCGCGTCGATCACGGGATGGTCGCCATCGATCGCCACGACATGGTCGGCGTGCTCGGCGGCGATGAACGCATAGGTGCCGTCGTTGCAGCCCAAGTCGAGCGCCAGGCCGCCACCCGCGTCAGCGGCGGCGTCGCGCACGAACGCGGCCTTCTCCTCGCGGTCGGCCTCCTCGTAGATGCAGATGTCGTGGTAGTCGGACCAGTGTGACCGCGCTCCTTTCCACGAGATCTTCTCGACGGTGTTGCGGAGGTTCTTCACCGTGGCTCGGGTCAGGTCGGTCCCGAAGCCCGCATCCTCGAGGTTCGATTTCGTGTCCTGCGCCCGCTCGGTGAAGCGCGCCGCCATGGCGGCATGGAGCCGCACGTGTTTGAACATGCCGGCGCGGAAGTTGTCGCGGAACGTCATGAGGGAGCGCATGTCCGAGGGAGCGATCCCCTCGACGCTTCCCCGCAGGAACGCGCGGTAGTCGACTCCCTTGTGGCCGACGAGCATGAGCGGGTACAGCAGCGTCTGACAGAACTGGCGGTAGCCCGCCCACGGGCCTCCCGTCGTGGGCTCGAACGAGCCGACGTCGATGAACACCGGCTCCGTCCCACGGAACTGCACGTTGTAGGCATAGCCGTCCTTCATGGTGAAGCCCTCCCCGAGAGCCTCGAGCATGAGGTCGAGGTGGAGGGCGGCGGCATCGCGCAGCATCGAGAACGACCACTCGTAGGGGTACGACACGAAGGGAATCCGTTCGTGTCGGAGCACCGTGTCCCACTCGCCGGCTCGGGCCTCGGCGGGGAGCCGGTCCGCCACGACCTCCTCGGTGCCCACCACCGTTCCGGCGGCGATCGCCCGTTCGAAGAAGGAGGTCTCGGCCAGGGCCTTCCAGTCGCGCGAGCCGGCACCGGCGAGGCCCCGAAACACGCCGTCACCGGAGTAGAAGACCGTGCTCCCTGGATCGCGGAACGACCCCGGCTCGATCGTCGGCTCGGTCACGGGACCTCCGGCGGCTCAGTCGCCGGCGGACGCTTCAGCCGGTGCCTCGCTCTCGGGGCGGCTCTTGCGACGGAACGGAGACGTGAGCTTCCGCCAGCCGAGTTTGCCGACGACGGCGATACCGGCGAGACCGGCGACCACTGCCTGTGCGACCATGCTCCCGGAACCCGGGTCGAGATAGCCGAGCATGCGTGCTCCCATTCTCGGGGGTGAACGATCGGTGGACGAACGCTCGGAGAATATCAGCGCGTTCGAGCCCTTCCCGTGCACAGGCCCGCGTCACTCATGGCGTCACTCGACGAAGCGCTTCATCTCCGACTGAAGCTCGGCCACGCTCCAGCGATCGTCCTGCTCGACGGTGTCGGTCATGGTCCAGTTCTGGAACTTGCGGACCGTGCCGCCCTGGATGAAG
>CAZTOV010000138.1:0-4867 GCA_964615175.1 uncultured Burkholderiales bacterium
GCCTGCGCGTGAGCGGGCGCGGTGAACGAGAAGAGGGGAGCGGCGGCGAGTGCAAACGCGATCGCGGCCACGGCGACGCCGGCCGACGCCTGGCGGGCCGTTTCGATGGCCTGGTTGCGTCCCACGATGAGGCCGCCGGCCATCCCGGCGCTGAAGTAGGCCACGGCCAGCCCGATGGCGGCGAAGCCGACCCGGTTGGCGATGCCCGCGCCCTGCGCGAGGACCATGCCCGCGCCCCAGGTGACGATGGAGGCCATCGTGCGGGTGGCGAAGACGCCGTCGGACGCCACCCGGATCTTCATGGCCCGTCCCTGGAAGACGCCGAGAATCAGGCCGAGGCCCAGTCCTCCGGCGACCAACCATCCGGGGGTGCCGATGGAGAGCACGGCGGTGATCAGCAACGCGCTGCCGAGCGCGATGGCGAGTCGGATGGCGTCGTACTTCGGGCGCACCGGGAGCTCGCGGCGCAGCACGCGGAGCGCGACCACGATGCCGGCGATCGACGCGAGCAGGAGGATCAGCCCGACGCCCCGGAGGATGGCTTCGCCGCTCATCGCGCACCTCCCGGGTTCGGACCCAGCCGGTCGGCCAGGGACCGGATGGCGGGGTCGTCGGCGAGCCCGGTGAGGACGGTGCGAGCGCGGTCGTGCTCTCCGGCGGCGGCGTGGGCGCGTGCGGCGAGGATCTTCATCAGCGCGTTGTGCTCGAGTCGCCGGTCTCGCTCGAGTCGCTCGTACACCCGCGATGCCTGCTCGAAGTCGCCGAGGCACTGCTGGGCCAGGGCGTAGTGGATGAGCAGCGACAGGTTGTCGGGTGCGTACTGCAGCCCCACGCGCAGGTGGCTGGCCGCTTCGCCGTAGCTCCCCGCCGCGCCCCTCTCGACGCCGACGACATAGGCGATCTCGGCGGCGATCGGACCGTAGGAGTCGCTCTGGTCTGGATGGGCCGCCAGGTAGTCGTCGAGTTCTCCGAGGATGCGGTCGGTGGCCACCGGGTCGCCGAAGACAGCGTCGGCGTTGTCGGCGCGGACCGGAAGTGCGACGGGTGGCAGACCGAGCCGGGCGGCAGCGGACGCGTCCAGCTGGCGGAAGGCCCAGTTGGGGCCGGGGGGCGGCCCCGTCGGACGGGCCCGGTCGGCCAGGGCGCGGTCCTCGACGACGTCGCTCATCAGCTCGGACGTGTCTTCGCCGATGTCGCCGAGGAGTTCGGAGTTGGCGCTCGCCCCGCCCGCGTCGGCGATGG
Source organism: uncultured Burkholderiales bacterium (assembly GCA_964615175.1). Taxonomy (GTDB): domain Bacteria; phylum Actinomycetota; class Acidimicrobiia; order IMCC26256; family JACPCJ01; genus CAZTOV01. Next base: position 1,243 of record CAZTOV010000138.1, read on the forward strand.
TCTCGGTTCCGGTGGCGTCGAGGTCGATCCCGGCGAGGATCCCGGCTCCACCGGCTCCACCCGCGGCTTCCGGAGAAGCGACGGCATCGGCGGCGCCGAACAGGTCGGGCCCGCCGGCCTGTCCCACCGGGACGTCGGGGTCGACGAGCCGGTCGAGCGCATCGGCCCCGATCAGTCCTCGAGCGCCCGCCACCGGGTTCTCCCGGATGGCGGCTGCGACGTCGTCGGAGAGGCGCGAGATCGGGTTGAGGCTGTCGCGCAGTCCCACACCGGCGGTGCGGAGTCGATCCACGGCTTCCTGAGGGTCGATGTCGACCGCCTCGAAGGCAGCCGGATCGGCGAGCGAATCGCCGACCGACATGATCGCCTCGCGGGGACCCGCAGCGCCGGGGAGCGCGCCCGAGAAGTCGACGACGTCCGGCGCGACCTCGACCGATGGTCCGGGTGGGGCGTCGGGGGCGGTGTCCGGCGGGGCAGGTGGAGCGTCGGCGGCGACGTCGGGCGATACGTCGGCGGTTGCCCTGAATGAGCGAGCACCGGGAGCTGAATCGGGTTCGGCGGCCACGGGTTCCGCAGGTCCGGCATCAGGAGCCGTCGGGGTCGGCGTGGAGCCGCTCGGCGTTGCCTCCACGCCCTCGGGTATGCCCCGGGGCGTGGTCGTGGGCCCTGCGAGATCCGGAGGCGGTGGGGGCGGGGGATCCGTGGTGGGCGAGAGACGCCCCAGACCGCTCAGCCCGTCACGACGCATGGCGCTGGTCAGCTCGGCCGTCGACATGCCGGCTTCGCTCATCGACGAGCTGAGCAGCCCGGCGACGCCAACCAGGCCGACGAGCGACGCTCCGGCGGCCGAGCCGGCCGACACCTCGTTGTCTGACGGCGGACCGAAGACGACCGCGATGCCGTCCGCGGTGATGAGGGTGCCGTTGATGTTCGAGCCGTCGAAGGTGGCCTGGATCTCCGCCGTCGTCTCGTCGGGCTCGGCCTGCAGCTCGTCCTCGAAGGTCGATTCCGGGTTCTCCGGGTCGGGCGGGAAATCGCATCCCGAGATGATGCGGTCGGTCGCGGTGCCGAGGTTGGCCGTGCCGACGATCCTCCCGTCTGCGGGTGTGTACTGGCCGGTGAAACTGCCCTTGACGCTGAGCCCGAGAACGCACTCCCGTGCCGTGAACTCCTCGATCTCACGACGCTCCTCGTCGGTGAGTTCGTTCGTGTCCGTCTCGCCGACGAAGCCCGTGATGAGCCGCACAAAGTCGACCTCGTAGACGACATCGATGTCGCCGGTCACCTCGCCCCCGGCTTCGGGGATCCGGAACGCGATGTTGTTGGTGGGTACGCCGATGAATCCCGCCTGTTCCGGAGTCAGGTCGGCGAAGCGTTGGCATTCCTCGAAGAAGAGTTCTCCCTCGTCCCCGCAGTCGATCTCGGAGAGATCGAGCTTTTTCTCGATGTCGATCTCGGCAGGGACTTCGATGACGCGATCCGAGGGGGGAGTAGGGGTGTTCGAGCCGTTGAAGTCTTCCGGAGCGGTCTGCGCTCGATCGTGGACTGCCGTGCCCGAGAAATCGTGCCCAACGGTGAAGCGGTCGGACTCTCCGAGAAACGTGAAGGAGATGTCGGCGGTTGCCGACCCCTCGAATGTTCCTGCTTCGGGATCCCATCGGATCGTCCAGGACACCGTCCCCGAACCGGTACCGGGGTCGAGTTCGCCCTCACACGTGTCGATGGAGAACTCGGCCGGCGACTGACCCTCGAGGACGAGTTGCCCCTCGTTGCCGGTCTCGAACGTGAAGTCGCCGAACTCAGCCGTGATCGTCGACGGATGCCGGCATCCTTGGCCGTCGACCCGGGTGAAGAACGTCCAACGGCTCTCGAAGGTGCCCTGCGTCGTCCGAGGGCGCACGCCTCCACCCCCGATCGTGCCCTCCAAGACCATGTCGAGCGAGCCATCCGTGTTCACGAGAACTGCCTGCGCCGTGATGCCGGCGTTGAGATCCTCGGGCCGGGGAGCGGCGTCGGCTTCGAAGCGTGCCTCGAATCCCTCCGCTTGCGCCCCGATCGGTTCCGACCCTCCAGGCACGAACGGGGCGACGAGCAGGAACAGCACGGTCACGGCCGCGGCGGCGGGCGCGGTGGCGATGCGGGCCTTGGTGATGGCCTGGTTCCGGCCCAGCATGGTGCCCCCGACCATGGCGGCGGAGAAGTAGGCCACCGCGAGGCCGATGCTCACGGTGCCGGCCCGGTTCAGCAGGCCGGCGCCCTGGGCGACGATCATGCCCGAGCCCCAGGCGAGGATGGCGAGCACCGAGCGGCGGGCGAAGACCTGGTCGCCGTCGATGCGTACGTGCATGCCCTGGCCCTGGAGGAAGCCCACGGCGGCACCCGCGACCAGCGCGGCCCCGATGACCACGGGAGGCGTGTCGACCGACAACACCGCGGTGATGAGCAGGGCGCTCCCCAGCGAGATGCCGAGCCGGATGACGTCGAACCGGGTGCGCACCGGCGTCTCCCGTCGGAGCACCCGCACCGCCACCACCAAGCCGGCGATCGACGCCGCCAGCAGCACGTACCCCACGATCCGCAACACCGTGTCCACGCGTGCCTCCTTCGCTCACCAGGAGGGCGTGATTTCTCGGGTTACATCGTGAATCGCGCGCGTTTCGTGGTCAGAAAGTCACTCAGCGATCGCCCTCCCACGTGATCGACGACGACGGATCGGGGGCGTAGGAGCAGAACACGCCGGTGCGGACGGCGGCATCGAGGTGCCGCCCGAGTTCCGGAAGGTGGTCCTCGATGCGCCCGATCGCACTCCGTAGCGCCTTCGTGACGCTGACCCGGGCCCGCTCCACCGACGATCCGGACTGACGCGGGCGGCCGCCCAGGCCGGTTCCCTCGACGAGTTGGGTGGCGAGGGCGTCGATCTCCTCCCGGGTGAGGGCGGTCCGCTCCGTGTCGTGATGGGCCTCGGCCTCGTCGAGGTCGGCCTGCAGTTCCTCCAACCGCGACGTGTAGCGGGCCCGTGCCTCCGCGTCGATGACGGGACCGGCGTCACCGAACGCCGGCGCCGTCGGACCGCGGTCATCTCCTCCGGCAGGGCGCGTGGTGTCGTCGCCCGGCATCGCCAGGTCGAGCACGTGGACCTCCCTCGCGGGCATTCGTATCAGCGTCGCCAGGTATCCGAGACCTTTGATTGCCGGGAGGTGGACCACGACTCCGTCGTAGGCCACGCGCCACAGATCGCCGTCACGGTCCAGACGCGCCCGCTGTTCCTGCGCGGGGTCGTCGGCTCGGGTCTGGGGAGTCCCGACACGGCCGTCGAGGCGTTCCCGGACATCGGCGGCGAAGGCCTCCATGTCGCAGGCCTCCGCCAGTTCGAGGGCGTCGCGGAGGAGGCGCCGCGCCCGCTCGACGTCGCCGGCTGTGCCGCGCTCGGTGAGCATCTCGGCGAGATCGCGCTGGGCTCGGGCCGTGAACGGGCGGGCCCCCATGGTGAGGTTGCGGGCCATCGCCTGCTCGAACAATGCCTCCGCGGTCTCGAGATCTCCAGCCCTCCACGCGGTCAGAGCGGCGAACTGGGCCATCGATCCCCCGTAGGCGGTGCCGTCGCCCACGATCACGCACAGGTCGG
>CAZTOV010000139.1:0-4847 GCA_964615175.1 uncultured Burkholderiales bacterium
CGCCGCGAGTTCGAGCTCCGGACCCGCCAGGAGTTCGAGCGGGCGGCCCGCTTCGAGCGGAGCTTCACGGTGATCCTCCTCGACGTCGACCACTTCAAGGAGATCAACGACACCTGGGGACACCACGGTGGCGATTCGATCCTCGTCGAGTTGGCCGGTCGCCTGGCGTCGGTGACCCGGAAGATCGACACCGTCGCCCGTTACGGCGGCGACGAGTTCGCCCTGCTACTTCCCGAGACCGGCCTGGACGGCGCGGCGTCGGCCGCCGAGAAGATCCGCGAGGTCGTGCGGGCCACGCCCTTCGAGTTCGAGGGGGAGCGGCTGCCGATGAGCGTGTCGGTCGGCGTCGCCGCCTACCCCGACGACGGCACTTCGGCCCGCCGGCTGGTGGTGGCGGCCGACGAGGCGCTCTACACCTCCAAGCGCGCCGGGCGTGACCGCGTCTCGGCGTCGTGGCTCGACGGCGGCGGCGCCGATGGCAGTCGGGCGGCCCCAGGGCCGGCCGAGGCCGGGGAGGGAGCGGGATGAGCATCGACACCGCGATCATCCCGGCTGCCGGGTTCGGGACCCGGTTCCTCCCCGCCACCAAGGCGGTGCCCAAGGAGATGCTGCCGGTCGTCGACCGGCCGATGATCGAGTACTCGGTGGCCGAGGCCGTTGCCGCCGGTGTCCGTCGGATCGTCGTCGTGGTCAGCGAGGGCAAGGACGCCATCCGCGCCCACTTCGCCCCGACGCCCGCGCTCGAACGGGCCCTCGAGTCGGCGGGCAAGACCGATCTGCTCGAGGCGGTGCGCGAGCGGAGCCGCATGGCCGAGTTCGAGTACGTGGTGCAGGAGGAGCAACTGGGCCTCGGTCACGCAGTGGCCACCGCCCGCGACCTGGTGAAGGGCGAGCCGTTCGCGGTCCTCCTGCCCGACGAGGTGATCGTCAGCGACCTCATGACCCGGATCCTCGCGGTGCACGAACAGCGAAGCGCCTCCGTGATCGGTCTGATGGAGGTGACGCCCGACGAGATCTCGGCCTACGGGTGTCCCGAGGCCAAGGCGGTGGCGGACGACCTCGTCGAGGTCGTCCGCATCGTCGAGAAGCCTCCGCGCGACGAGGCGCCCTCGAACTTCGCCACCATCGGGCGCTACGTGTTCACTCCCGAGATCCTCGACGCGCTCGGACAGATCGAGCCCGGAGCGCTCGGCGAGTTGCAGCTCACCGACGCCATCGACCTCCTCATCGAGGAGCAGTCGGTGTACGGGGCCGTGACGCGGGGCGGCCGATTCGACGCCGGTCGCACGCTCGGCATGCTCGAGGCATCGCTCGAGCTGGCCCTCGCCCGCGACGATCTCGGCGACGACGTGCGGGCGCTGCTCGCCGACATCGCCCGGCGGCACGGGCTGGCGTGATCCGGTGGCGCTGACGCCGCTTCCCGACGTCCAGGCCCATGTCCTCGGGCGGGTGGAGCCGCTCGACGAGGTGTCGCTTCCCCTGTCGCAGGTTCTCGGGCTCGCGCTCGCCCGTGACGTCACCGCCGCCGAGCCGGTGCCGCCCTTCGACAATTCGGCGATGGACGGGTACGCGGTGCGCGCGGCCGACTGCCGAGACGCCGGCCCCGACTCGCCGGCGCGCCTGAAGGTGGTCGGAGAGCTCCCGGCCGGCACCGCGCCCGACCGTGCGGTGGGGGCGGGCGAGGCGATCCGCATCATGACGGGGGCGGCGGTGCCCCCGGGCTGCGACGGGATCGTCGTCGTCGAGAACACCGAGGCCGACGGCGACGAGGTCGTGATCACCGCACCGGCCGGAGAGCACATCCGGGCGGCGGGCGGTGACATGGCGCCGGGCGACCTGGTCTTCGAGGCCGGGACTTCGATCGGCCCCGCCCACCTTGGCGTGCTGGCCAGCCTGGGCATGCCCGAGGTGCCGGTGCGTCGCCGACCCCGGGTGGGCGTCATCTCGACGGGCGACGAGCTGGTGCCGCCCGGCGCGCCCCTCCCGGCGGGGAAGATCCGCGAGTCGAACCGGCCCATGCTGCTCGCGCTTGTCGAGCAGGCCGCGTGCGAACCGGTGGACTTGGGCACGGTCGCCGACGACGACGAGGCGGTCACCCGGGCCTTCGAGCAGGGAGCGGCCGACTGCGATGCGCTGATCAGCAGCGGCGGCGTCTCGATGGGCGGGGAGTACGACGTGGTGAGGATCGTGCTCGACCGCATCGCCGCCATGGACTGGTTCCAGGTCGCCATCAAGCCGGCCAAGCCGTTCGCCGTGGGCGCCATCGCCGGCGCTCCGGTGTTCGGACTCCCGGGCAATCCGGTGTCGTCGCTGGTGAGTTTCGAGATGTTCGCCCGTCCGGCGCTGCGGCAGATGATGGGCCACGCGGAGCTGCACCGGCCCCGCGTCGTCGCAGTGGCGGGCGAGGCGCTGCCGAGGCGTCCGGACGGCAAGACCCACTTCGACCGGGTGCGGGTCACCGACGACGGTCGCCGCCTCGTCGTCGAGCGGACGGGCGGGCAGGCGTCGAACGTGCTCACCGCCATGGCCCGGGCCAACGGCCTCGCCGTGCTGCCCGACGGCGAAGGCGTCGACGAGGGCGACCCCATCGACGTGATGTTGTTGGGGCCTCCCCATAGCCTGAGGCCATGACCGAGCACGCGCCGCTCGTCGACGGGTTCGGCCGGCAGGTGAAGGACCTGCGGCTGTCGATCACCGATCGCTGCAACTTTCGCTGCACCTATTGCATGCCCGAGGAGGGCCTGCGCTGGCTTCCCCGTGAGCAGCTCCTCTCCTACGAGGAGCTGACCCGCGTCGCCCGCCTGTGTGTCGAGCGGTGGGGAATCGACGGCATCCGCCTCACTGGGGGCGAGCCGCTGGTGAGGGCAGGCGTGCCCGAGCTGCTCTCGATGCTGGCGCCGCTCGATGTCGATCTCGCTCTCACGACCAACGGAATCAAGCTCGCCGGCGCGGCCGAGACCCTCGCTGCGGCCGGCCTCGACCGCGTGAACGTGAGCCTCGACAGCCTGTGTGCCCACACGTTCGAGGAGCTGACCCGCCGCGACGAGCTGCCCCGGGTGCTCGAGGGCATTGACGCCGCGGTGGCCGCCGGCCTCGATCCGGTCAAGGTCAACACGGTGGTCATCCGGGGTGTGAACGACGGCGAGGTCGTCGAGCTCGCCGCGTACGGCCGCGACCGGGGCGTCGAGGTGCGGTTCATCGAGTTCATGCCTCTCGACGCCGAGGGCCGATGGAGCCGCGCTGCCGTCGTGCCCGCCCGCGAGACCCTCGACCGCATCGCGAACGCCTTCCCCCTCGAGCCGGTCGTCGACCCGGGTGAAGCCGACGAGCCCGCCACCCGCTACCGCTACGTCGACGGCGCCGGGCACGTCGGCGTGATCCCCAGCGTCACCGCTCCCTTCTGTGAGCAGTGCGACCGCATGCGGGTGACGGCCGAGGGGAAGCTGCGGGCATGCCTCTTCTCTCTGGATGAAGGCGATCTGCGCTCGGTGTTGCGCTCCGGGGGCACCGACGACGACCTCGCCGGCGTGATCGAAAGGACCGTGGCGGCCAAGCAGGCGGGCCACCGCATCAACCACATCGACTTCATCCGCCCATCAAGGTCGATGTCCCAGATCGGCGGGTAGAGACGCGCTCCGCACCCATGGAGGCGCGACGCCCCCTACACTTGGACGTCATGGCTCGGGAGTTCACCCACCTCGACCCGCTCGGGCGCGCCCGCATGGTCGACGTTACGCCCAAAGAATCGACCCATCGCCGCGCCGTGGCGCGGTGCCGCATCCACATGCAGCCCGAGACGGCGTCGATGATCGCCTCCGGCGCCATCACCAAGGGCGACGTGCTGGCGGTGGCTCGGGTGGCCGGCATCCAGGCGGCGAAGAAGACGCCCGACCTGCTGCCCCTCTGCCACCCGCTCCTGGTGGGTTCGGTCTATGTCAACTTCACCATCGAGGACAGCTACGTCGAGGTGGAGGCCCAGGTCGAGACGTTCGATCGCACCGGCGTCGAGATGGAGGCCATGACCGCCTGTGCCATCGCCTCGCTGACCGTCTACGACATGTGCAAGTCGGTCGACCGTGAGATGACCGTGGGCGAGCTGGCCCTGTGGGAGAAGACCGGCGGTTCGTCGGGCACCTTCCGGCGGGCGTCCCTCGAGAACAGCATCGACGCTGCGCTCGAGGAGTCGAGCCGGGTGGTCTCGGGCAGTTCCGACGGGTCCGAACCCGACGACGACTGACCCGCAGCTCGACTGACCCACCGGTCAAGCTTCATCGCCGCCGGTTCCGGGACGGGCGGCCCGATGCGACCGACCCGGGTCCTCCGCCTACCCTTCCGCGCGACGTTCGATCGGCCCGGATGCTTGCGTCCGGTGCTTGCAAGAGTTAGCATTTGTGCATTCATCCACTTGCGCGCGGCGTTCTGACGTAATAGAACCCGCGGCGAGTTATGGGGCGGAGGGGCCTGGGGGTCCACCACTTCGTCTCCGTCCATCGGTACGTTGCTGTCGACTCGGAAGGTAGGGCCAGGAGCGTGACCGCGTTGGTGCTGCTCATTCTCGGAGCTGTGTGGGCTGCTGTGCTCATCCCTCCGGCGCTGCGCGCCCGAGCCGAGGCCAGCCCCGGCGACACGATCGGCAGCTTCCACCACCAGCTCAACATTCTCCGTCGCACCGGCGGCTACATCCCCCGTGTCGGATACGGCGAGCACGGCCGGGTACCGCTGGCCCCCCAGGGGGTGCAGGTCACCTCCGCCGACCTGGCCAAGAAGCGCCGCCGCGACGTGCTCGTCACCCTGCTCTGGGTCATGGGCGGCACCCTCGCCCTCGGCCTTCTCCCCGGCTTCCGGGG
>CAZTOV010000140.1:0-4843 GCA_964615175.1 uncultured Burkholderiales bacterium
GGCCTCATCGCGGCCCTCGGCAACGTGGTGCTCTTCGCCATCATCGTCGACGTCCGGATCTCGATGGCCACCGCCGTCATCACCGGCATCGCGCTGGGTGTCGGCGCCGCCATCAGCGATCCCGACATGGCGAGGGTGGGAACGGTGGCGTTCGCCATCGTCACTCCGGCCGTGGTGCTCGGAGTGAGCACGCTCTTCGAGGCCCTCGGGCTCAGCCAGATGCGCTACCGCGACTACGTCGAGAACGCGCAGGACATGATCTACGTCCACGACCTCGACGGCGTGTTCCAGGCCGCCAACGAGACCGCGCTGGCGCTCACCGGCTATACGCGCGAGGAGTTCGGCCGTGTGACCGCGGCCGAGATCGTGGCCCCCGAGTACGTCGACGAGGCCTACGACCGCATGCAGCGGGCCATCTCCACCGGCGACACCGACCCGGTGCCGTGGGAGCTCGAGATCCACACCCGCTCGGGCCGGCGCATCCCCGTCGAGGTCAACACCCGCGTGCTCTACGAGCGGGGCCAGCCGGTCGGCATCCACGGGATCGCGCGCGACATCCGCGAACGCAAGACGGTCGAGGACGAGCGGGCCTCGCTGAACCACGCCCGGAGCGAGTTCATCACCAACGCGGCCCACGAACTGCGCACGCCCCTCACCACCCTCGCCGGCCTGGCGTCGGTGATGGCCTCCAACCGCGAGAAGATGACCGACGAGGAACTCGACGAAGCCATCGAGGCCTTGGCCCGCCAGGGCCGCCGGGCACGGGCGCTCGCCGACAAGCTCCTCGATCTCTCGACCCTCGAGTCGGGACGGCTGAGCGTCGTCCCGGAACCGGTGTCGGTCGAGACCGCCGTCGAGCAGGCTCTCGAGGAGGCGCCGGCTCCACCAGAGACGCAGGTCGAGGTGTCGATCGAGCCCGGCGTCGAGGTGCTGGCCGACCCGGTGCGGCTCCAGGAGATCCTCCACAACCTGCTCGTCAACGCCTACCGCTACGGCGGCCAGAGGATCGATGTGGGGGCCTCGGCGCGCAACAGCGTCGTGCACCTCGACGTACGCGACGACGGGCCGGGGGTTCCCGCCGACCTGCGAGCGCACCTCTTCGAGCCCTTCGCACGCGGCGACCACAGCACCGGCACGGGGCTCGGGCTCGCCATCTGCGCTCGGCTCGCCGACGCCCTCGGCGGCGCCATCTCCTATCGAGAGGCCGAGCCGAGCGGCGCCTGCTTCCGCCTCGACCTCCCCGCCCGTCGCTGACCGTCCTCGTTCTTGACGGTGAATGGCAGAACTCTTCCCACATCCACAGTCAAGAAATCGGTCGTGAGCTCGGCGGGGGGCGGATAGCGTCACGGCTCATGGGCGACCTCGCGATCGACACCGCCGTGGAAGGAACGTCGGACGACGGGCGCGGTGAGTACACCGCCCGGCTGTCCCGTGACTGGGAGATCTGGGGACCCAACGGCGGATACCTCGCCGCCATCCTGCTCCGCGCCGCCGGCGCGCACTCCGAGCTCGACCGCCCGGCGAGCCTGGCGGTGCACTTCCTCGGCGGCGCCGCCTTCGACGAGGTGACGATCGGCACCGAGACGCTCCGTCGCGGCAGGCGGTCGGAGTCGGTCCGCCTGACCATGAGTCAGGGCGACCGTCGGATCGCCGAGGCCATGGTGTGGACCGTCGACGGCGACGCCTCGGGGCCCGAGTACGAGTGGACGCCAATGCCCGACGTGCCGGCTCCGAACGACCTCCCGCTGATCCAGGACCTCGTCGACAGTGCCGACCCGCCGCACTGCTTCTGGAGCAACTTCGAGTTCCGACCGCTCGACTTCCTCGGTCAGGACGAGTGGGACCGGCGCAGCGGACTCGAGCCCACGGCCCAGGGCTGGTGGCGGTTCGTGCCCACCGATGTGTTCGACGACCCGTTCGTGGAGGCCGGACGCGTGACGGTGCTGCTCGACACCGAAGGTTGGCCGGCCGCGGCTCGGGGCTTCGACGCAGAACACACCACCGAGTGGATGGCCCCCAACATGGACGTGCACATCACCTTCCACGACAGTCCCGACGGCTCCCCGCACCTCCTCGACGTGACCGAAGGGTTGGTGTCGCGGCGCGGCCTGGTTGGCGCCCAGGGCCGGGTGTTCTCGGAGAAGGGTCGCCTCCTCGGCACCGGCACCCAGCAGATGCTCCTCCGCCAGATGCGCCCGCCCCAGCCCAACGGTTGACCTGGCTCCTCCTCGGGTCGGCGCCCATGTTGACGGCGGACGTTACCGGCGGTAACACTTCCGGGAAACGACTGGCTCGACCCCTGGAGGAACCATGACCGACGACGCGATCACCAACGACGCCATCGCCGATGCCGCTGACCCCCGAGCGATGCTGCGAGAGGCCGTCGTGGGACAGGACGACGCCGCGCTCATCCAGTTCGCCGAGAACCTCGGCGGAGTCGAAGGCTTTCTCGACCTGACCTTCCAGGGGATGCAGGAGGCCGTCGACGCCGAGAAGGCCCAGGACTGCGTGATCGGGTGGGAGGTCAAGCACGGCGACGACGTGCACCCGTACACGGTGACCATCGAGGGAGGCGCAGTGTCGGCCGAGCGGCGTGAGCCCGAGGGCGCCCGTGTCACCCTCAACCTCTCGCTCCCCGACTACATGCGCCTCGTCGCCGGCGAGCTCGACGGCATGCAGGCGTTCATGGCCGGCAAGCTCCAGCTCAAGGGCGACATGATGTTCGCTGCCCAGATCCAGGAGATGTTCACGGCCTGAGTTCTTGGTCCCGCATCTTGCGCCATCCGTGAGATCCGGGATCAAGAACGAGGAATTACGGAGCCTCGTTGAAGGGGACGGTCTCGGTGCTCAGGTCCCACTCTCCCGGTGCCGAACGCCGGAGGGTCCGCACGTCGGCGAAGTTGGGGCAGCAGGTGGGGGCGCCGTCGTCGTAGTTGGCGCTGACGAACTGGAGCGCGTCGTCCTCCGGGTGGAAGCGGTCGCCGCCGGTGCCGCCGACGAAGGCCACCACCCGCGGCGCCTCGTCGGTCTCGTCCCACGCGACGACATCGAACGAATGCACCGAGCCCGAGCCGTTGAAGTCGTAGTCGATGATCACGACCGGCTCGCCACCCACCTCGAACTCGGCCAGCGACATCTCGAAGACCTCCACGTCGGCCTCGAAGGTCTTGGACTGCGCCACCGGCGTGAACGAGGTGCTCCCGGTGTCGGAGGCCCGGTAGAGCGACGACCGCAGCCCGCCGCCGTCGTCGCGCCCCACGAAGACGAGGAAGTGCCCGCCCGAGCCCTGCACCCTCGAGCACGCGACCGGTTCGAAGTCGTCCTCGAGGGCGCTGCAGTCGGTCTCCTCGCCGACGTCGACCTGGTTGACCGGGCCCTCGACCGGCTCGGAGAGGATGGCGCCGTCGACGGGCGCGGCACCGACCGATTCGATGGGCGCCTCGGCCGCCGTGGTGGTGGTGATCTCCCGCTCCTCGGTACCGGCCGGATCTTCGCCTCCAGTGGTGCTCGTGGCTTCGGACACGTCAGACGCGTCGTCGGAGTCGAAGATCAGGACCGCGGTCACCGTTATCAGCGCGACGACCGCCGCGCCGGCGGCCGACCAGAAGAGAATGCGACGCATCCGGAGAGGATACGCACGGCCGCTCCCACCCCCGGACACCCCCAAACCGGGTGTGTGAGCATTTGGTGGGGTCATCACCCCACCAAATGCTCACACACCCTCATGCTTCGTCGCAGGACTTCAGGATGTCGCGAGCGGTCTCTGCGGGCTCCTCGTCGAGACATGCCCGGGTGATCGGGATGAACCGCCATCCGCGGGCGACGAGGCGGCGGTTGCGCGTGTGACCACGCGACCAGTCGATTCGTCCCGAGTGGTGTTTCCAACTCTCTGCTTCCAGCGCCACCCTCACGTCGGGTCGAGCCCAGTCGAGCCGACGCCAGCGTTCGCCGTCCCAGACCTCGTACTGGCGGATGAAGCCCTCGATGCTGTACTCCCTGAGGAAGCGCTCGACCTGGACTTCGAGAACGCTCTCGGCCGGAGCGTCCTGCCGGATGTGGAGGAGATGGCGGAGCACGTGCAGCCTCGGGTGTCCCCAGAGTTTCTCGACGCGGCGCCACAGACGTTCGTTGAAGGTCAGATGTTGCCGCAGCGCACTCTCGAGAGCCGCCTCGAGCGCGGCCTCGTCGAGAACGGCGGCGAGATCCACGAGGGTCCGTTCGACGGAGGTCACCGGAACTCCCTTCCGGACGGCGCGGTCGATCTCGTCAAGACGTCGCGTGCGATGAGCGACGAGATCGGTGTTGCGGGCTGACTGTCCGTACCGCCTCAGTACGTGGATCTTCGCCGGCTCGCCGCGTGGCAAGTCCAGATCCCAGAGGGCTGCCGCCGAGGTGTGGGAGAGCACCGCATCCGGTCCGCCCCACAGCGACGCTATGACCAATCTCTGGTTCGGTGTCTCCGGAGCGTCGGCAGCCCGGTACACACTCGACAGTGTCGGAATCCAACGTCCTGTAGTTCGCTGCCAACGGATCGCCTCAGCGGTCATGCCAGCGTCCTGCGCCTGCCACCGGGCGATCGCTCCGTGCTGCCGAGCCATCAGATCGAGAATGCGAGGGTTCATACCCCCGCTAAGCGCGTTGAGACGCCGAAACGCGACCACGAGAGTGTGAGCATTTGGTGGGGTCATGACCCCACCAAATGCTCACACTCTCTGGGTGGGTCAGCCGCCGTAGGACATGCGGGTGTCCTCCATGCGGAGGATCTCGGTGTCCTCCTCCTGCTGGAAACCGGCGTCGACGACCTCGCCGACGAAGAAGGTGTGGCTGTTGCCCTCGACCTTCT
>CAZTOV010000141.1:0-1733 GCA_964615175.1 uncultured Burkholderiales bacterium
CGGTTGCCGAAGTGGTCGATGTCGTCGTCCCAGTAGTCGGACTCGCCGTAGTGCAGCTTCACCAGGTAGCTGATGGCGGAGAGGACGTCGGCCCGGGTGAGCGAGAAGTCCTTGTCGGTGGGGGCCTTCTCGTCGTGCTCCTTGAGCGTGCCGGCCAGCGCCTCGTACTCCTCACCCAGCTTCTTGCCGACCTTGTAACGGCCGACCCGTGCGAGGTCGTAACGCTTGGGCTTGAAGAACAGGCTCTCGAGCAGCCCCTTGGCCGACTCGACCGTGGGGGGCTCGCCGGGGCGCAGCTTGCGGTAGATCTCGATGAAGGCGTCGTCGGCGGTCTCGGTCGAGTCCTTCTCGATGGTGTTGAGCATCACCTCGTAGGGCTCGCCGTCCTCGTTGGTGATGAGGTTGGCCAGCTCCTCGTCGGACTCACCGAAGTCGAGGGCCTTGAGGAGGATGGTGACGGGAATCTTGCGCTTCCGGTCGATCCGCACCACGACCATGTTCTTCTTGTCGACCTCGAACTCGAGCCACGCGCCGCGGGCCGGGATGATCTTGGCGTCGTAGATGTCGCGCTCGGGGTTGGTGCGGTCGGGACTGATCCCGAAGTAGACGCCGGGCGAGCGGACGAGCTGGCTGACCACGACGCGCTCGGTGCCGTTGATGACGAAGGTGCCCTTGTCGGTCATCATCGGGAACTCGCCCATGAAGACCGTCTGCTCCTTGATCTCGCCGGTCTGGCGGTTCATGAAGCGAGCGGTGACGAACAGCGGTCGCGAGTAGGTCAGATCCTTCTCACGACACTCCTCGACGGAGTACTTCGGCGGCTCGAACTGATGGTCGGAGAGTTCGAGTTCGAGGTTCTCGGTGAAATCCTTGATCGGCGAGATCTCTTCGAGCACCTCGGCGACGCCGCCGTCGCGGAACCACTCGAAACTCTCGCGCTGCACCGCCACCAGGTCGGGCAGCGGAAGGACTTCGTCGAGCTTGGCAAAAGAAAAACGATCGCGGGACGCGGATCGAGCCACGAGCTTCACTCCTTACGGATTACGGACGCGCGCGGTCAGGACGAGAAATTTCCTGCCTCAAGCGGAAAAGGACACAGGACGGGCACGGCAGCGCGCGAGCATAGCGTGCGCAGCCACGCCACGCAACGCGAGACACGCCGGCCCACGACGATGGCGAATCGGGGCACGTGACAGGGTGTCCGGATTGTCCGCCGCGCAGGATACGCCTGCCCTGAGCGGCGGTCAAGGATCCGAACGCCGGTCGCCGTGCGGTTCCCCGCACCTCGGCTACTTCAGCTCGACGCTGGCGCCGGCGCCCTCGAGGGCTTCCTTCGCCTTTTCGGCGTCCTCCTTGGGCGCACCTTCGAGCACAGTGCCGGGGGCGTTGTCGACCAGCTCCTTGGCCTCCTTCAGGCCGAGGCTCGTGAGCGACCGCACCTCCTTGATCACCTGGATCTTCTTGTCGCCGGCGCCGGTGATCACGACGTCGAACGAGTCCTTCTCCTCGGCGGCCTCCTCGGCCGGTGCGCCGGGAGCCGCGGCCATGGCGGCCACCGGGGCCGCGGCCTCGACGTCGAACTCCTCCTCGAACGCCTTCAGGAACTCGTTCAGTTCGAGGACCGTCATCTCCTTGAACTGCTCGAGCAGATCTTCGGTGCTCATCTTCGCCACGGTGATTCTCCTCGTCGTGGGCTATTCGGATTTCTCGTCTGCGTCGGATCCGGCGTCGTC
>CAZTOV010000141.1:1833-4840 GCA_964615175.1 uncultured Burkholderiales bacterium
CGGCGGAGCGGCGCCTGGAAACCGTTGGCCAGCTTGCCCAGCAGCTCGTCGCGGGTGGGGAGCTGGGCCAGCTCGTCGACCTGGTCGGCACTGATGAAGGCGCCGTCGAGGAGACCGCCCTTCACGACCAGCTTGTCGTTGTCCTTGGAGAAATCGCGGATCGCCTTGGCCGCGGTGACGACGTCGCCGTCGATGAAGGCCCAGGCCACGGGCCCCTCGAGCAGCTCGATCAGCTCCTCGTACTCCCCTTCGACCGCCCGGCGGGCGAGCGTGTTCTTGTACACCTTGTACTGGGTGCCGGCCTGGCGCAGCGCCGAGCGGAGATCGGCCAGATCGGGAACGCTGAGACCCCGGTACTCGGTGAGCACGGCCGCGGTCGACGCCGAGAGCTTCTCACCGATCTCTTCGACGACGGCGACCTTGTCGGGTCGGACCATCTGCGCTTCCTCGCTCCTGTTGGTTCACGGCCGCGAGGCACGCGCGCGCCCGAACGGGCGAGAGCGCCACCTCGTCAGGCCGGTCGGGGTCTTGGGCGACCGATTACCCCTGCCCGATCTCGATGGCGTGCAGGGACCTGAGGTCTTCGGTAACGAATTGCGGAGTGTAGCGGCGCGTCGAAGCTCCACCAACTCCGGCCGGCTCGGCGGGGGTCAGCCGGCGTCGGCGGGATCGCCCGCCAGCGCGGCTTCGACGACCGCCTCGTCCTCGACCACCTCGGCGGCCTTCGTGGCGTCGACCTTGATGCCCGGGCCCATCGTCGACGAAATCGTCACCGACTGGAGGTACCGGCCCTTGGCCGAGGCGGGGCGGGCCCGCGTGATCTCGTCGAGGACGGCTTCGAAGTTCTGGAGCAGGCGGCCGGCGTCGAAACTCGCCTTGCCGATCGGGATGTGGACGTTGCCGGCCCGGTCGGTGCGGAACTCGACCGTGCCGCTCTTGAACTCTTCGACGGCCTTCTGGACGTCGTCGGTCACGGTGCCGCTCTTGGGGTTGGGCATGAGACCGCGGGGGCCCAGCACCTTCCCCAGCTTGCCGACCTGCGGCATCAGCTCCGGGGTGGCGATGGCGACGTCGAAGTCGAGGTTCCCCCCCTCGACCTGCTCGACGAGGTCGTCGGCACCGACCACTTCGGCTCCGGCCTCTCGAGCCTGGTTGGCCTGGTCGCCGGACGCGAAGACCGCCACCCGCACGTCCTTGCCGGTACCGCCGGGAAGCCCGATGGTGCCGCGGATCTGCTGGTCGGCCTTGCGGGCGTCGACGCCGAGCTTGAACGACAGCTCGATGGTCTCGTCGAAGCTCCGGCTCGCCTCGGCGGTGAGCGCCTTGACCAGGTCGATCGCCTCGCGAGGCGTGTAACGCCCCTGGCGCTCGAAGTGGCGCTGAGACTCGCGGTACTTCTTGCCGTGCCGGGCACGGCCTCCGTGGTTCTTCGGCATGAGTGCTCCTGCCTCCCTCGTGGTGCGCCCGGTTCCGGCGGCGAGGTCCTCCGCCGGGGGCGAGAACTGTCTTGCTACGGAAGAACGTCGATCCCCATCGACCGGGCCGTGCCGATCACCTGCTGCACCGCACCGTCGATGTCGACGGCATTGAGGTCGGGCATCTTCGTCTCGGCGATCTCTTGGGCCTGCTTGCGAGTGATGCGACCCACCGACGGCTGGCGCCCCGTCGCCTCCGCGGCCTTCTCGAGCTTGGCGGCCTTCTTGATCAGGTACGAGGTGGGCGGCGTCTTGGTGATGAAGGTGAACGACCGGTCTTCGTAGATGGTGATCTCGGCCGGCACCACGTTGCCGCGCTGGTCCTGGGTCTGGTCGTTGTACGCCTTGCAGAAGTCCATGATCGCGATGCCGTGGGGACCGAGCGCCGTACCCACGGGGGGCGCGGGGCTCGCCGCTCCGGCCTCGATCTGGATCTTGACAACGGCAGCGACCTTCTTCTTAGCCATGGTTCACGGTTCCTTGGTCGAGTGGCGTCAGAGCTTCGCCACGTCGGAGAACTCCAGGGTGACCGGAGTCTCGCGTCCGAAGATGTTGACCAGCACCTTGAGGGTGCTCTGGTCGACGTTGATCTCGTCGATGAGGCCGTTGAAGTCGGCGAAGGGGCCGGCGTTGACGCGCACCTGGTCGCCGACCTCGAACTCGAGCCGCGGACGCGCCTTCTTGGTCTCGTCCTCGGGGCGCACCCGCAGGATCGACTCGACCTCCTTGCGCGAGAGCGGCGTGGGCTTGGCGCCACCGCCGACGAAGCCGGTGACACCGGGGGTGTTGCGAACCGCTCCCCACGAGTTGTCGTCGAGGGTCATGCGCACGAGCAGGTAGCCGGGGAAGACCTTCTTCTGCACGACGGTCTTCTTGCCGCCCTTGAACTCGATGACGTCGTCCATGGGGATGACGACCTCGTGGATGCGTCCCTCCATGTTGAGGGACTTCACCCGGCTCTCGAGGTTCGACTTCACCTTCTTCTCGTATCCCGAGTAGGTGTGGACGACGTACCAGTCGCCGGCCCGGTCGTAGGGGCTGGGCTCGGAAGGCTCCTCCTCCACCACGTCGACGAGGTCGGCGTCCTCGAGGTCGGGGCCCTCCTCGGGCTCTTCCTCCGCTTCCTCTTCCTTTTCCTTGGCGGCGGCCTCGAGGATGGCGGCGGCGTCCTCGGGCTTGATCCCCTCTTCTTCGATCTTCTCGCCGAGACCCAGCGCAGAGCGCGCCGCCGTCTCGGGGTCTTCCGACTCGGCGATCTCAGCTTGTGGATCGGAGGCTTGTCCCTCGGCCTCGCCGGCTTCGGTGGTCTCACCGGCCTCGGTGGTCTCACCGGCTTCGGCTGCGGCCTGCTCGTCGGGAACCGTCTCTGCTTCCTCGACGGCCTGCTCGGCGAGAGCCTCGGTACCCTCCGCGGTCGTCTCGGGGGCCGGATCGGACTCACCGATGGCCTCGGACGCCTCTTCGGTCACGGCTTCGGTGACCTGTTCCGCAGGGGTCGGTGCGTCTCCCTCGTCCTCGGTGCCGGCCGCCGC